>NZ_JBQKGG010000002.1:0-305172 GCF_052118925.1 Candidatus Paralachnospira sp. LCP21S3_A2
GTTGTTTGCTGCACCGATGGCATGGAAGTCACCGGTAAAATGAAGGTTGATATCCTCCATGGGAACCACCTGTGCATAGCCGCCGCCTGCTGCGCCGCCCTTTACACCGAATACCGGTCCGAGGGAGGGCTCACGGAGCGCTACCATAACGTTCTTTCCGATCTTGGATAATCCGTCTGCAAGACCTACGCTGGTGGTCGTCTTTCCTTCGCCTGCAGGAGTCGGGTTGATCGCTGTTACCAGGATCAGCTTGCCGTTCTCCTTATCAGAGTCCTTTAATAAATTGTAATCAATCTTTGCCTTGTACTTTCCGTACTGCTCCAGATACTTGTCATCGATTCCTGCCTTCTCGGCAATCTTGGTAATCAGTTCCGGCTGGCACTCCTGTGCAATTTCAATGTCTGTTTTGAATCCCATAATTAGATCTCCTTTCTCGCAGGGCAGCTTCTCTGCCCGCCTGTACACATATGTTTTGTTTGATGTCCCGCTGTGCGGAACTAATATATATACAGTAGCGAACGCGGCATTGTAACGCAGATGGTTTCTTCTTGTTTTTACATCTTTCGTTCACCCTCAACATTCCATCCGGTGACACTTGACGCACAATACCTACTCTACTTTATAACCAGGATCTCACTTAAAGACCCTTAGCCAAAGCTTTCAGCGTACCAATGGAAATATCTCCCACATACGCCATATCCTCTCCCGCAAACGCGGACGAGAAATTATCGGAGAATAAAATCTGAGCTGACGGAGGAAATTCCTCGTCGCCCTCCCATAAAAGGAACTGGAGCCTTAACTCGTCAAGAAATGCAAACTCATAGCCTGCATCCCCCACGGAAAGCTTTGTGCCTCCCACCAGCTCCATAACCTGACAGAACCGATCAAGCTGGAAGCCGAAGGAAAAGGCAAGACGCTTTACGCAGCGCCCCTGAAATACCTGGTTATAATGATTTCCCCAGGGCATATCTGCGTAAGCATAAAACTCACCCTTAAAGGGCACTCTCTTGGCCTCTAACAAATAGCGGACAAGAAGGATTTTCGATGCCATATCCGAAAGAAGCGGTGCATAGGTGCCGTCATTATCCAGGCAGACCACCGCAAAATCCGGAAAATGGATCGTATAACGCTTGTTCATCAGACGGACCGTAAACAGTCCGGTCTGAGGGTCATAAGGTACGCCGCTTACCTGGGACAGAAGCTCCGGATCTGAGGCAGCGAACCTTGCTTTATATGTCTCAAAAGGAACCCGATCCTTCTGATCCTGTTCATAAGGGATACTCATAAGCCCTCTCTTATTTAATCTCTACCTGAGTCACAGACGGGAACAGCGAGGTGTTGGTGTGGGGAATAAAGCATGCCGCCACAAACTCGTCCATATACCCGGGGGTTGTTGATAATTCCAAATAAGTCATGCTTCTGGCAAGTTCATAAACCTTCCGCTCCGCCTCACTGGAAAGAAGCATCGCATAAGAGCCGGACAGGGAGGAGTTTCCGATATAATGGAACTTCTCCAGCGGGATATCCGGAAGCATTCCGATGCCTACGGCATTTTTCATATTGATGCCGCTTCCGATACCGCCTGCCACATACACATCATCCACCATGGACACATCAAAATCCAGGGAAGAAAGCAGTGTCTGAATGGCAGAAAAGATTGCTCCCTTTGCACGGATAAAGTTATCGATGTCAACCTCTGTGATCTCCACATCTTTGACGGAGCCTGCATCCTCCTGGAATGCCAGTACATAGCTTCCCATACCATATTTGTCATGACGGATCCGCTTTCCCTCACGGATAAACTTTCCTTTGGGACTGATCATGCTGCACCGGAACAGTTCACTGATCACATCAATGATACCGGAGCCGCAAAGTCCAACCGGCTTCTGACCGGGCTCTCCGATGACGGAGAAGGTCGGTTCCATAGTTTCTGCATCAATGGTACACTTCTCAATGGCACCGTCCGTAGCACGCATACCACAGCTGATATCGCCGCCCTCGAAGGCAGGGCCTGCAGAACATGCACAGCTCATCAGGAAATCCGAATTGCCAAACACGATCTCACCATTTGTTCCAAGGTCGATAAAGATCGACATTTCCGGACGGTTCCAGATCATGCTGACCAGTGTTCCGGCAGTAATATCGCCGCCTACATAGCTTCCGATGTTGGGCGCAATGATAATATGCGCATCAGGATTGATCTCAATTCCAAGATCATTTGCGTATAAGGAATTGGTCTTAAAGAATGCCGGAATATAAGGCTCCGTCCGAAGGGGATCCGCATTGACCCCGGCAAACAGATGGTTCATGGTAGAGTTTGCACCTACACACATCCGGTAAATCTGATGGTTCTTTAAGCCGCTGGTCCGGCACATAGTTTCCACCAACGGATTGATGGTCTCCTTAATAACTGCATCCTGAAGCTTTTTCTGACCGCCGGGTTTCCTGGATTCGATGATCCGGTTAATGACATCGGCACCGAAACGGATCTGACCATTTCCGGTAGTTGCCTTCGCCAGAATGTCTCCGTTCAGCATATCAATGATCAGTGCCGATACCGTAGTTGTACCGATATCCACTACCAGACCGCCGGCACGGACCTTTTCATCCTTGCCGTAAAGGTCATATACAAAAACATCGCGGCTGGTACGCCGGATCACGCACTGAACCTCAAAGTTATATTCCCGAAGCTTGTCAGGGAGTTCTTTTAATACACTGTACGGAACGGTCACTTTTTTGATTCCCGTGGCCGCTGCCACCGCACGCTCCAGCCGCTCTACATCCGGCATGGTATCGTCAATAGACGGCACACTCATGGCAAGTGCCACCAGCTCCAGGCTGTTTTTCAGCTCGATTCCTGCGGCCTGCAGATCGCTCTTTGCCTCCTGAAAAATTTTCAATTCCTCGGGAGAACTCAGATCAGCCGCTTTCATGCGGCTCTTATAGGCGGAAGCGATATCCGGAACCATCACCTTGACATCTGCGATCACCTTGCTGACACAGGCAAGGCGCCAGCCCTCCGCATACTCTTCATCACTGATATGGCGGGTCTGCTGGGAATCCAGCTCGCCCTCCAGCAGCTTTACCCGGCATTTGCCGCAGGCGGCATTTCCGGAACAGGGCGCATCGATAGCTACATTTGTTTTTCTCGCTATCTCAAGAAGGTTTTCACCGGAAGCAGCGAAGGCTTCCACACCTTCGCCGCTTTCAAACTGAAATGTTACCTTAAACATAACTGCTCACCTTAAAGCCCGTAATTAAACTTCAAGATAAGAATCTGCATACAGAGTTGCGTTTCTGATGATATCGCAGGACTTGATGGTTTCCATCAGTCTCAGGTCGTTAGGGTTAACGATTGCGGAGGTCAGACCCTTCATCATAGCCATAGCTACCATAGCGGAGTCCATGATGGGACGGATGTGCTTGGGCATACCGTTGGAGTTGTTGGACAGACCGCCGGTGGTCTTCAGACCCATATCCGTCAGGTCGCCGATGAAGTTTAATACGTCCATCTGCTTGTCCTGCATTCCCTTGATAACCAGGAATAACGGATCGAACCACATATCTTCGGTTTCCATGCCGAGGGAAAGGCCTCTCTCCAGAAGCATCTGGCAGTATCCCATACGCTCTTCGTTGTCTGCAGCAATACCTTCGCCGTTGCAAAGTGCGATTACGATGGCATCGTTTGCTGCTGCCAGGTCGATGTTCTCGATTCTGCCTGCTGCGTCAGCGGAGTTTACGATGGGCTTGCCCTTTGCACGGTTATATACGGAGATACCAGCCTCGATAGCAGCCTTGTTGGAAGTATCCAGAGCCAGGGGAACATTGTCGAAGTTGCTCTGAAGAAGCTGTACTGCCCACTTCATCAGGTCTTCACCATATCCCTCAGCCGGTCCGATGTTTACATCCAGGTAAGTTGCACCGGCATCAAGCTGAGCCTTTGCTCTCTTTAAGATGGGCTCAGGATCTCTCTCGAGGAATGCCTTGTTTACTGCAGGGGCTGTCGTGGAAAGTCTCTCACCGATAGATACAAATTTTTCCATAGTTTTTCTCCTTTTGATTGAAATAGTAAGGATTACGCCTGGCCGTTCGCCTGCATATCCTTTAAGAACTTAACGAGCTGTACAGCCTCAGTAGGTCCTACTACGATGTTCCAACCAGGAAGCTTTGCTTCCAGATCGCCCTTTAATACGGCAACCTTTCCAGGGAGAACCAGAGTACGGTTCTTGATCTTATTCTCAATATCAAACTCCTGAATATACTTTGCAATAGTTCCTGCGGAGAACTTGCCGGCTGCCCAGGAAGTCAGAACGGAAAGTCCGCCTGCATCGCTGATCAGCAGGTTACAGGGAACGCCGGAACGCTCCAGCTCACCGGATACCAGGAAGTAGGTAAGTGCGAAGTCTACGGTTGTCAGGCAGATGGAATTTTCATCAGCACCGTTGATAGGGTAGATACCGGGCTCGATTCTGGGAGCCTTCTGAGGATCTGTAAACAGATTCTGACGTAAGCCGTAAAGAGGAAGAGCCTGTGCATAGCTCATGTTTTCAACAACAACGATGGAACCATATTTCATGGTAAACAGAGCAGCCAGGGCAGCCTGCATATGCTCATCGCCCAGAGCCAGCTTTGCAACGTTTACGATGCTGGGGTAACCGAAGGTACGATCGGTATCCTTTAAAGCAGCACGACGAACCAGAACTGCATTCATGAAGGTTTCCTTCACATCTGCGCCGGTTACATCAAGGATCAGGTTCTTGTTTCCGGCCTTTTCGATTGCTGCTACCGTATCATAAAGCTCTTCTACGGAAGAAGCTCCGACACCGAGAACCACACCTGCTTCCGTTGCAAGCTTGTTCATTGCTTCATAATTGGAAGCATCCGCTGCATTGAGGATCGGCTTCTTGTCCTTGCATACATCTAAAGCAGCCTTTGCACATGCCTCATCCTTTACGTTCAGGATAATGGAACGGTTTGCATCTGCCGCCTTCTTTACCAGTGCTGCGTACTGATCGGGAGTTGCTCCCTCGCCGCAGTTTACATTAATGAACTCGACATACATCCGATCGCCGATACGGTCATAATCGATAGCTGCCACGTTCTTTAATACTTCCTCAACCTTTGCATCATCCATACCGGTGCAGAGGGTGGAAGCATATCTTGTCTTGTTTACGAAGGTCTTCTCATGTCTGAAAAGAACGGTTTCGCCGCCAAGAGCGTATTCCTTGTCACTGTCATTTTTATTATCTGCGAAGGGCTTGAAACCAACCTTGATGGACTTCATCGGCGGTGCAGAAGCCTCGGACAGAGTTGCGATTGCATCCTCGCTCATATGAGGACACTGATCAATTGTCATTGCACCCTGGGCTACCTTCATGGAAAATGCCATACAGGTAGGGCAACCACATTCTTTGCAGTTTTTCTTGGGCGTTAATTTAAAAATTGCAATACCATTTAATGCCATTGTTTTCTCCTCCTGTTTGAATTAAGCAAGTGCCTTAATCAGCTTGGAAACGGTTGCGATGGATACGGGGTGCTTTAAGATAACGGCGTCCGTACCACAGCTTAAGCATGCAACTGCTGTCTCGATTTCCATATCGATGCCTCTTGCTTCCACATCGCCCCATTCGGGAACGTCCTGCTCAGATGCAGAAGACTCCTTTACACTCCAGGTCTCAGAAGAGATGGGAGTGATCACGGGCATCAGCAGAGAATCATCTGCCTGTCCCAGAGCTGCTGCTCTTACACGGTCCATGGTGGAGATAACATAGTCAAAACCATATCCGGCTGCTGCGGAACCTACGTTCATCACGATCTTGCCGGTGTCAACGCCCAGCTGCTTGATCAGTACGTTTAACTGCTTTGCCAGGTTGATATCTACGGCAGACTCAGCGCCGATCAGCTGGTCATATGCAAGACCTGCTGCTGCTGCGATATTCTTGTAATCTTCTTCTCTTGCGGACATCAGAAGAACGTTCTTGCCCTGAAGAGCCTCTGCTACCTTGGGAAGCAGATCTGCATCCTTCTTAACGTTCTTGCAGCCTTCTACTACCAGGGGAAGGTCAATTGCTTCGGATACTTCCTTGGCAACACCTACCAGCTCCTCAACGGACTTGTCCTGACCGTTGGGATCTCCGCCCTCAAGCTTCAGAACTACAAAATCAACACCCTCAACGGTTGCTGCTTTCTTTGCAATGTCTGCTACGGTCTCGCAGCCCTCATAATACTTCTTGATGCATTCGGGCTCAGAAGCAAGACCAAGATCGGAAATTTCGATACCAATTTTTGCTGTATTTGCAGTCGGAGCATCAAAAGAATAGAAAGGAAGTGTATTTCCTCCTCCGAGTTTTACAGCTTTGTCACCTGTGCCGAGTTCAACTGTGCGGATTGTCGCGTTGAATTTCTGTAATTTCTTTGTAAACGGCATTTCCTACTCGCCTCCTTAAAAGATTTCTTTGGTTATATATAAATTCTAATCAGCACAGAGGCTGCCCTCCCTATCAGGACAGCCATGTGCTGGGATTAGTAAAACAAATGGTGAAGCCTTTGGCGTCTCAGACTCCGGGCGCCGGCCAAATACCCGCTTTGCGGGTGCTTGGCCATTCCGCTCTATACTCCAGACCTGTGCTGCCTGCTTTCGCAGGCGTTTCGTACCTTTCGGTACGGCACATTTTCCTCGTTAAGCACCTCTACAGTGCCTTAGACTCTGGAACCGCACAGTCTCGCTTACGCGAGCCTTTTTACAGTGCCTGCGGCCCTGTGTGTGCTTCCATCGTTAAGCACCGTCGGCGCCGGCCAAATACCCGCTTTGCGGGTGCTTGGCCATTCCGCTCTATACTCCAGACCTGTGCTGCCTGCTGTCGCAGGCGTTTCGTACCTTTCGGTACGGCACAGGTCCGTCGTTAAAGCCTGCGCGGAAACCAAATGTCTGCTCCGCAGCCGCTTGGTTTCCTTTCCTCGGCTTTACATCATGGGTTCCATGCCGAGGGCGGGATGTCCTTTTTCGGTCAGGAATGCTACGAGTTCTTCGGGATCGGTGGTTACGGTTTCATCGGCGATCATGTCGGTGAAGTTATCGATTCCGTAGAGTTCTTTTGCGGTCTCGTTTAATCTCTCTGCTACCTGCTCTTTCAGATCCTTAGGCATCCATACGATTCTCTCGATACCGCCTTCTGCCTTCATGAACTTCTTGGAAGCGATGAAATGCTTTCCATGGCCCATGAAACCAGGAGTCTGAACGCCGCCGCCGGTCATGGAAGCCAGATCGGGGAAGGTCATGCCCAGAGGAGTCTGGCCTGCGTACTCACGGTTAGCGATGATAACACCGTTGGAGAAAGGCTCGATACCGCAGATACACTCGAAGCATCCGCAGGAGGTCATGGGCTTCTCCATGATGGAGTACAGGGATACCTCTTCCAGTGCACCGTTGGAGAACTTACGAACTGCCTCATTTACGTCCTCGTACTCACCGATTCTCTCATCGATGGGACGCTCTTTTGTGATTACCTGGCAGGGGCCGGTGGGCTCCAGCTCGTTGGTTGCCTTTGCATCTAACCATGAAACAGCACCGCAGAGACCGAGACGCTCGGGAGTAACCACACATACATGGCTCGGGGAGAATGCCTGGCACATGATGCAGCTGTAGTATACATCAACAGACTCATCGGTTAAGGACTTCAGTCTGTCATCACGCTTGTCGAATGCAGGGATTGCCAGCTCATGACGAAGCTTGGTAACCAGCTCAGGATCGGTGATAACCTTAACCTGGCACTTGTCAACAACGGCATCAAAGTCGTTCTTGATCTTCGCGTACAGAACCTCACCGATATGCTTAGCACGGAAACCAGCCTGGAATGCAGCGTCGCTGATACGGATACGGATCATATCACGCTGGCCGGTGTGCATAACGCCTTCGATACAGTTGATGTAGCTGTGGAACTTACGCTCAAATACGGATTCAAAGTCGGACTGCATGCTCTTGCCAGCAACTTCAACGATGTAGGCAATGCTGTGCTTGCTGCCGAATTCAAAGGTATCAAAATCAGGTCCGATCACTTCGATCTTATGATCTTCAATCTCGGAAGCATCCTTTGTCTGAACCAGCTCGAAGCAGTCAACTCTGGAGCCATCGAACTCAACCTGCATCTGCTTTCTTCTGATGATCTCGCCCTCGAATGCGGAAGCGAAGGCAACCGGGATATCGATATGGGTGATCTTGATCTTGATATCACGAGCCTCAAGGGAGGTCGGGTTGAACTTGGAAACATCTTCCTGAACGATCAGGCTCTTGGGAACACGGGTAGCTTCGGGATCGTTGGTGATAACCGGGAAACCAAGTGCGATCGCGCCGGCGCCGCATGCAACAACAACATCATCCAGAGGTCCGAATGCGTTTACGAATGCAGGTACACGGTCCATGGTGTACTTCATCAGAGCGCCTGCATCTCCAGGTGCCACGTTACCGAAGATCAGAGCTGCTCTGACTGCTACGGATACAACGTGGATTACGGAAGTTACATCCTTGCCCAGAGGGATCACACGAACGCCTGCGCCCATGTTAACGCCCTTTTCTACACACTGATCGATGCAGTCACCAACCAGGGTTACTAAAATACCCTGTGCCTGGTAGCTCTTTACCAGATCAGCTGCTTCGTCTGCAGTGGGAGCCTTTCCGAGGATAACAGCTACACCGGGGATATCGCCGGTTACCAGCGGAACGCCCAGCTCACGGATCACTGCATCAGCCAGATGGCCATAGCAAGGCTCGCTGTAGGGCTCAGCACCATCGATGTACTTCAGCACTTCGATAAACTCTGCACAGAGGGCAGTTGCAATACCGCTCATGAACGCGTCATGAAGCTTTGCTTCACGGGTCATCAGGGTCTTCACTACACCAAGAGCTTCCTTTAACTCGCCCAGGTTTGTTACCTTTGTACCTGTTACACCGTAGTAGCAGGGAAGGCTGTAAGCGGTATTGGGGAAGGATACGGCCTTGTCAGCGCCGTATTTTTCGATTGCAGCATTGATTGCACCCTCAGTGAGGCCGTATACTGCATCGTTACCAGTAAATACTCTATCAAAAAGTGTCACGGTTTTTACCTCCTATTAGTTTGCTTCTTCATCTATTTTCGCTTTGATCTGTTCGATCTCGGCTTTGGCCGTCGGGCTCTCGTCAAACGGCGAGAGTCCCTGACGGTCTGCATCTATGACTTCAGAATTATAATGAACAAAGCCCAGAAGATCCTCAGCCGGAATCTTGCTTCTCACGAATTCCTCATCTTTCTCGTCACGTACCTTGTTGGCCACGACACGAACCTGCTTAACGCCAAGGTCATCAGCCAGACGCTTCACGTTCTTATAGGTCTGAACGCTTCTTGCTCCGGGCTCGATCACCACGATGAACTGATCCATTCCCTCTGTGGTACCTCGGCCCAGATGCTCCAGACCGGCCTCCATGTCAAGAATGACCACATCGTTGCTGCGCAGGACCAGATGATTGATGATCCGCTTTAACATGACATGCTCCGGGCACACACAGCCGCTTCCGCCGGTTTCCACCGTCCCAAGCGTTAAAAGCTTTACCCCGTTGCAGGTCTTGGCATACAGGTCCGGAATATCATCCACCTTCGGATTCAATTTAAAGAAGGTATTGGTGGCATCCGCCCCCGTCCGCTCCTGAATCAGCTTTCGCATTTTGGAGATCGGTACGATACTGTCAAGCTCCTCTTCTGAAAAGCCCAGGGCCAGTCCCAGATTCGCATCCGGATCCACATCCGCCGCCAGTACGTGCTTCCCCTCTGCTGCATAAAGTCTCGCCAGGGTCGCTGCGATGGTCGTCTTTCCAACGCCTCCCTTTCCTGTTACCGCAATCTTCATCTTCTATTCACCTCTGGTCTTTGAAGCCTGCCCGGGATTAGATTCCCAGAGCAGCTCTCTTTTCTTCAATTCTTTCGATCATGGCATCGCCAAGCTTGTCGATGTCTTTTTCAACGGTATAAGCAGCCTCAACCCAGTCTCTTACGCCGCTTGTTAACAGCTCAGCCACCTCGCTGGAGCCGGATACATAAGGATCTACGCCAAGGAAGGTGTCGAGACCGGTTGCTACTACGTAGTTACCGATGGATACAGCCTTCTCAGACATCCACTCGGGAGCACAGCCGACTACCGGCAGCTTGGAGATCGGAAGTCCGGAATCCTTGGACAGTTCAGCTGCTAAGATCAGCATACGGCTGATATCTACGCAGGAGCCCATATGCAGTACGGGAGGGATATCTGCCAGCTCGCAGACTCTCTTTAAGCCGGCGCCGCAGAGATCCTTTGCTGCCTTGTCCATCAGACCTGCCTTTGCTGCAGCCTGAGCGGAGCAGCCAGAGGCAATGATCACGATGTCGTTTGCGATCATTTTCTTCATCAGCTCGATATGAGCGGTATCCGGGCGAACCTTGGGATTGTTGCAGCCTACCATGGCTACCGCACCACGGATAACACCGGAGGTAATGCACTCCAGAAGGGGCTTTGTTGTTCCGGTCACATCAACCTGGCTGTTTGTAACACCGTCAAGAACCTTAACCAGTGCCTCTACAGAATAGCCAACCGTAGCTTTCTGCTTTGTTTCAGGAATATGAACCAGCTCGGGCTTTCTGTTTGCGAAGTTTTCACAGGCCATCTTTACGATTGCCTTTGCATTCTCACCGGCATTTTCTGCATGGAACTCGATAAATTCAGAGTCAGGCATCTGAGCGATGGGAGAGGTTGTGATGAACTTGGTATGGAAGCACTTGCTGAGCGGCCCTAAAGCAGGGAAAATACACTGAACGTCAACAACGATTGCTTCACAGGCACCGGTCAGAACCACGTTCTCCTGCTGTAAGAAGTTTCCGGCCATCGGAATACCACGTCTCATGGCAACCTCGTTAGAGGTACAGCAGACACCGGAAACGGTGATGCCCTTTGCACCGAAGCTCTTTGCATAAGCGATCATTTCAGGATCGTCAGCATACTCGCAGACCATCTCGGAAAGGCTCGGATCATGTCCGTGAACCACGATGTTTACGTTCTCAACATTCATAACACCGAGGTTTGCTTCTGTATCAATCGGCTTGGGAGTTCCGAACAGAACATCGGAGAACTCGGTTCCGCACATGGAACCGCCCCATCCATCTGCCAGACCTGCTCTCAGGGACTGACGGATCAGAGCTTCGGGCTTGGAGGAACATCCCATATGAGTCATATGTAAGGAAGTTGCAACCTCACGGTCGATGGCACGGGGAGCAATTCCCTCTCTCTCCCAGATCTCCTGCGTATGCTTCGGAGCTCTCTTTAACCATCTCTGGTTTCCGAAGGGCTTACCATACTCAAGAAGTGCAAGCTCTGCCATCTCATGAGCCAGATCGTAGATATCCTTGCCCTCCGTCTCAACGCCCCACTCTTTTGCGATCCGGATTAACTTCTCAGGATCCTTTACCTGATAGTTTCCGCCCTCTTTGGAGAGGTACAGCGTATGGCAGATCTCACGGCCGTGATCGGAATGTGTTGCAGCACCGCCTGCAGTGAATTTTAAGAAGTTACGGCCAACGATACCATGTACATCACAGCCGCAGATTCCTCTGGGCGCCTTGGGTGTAATACGGCAGGGACCCATTGCACAGATACGGCAGCAGACACCCTGCTCACCGAACTTACAGTGAGGGGTCTGATTCTTCACTCGTAACTGCCAGGAATCAGCACCTACCTTTGCGCCTGTTTCAAGAAGTCTGGCGGTATCCGCTTCAAACTGCTCAACAGTTGTTAACTTAAAGTCTCCCATTATAAACCTCCTTCAGTATACCCGCCCGTTTCAGGGCGGGCTGTAAAACGTTTAAGAATGTAACAGCTTCTCTACTGCTTCAATCAGAGCCCTGCGCACCGGAGAATCCTGGGGAAGGTTCAACGATGTCGGTTTGCCCTCACAGTCCAGCTCATAGACCTCTTCGCTGTGGGGAACAACACCAATTAAGTTTAGTCCCTGATGTTCGATTTCCTCCTTGACACCGGCGTTTAACTCGCCCTTCGGTGCCCGGTTGACGATCAGGCCAACCGTTTTGGGATTCAATTTGCATTCTTTTACCAGCTCTGCAATCCTGCCGACGGCCTGGATTCCTCTTCTGGAGCAGTCGCTCACCAGAAGCACGGCATCCACATGGGGAAGAATCCCGCGGCTGATGTGTTCCATTCCGGCTTCATTATCCACCACAATGTACTCATACTGGCTGGAAAGTCTGGCAACCTGGGCTGACAGAAGCCCATTTACATAACAATAGCAACCGGACCCCTGAGTCCTGCCCATAACCACCAGATCATAGTCATCTTCTTCGATCAGTGCGGACTCGAGACGGAATGCCATATAATCCTGCTTGGACATTCCTGCAGGGATCGGACTGGGATTTGCCATCTCAGCTCTCGCCACTTCCTCCCGGATATCGCCAAGGGTCTCTTCTACCTTTACGCCAAGTACCTCATTCAGGTTGGAATTAGCATCGGCATCGACCGCAAGGACCGGTCCTTTTTTCGTCTCACAAAGATACTGAATCAGCAGACCGCAAAGAGTCGTTTTTCCCACGCCGCCTTTGCCTGCAACTGCAATTGTATAGGCCACTCTGAAGCCCTCCTTCTGTTAGAATATCGATTTGATTAGATGAGGGTAGCCATTCCAGACTCTTCGATGATTCTGGAAACATCCTGCCACTTGTTCAGTGCGTACAGATGGATACCATCGATACCAAGAGCACGATACTTGTCGATCTGCTTGATGGTGTACTCGATACCAGCTTCCTTGAAATCCTTAACCTTCTGCTCGTAGAACATATCGAAAGGCTTTCCGTCTGCATCCTTTGCAGCGAACGGATTCGGGAACAGCCAGTACTTGGAGATCAGTCTGGACAACTCTCTTTCCATTACACAGCCGTTTCTGGAAAGTGCCATGTTGATGGTAGCTGCCTGATCAAGAATCGGCATAATACCTACATCAACGGGCATGGTAACGCCGGCAGTACGGATCGCATCCAGCCAGTATTTGAACTGCTCCATATCCCAGCAGAGCTGAGTCATAATGTAGTCTGCGCCGTTGTCCTGCTTCTGCTTCAGAACTGCGATATCGGATTCTAAGCTGCGGCATGAGATATGACCTTCGGGAGATCCTGCTACTGCGATCTCAAACTGATCACCAAACTCATCACGAACGAATTTTACAAGGTCGGTTGCGTAGTTGAAATCACCACAGGTTGTGGTCTCACCCAGCGGAATATCGCCGCGGAGAGCCAGCATATGATCTACGCCTTCGTTTAAGTAAGTCTGGAGCTGCTCCTTGATACCCTCTTTTGTATTCTTGATTACAGTGAAGTGGGTAACAGGGGTGGTTCCTGCCTTGATGATCTCCTGACATACATCTCTGTTACGGCCTACATTTCCGCCGCCTGCACCGTACGTACAGGAAATATAATCAGGTTTGAACTTGCAGAGCTTCTCGATCGTTCCGGGAAGATTTTCCATACCCTTGTCGGTCTTGGGCGGGAAAAGCTCGAAGGAAAGGAGCTGCCGTTCTTTCATCAGTTCTGTGAGTTTTTTCTTTGCCATAGTGTTATACCTCCTAAGTATATTTCAAATTGTTTGAAACCCATGGTTGTCAGTCGGTACAGCGGATCTTTACGACACTGTTTGCCAGGTCGACCTCCGTCACCGCGCCCTTCAGCTTCATCTCCTGTCCGATGATATCGTACATGGTGATATCCTCACCATCGATCAGGATCTTGTTGACATTCTTCAGAAGAAGTGTTTCATCCTCCTCTGTTTTCTTTCCATATACAGACGCAAGACACATATCTGTCACCTCCTGCTTGAATGAATCTTACTTTAACAGGGAAAGTGCAACGCTTAAGCGTACATTTCCGCTTTCAAAATCAGAAACCGCACGATCAATCTGATCAGCCGCCTCTGTTTTTCCCATTTCGCGAAGCTTTTTTGCCATATCGGCAAGCTCCATGGCATGATGCTTATTATGATCTACCATATAACCAACCAGTGCGATCGTCTCTTTTTCCGGATCGGCACACCCTCCGCAGCTTCCGCACTCTTCTGTATGACAGTGCTCATGTCCGTGATCATGCTCGTGGTGGTCATGATCGTGATGGTCGTGGTCATGATGCGTATGCTCATGTCCATGGGGGATCACATTGCCGTTTTCGTCCGTGATAACGTGCATATCCAGTCTCCTTTCCACGCGGCAGCCGCCCGAAAAAGGCTGCATATCATCGCCGCCGGTGCCGAAACGCACCTGTTAAAATTTTAATTATATCCTTTGTATTATAACTTGCTCGGTAATAATAATCAAGGTCATTTCCCTTTTTTTGCGTCTTTTTTGACAATGTTCACAAAAAAATACAAAATTTCAGGCATTGTTTTTTGTTTTGCAGAAGTCTTCTTTTCTTGCAGTTACCGCCCGCAGCAATGCTTGTATTTTTTACCGCTTCCGCAGGGGCAGGGATCGTTTCTTCCAACCTTTTTCCCCTTTACAACGGTCGTAGAGGACTTCTGTGCCTTATAAAGCTCCTTCTGCTTCTCCGGTGTAAAGATATCATTCCACTGGGGCAGTCCATACAGCCAGTCTGCCTTCGCAGCAACCATATTCTTGTAAAGAAGCTCTTTATCAAAATCAAGGCTTACCTCGGTATTCTCATCCATGGTATCGATGGGATTCTTCACCTTCAGGCTGTCATCAATTCCATCCAGGAAGCCGACCATGATCATCAGCTCCACATCATACTTTTCAGCCAGCTCCTTTACGGTTCCGCTTACAACCGTATCCGGATCTGCCAGAAGCTTTTCATAGATCCCCTTCTCCAGATTAAAATAATTTCCCCAGAAATAATTTGTCTCCTGGGTACTCATCTGGGTCTCATATGCCATTTTTCTCCATTGTTCCAAAAGTGTCATTTCTTTTTACTCCTTTTTTCTTAAGATCAGACTTTTCTAGTGTCTATTATACCCGATAAAGGTTCCCTATGGCAATAGAAAGTTTTGTGCTATACTAAGAACATATCTTGCAACAGGAAAGGATCCATCCTCATGAACTGCGTTGACTTACATCTCCACTCTGTTTTCTCAGACGGCTCCTGTACTCCGTCAGAGCTTGCTTTTCTCGCGAAAGACTGCGGGCTTTCTGCCATCTGCCTGACCGACCACGATACCACCGCCGGAACCGATGAAATGCTCCGGGCCTGCGAACGTGCCGGACTGGAGACGCTCCCGGGTATTGAGCTTTCCTGTTCCTGGGGCGATAAAGAAATCCATATCCTGGGGTACGGGATGCATTATCATTCCTCCGGCTTCCAGTCCCAGCTCTCCCGCTGGCAGGCCGACCGGAATGAGCGCTGTGAGTCCATGGTAAAAAAGCTCCGGGCAAAGGGCTATGACATTTCCATGAAAGCCCTGAGCACAGCATTTCCAAATTCCGTTTTAACCCGTGCCCACCTGGCAGTTTATCTGGCCGACACTGCTCAGATCGCCCACAAAGACCTGGCATTCAAACAGCTTATCGGAAAAGGCTGCTCCTGCTATGTCCCGCGAAAAAAAGTCACTCCGGAAGAGGCCGTCCGGTTTCTTCTTGCCTACGGCGGAATCCCGGTGTTCGCCCATCCGATCCTCTCCCGTATGTGTGAGCAGCAGCTGGATTCCTTCACCGGTCTGCTGGCCGGTCACGGCCTGAAAGGAATGGAAGGCTATTATTCCGGATATTCTCCCTCCGAAGAAGCCCTGGTCGCAAGGCTCTGCAAAAAATACGGTCTGTTTCTTACCGGCGGTTCCGATTTTCACGGAAAAGCAAAGACCAGCATCCGTGTCGGCACCGGAAAAGGAACACTTGCCGTCCCGTATTCCTGCTTTGAATCCCTGAAGTCCTGCGGACATTTCTTTCGTTGAACAAACGAGCAGGAAGCTCTGTGCTTCCCGTTTCCGGACTCCGATCCACATACCGCTTTGTTTTATAACGCCGGTGTCATTTTATTCTTATAAAGCAAGCGCCGCTTCCGTCCGTTTTTCCAGGGAAAGCTCCAGCTTTTCCCGGAGCACCCGGTTTTTCGGAAGTTCCAGCGTCCGATCCTCCGAAAGGATCCTCTTTGCCGCTTCTCCCGCTTCCTTTAACACCTCGGCATCCGTGTAAATATCTCCGATGGAAAACTCCGCCAGGCCGCTCTGCCGGATTCCGAAAATATCTCCCGGTCCCCGCAGCTTTAAATCCTCCGAGGCAATATAGAAGCCGTCATTGGACCTGTTCAGAATCTCCAGCCGCTTGTTTTCCTCCTCCCCGGAGGTATTCACAAAAATACAATAGGACTGATGCTGCCCACGTCCGACCCGGCCGCGCAGCTGATGGAGCTGGGCCAGTCCAAACCGTTCCGCATTTTCGATCATCATGACCGTGGCATTGGGCACATCAACGCCGACCTCGATGACCGTCGTCGATACCAGTACCTGGATCTCGTTTGCCGCAAACCGTGCCATGATCTCATCCTTCGCAGCTGCCCGCATTTTTCCGTGGAGATACTCCACCCGGACCGACGGCGGAAGCGCCTGCCTTAATTTTTCCGTATAATCCTCTACGTTTTCCCCCTCCATCAGCTCACTTTCCTCTACCAACGGACAGATCACATAGACCTGCCGTCCCTTTGCCGCCTCTCCGGCGATAAATCGATACGCATTGGGGCGGTAGGACGGACCCACCACACAATTTTTAATGGGAAGCCGTTTTGCCGGGAGCTCATCCATGATGGAGATATCCAGGTCACCATACAGGATGATCGCCAGGGTCCGCGGGATCGGAGTTGCACTCATGACCAACACATGGGGCTCCCCGCCCTTTTCCGACAATAGCTTTCTCTGCTGAACACCAAAACGGTGCTGCTCATCGGTGATGACCAGTCCCAGGTTATCAAAAATCACCTTATCCTGGATCAGTGCATGGGTTCCGATAACAATCTTCGCATATCCGGTCTGGATCTTCTCATAAGCATCCCGCTTCTGTCTTGCTGTCATGGAGCCTGTCAGCAGCACCGTTTTACATGCAATTCCCGCCTGCTCAAGCAGACGGCAGACGGATTCATAATGCTGTCTCGCCAGCACCTCTGTCGGCGCCATCATAGCCCCCTGGTATCCGCTTTGCACCACTGCAAGAAGTGCCATGACCGCCACAATGGTCTTTCCCGATCCAACATCTCCCTGAATGAGCCGGCTCATAAGAGTTTTTCCGCCCAGGTCCCGCCGGATATCGGAGAGTGTGTCCTTCTGCGCTCCGGTCAGTGCATAGGGCAACGACTGTTCCAGCCGATCCGCCAGGCTCCAGTCCGTCACCGGAAATCCGTTTTCCTTCGCCTCATTGCTTCCGCGAAGCAGGGCCAACGTCAGGGCAAACAAAAAGAATTCATCAAACACCAGACGCTTTCTGGCAAACAGAAGCTCCTCCTCATTCTGAGGAAAATGAATGGTGCGGATGGCATAATTATATTCCGCCAGCTCCCGTCCCTTTCGGATCTCCTCCGGAAGATAGTCCTTCTGAACGGGAACAGAGTCCAGAGCCTGTTCCACCGCCTTTGCCATGGCTTTGTTGGTCAGCCCCGCTGTCAGGTTATACACCGGCTGTCTTGTGTGAAGAAGCTTCTGATAATCCTCCCGGCCAAGAACCGCCGGCTGCTCCATGGCAAGCCCCTGAGGCGTCTGTACCACCCGGCCGCGGAATACGAAAAAGCTGCCCGGGCGCAGGGTATTGGCCAGATATGGCATATTAAACCAGGTTCCCCGTAAAAGTCCGCTTTCGTCCTTCAGAAGCGCCGTCACCACCTTTAACCGTTTTGTCGGCTTCACCTCCGGCCGCTTTGCCACAGAGGCCCAGACGGCATAGATTCCCGGCCGTTTGATCTCTTCGATCCGCACCGGCGGCTCATACCGGTCATAATTTCTCGGATACGCATGAAGAAGCTCCTCCACCGTCTCAATTCCAAGCTTTCTCATAAGCTCCGCTGTTTTTTCTCCGACACCCCTGATGGCCGTCACCGGATCTGAAAGCCTCATGGTTCTACCGCCTTTCTGCCATATCATTCATCGGCTGTAACTGCACAGAAGGGAACTTCCCTTACGGAGAAATTCCCTTCTTTATAAATCGTTCTGTCCCTTTCGTCCATTCATTTTCAATCCGGTTTCCAGGAACAGTTCTGCATATTCGCTCTCTACTCTACAGAAATTACATAGTAATAGATCGGCTGGCCACCGAAATGAAGCTCGATGTCCACATCATGATGCGCTTCTTCCGCCTTGGCAAGGAACTGCTCTGCCGCAGCTTCCTCCACATCCTGCCCGAAATAGATACTGATCAGTTCGGACTCTTCATCCAACATGGCATTCAGAAGCTCCAGCGCTGTCTGCTCCACCTCAGTTCCCTCTGCCAGGATTCCGTGATCACCGATCCCCATGATGTCACCCTCATGGATCTCAAAGCCGTCCAGCGAGGTATCACGTACTGCGTAAGTCACCTGACCGGTCTTTACCCGCGCCATCTCCCGGATCATGGTTTCCCTGTTTTCCTCTGCGGAAAGCTCGGGAATGAAATTAATGATGGCGGTAATACCCTGAGGCACCGTTTTGGACGGAATCACCACAATCTTCTTGTCCTCAGTCAGATGCATAGCCTGCTCCGCCGCCAGGATAATATTCTTATTATTCGGGAAGATATAAATGGTATCGGCATTAACCTGGTCGATGGCCGTCAGCATATCCTCTGTACTGGGATTCATGGTCTGGCCGCCCTCGATCAGATAATCCACGTTCAGGCCACGGAAGATCTCATTCAAGCCTTCGCCGATGGAAACGGCAATAAATCCAACCTCTTTCCGGGGTTCTTCTTTCTTCTTTTCCTCTTCAGCCTTCTGCTCAGCTGCCAGCTTTTCCGCGTTCTTGATCAGCTTCTCCTGATGCTCTTCCCGCATGTTGTCGATCTTCATTCTGGACAGGGAGCCATACGTCAGAGCCCGCTGGATCGCCAGGCCGGGGTCATTGGTATGTACATGTACCTTTACCAGACCGTCATCAGATACCAGAACAATCGAATCACCGATGGACTCCAGAAATGCCTTGAACTCCTGCTCCGTCTTTTCATCGTAATGGTTTTCCAGATTGATGATAAACTCGGTACAGTACCCATATTTGATCTCCACATCATCCATTGCCGCACCGGCTGCCGATGCGGCGGTTCCTGTCGCAGGAGCCTCCACCTTGAGCGAAACCTCTTTTCCGAGGAAGCCGTCATAAGCGCCCTTCAGTGCCTGCATAAGACCCTGTCCGCCGGAATCCACAACCCCTGCCTGCTTCAGGACCGGAAGCATTTCCGGTGTCTGCTCCAGGACCTCATCGCCATAAGCAATGACTTCCTTTAAAAAGATCTCCATATCTTCCGTACTGTCACAAAGCTCCGCAGCCTTATCTGCCATGCCCTTTGCCACAGTCAGGATTGTACCCTCCTTAGGCTTCATAACAGCCTTATAAGCAGTCTCCGTGGCTCTCTGGAACGCTTTTGCGAGAACCGCCGTGGTAATCTCCTCAACTGTCTTGATTTCCTTGGTGAATCCACGCAGAAGCTGAGAAAGGATTACACCCGAATTTCCTCTTGCGCCGCGCAGAGAACCGGACGAAATTGCTTTCGCAAGCGCCGCCATCTCAGGATTTTCAATGGCCTGTACTTCCTTCGCTGCCGACATAATCGTCAGCGTCATATTGGTTCCCGTATCTCCATCCGGTACCGGAAATACATTGAGTTCATTGATCCATTCCTTTTTGCTCTCCAGCCCCTGAGCACCCGCCAGGAACATTTTCTTCAAAAGAGCCGCATCTATCACATTACCTGCCACTTAAGCGTCCTCCTATTAACAGTCGATTACCCGGACACCCTCGACAAAGATGTTGACCTTCTCTACCTCGATGCCCGTAAACTTTTCAACCTTGTATTTTACATTCTCAATCAGATTATCCGCAACTGCAGAAATCGATACCCCATAGGATACGATCACATGGAAACTCAGATGGAGCTTATTGTCCTCCACCTCCACATTGATCCCGTGGGTCAGACTGTCACGCTTTAACAGCTTTACAAGTCCGTCTTTCATGCTGACTGCTGCCATTCCGACAATTCCGAAGCATTCCACAGCCACGCTGCCTGCATACTTTGCAATCACATCTGTATCAATCAAGATTTCGCCCATCATGTTGTTGATCCGACATTTCATAAGCTGACCTCCGTTTCTCTTTCTTTTGTGCCGACAGAACCTTATTTTTCCGCACTGCACCTATCTTATGGTATTATACCCCGTTTCACCAAAAAAAGAAATAAGAATTTTTTTAATTTTCCAGATAATTTCCCTTGCTTTTTCCCGGAATATCTGATATCATATTAAACGTTATGGGTCTGGCGTGGACGTAAGCCAGCCAAATCTGTATAAGGAGGTGCTATCATGGCCAAATGTGCAATCTGTGAGAAGGGTGCTCACTTCGGAAATAACGTAAGTCATTCTAATAGAAAGTCCAGTAAGATGTGGAGTTCCAACGTGAAGTCTGTTCGTGTGAAAGTGAACGGCGGAACCAAGAAGATGAATGTATGTACTTCTTGCTTAAAGTCCGGTCTTGTTGAAAGAGCATAAGATTTGGAATTGAATGAAAACAACGAAGAAAATACCTGTTTCTGACTTTAGCAATAAAGTTCGAACAGGTATTTTTTGTGTGCAAAAATGTCATGAACCGCTGTCGGCGGCTCTTTTCTTGCTCCAATATCCTTCCGTTCTGTATATTCCCGGAAATCGTCTGTCATCCGTTCACGGATTCTCTTCCATCTCCATATACTAGACCAACGGATTCCGGAGGTTTTTCATGAAAAAGCTTACCCGTACACCTCTTTTATGCTTCATTCTTCTCTTGTTCTTCTGCTCAGTTCTCCCTGGCTGCGGCAAGCAAAAAACCAATGATACCATAACACCTGTCACCCTCAGTGAAGTAGCTCACTCTATTTTCTATGCTCCCCAGTATGTTGCCATCGAAAAAGGGTATTTTAAAGACGAAGGCATTGACCTTACACTGGTCAACAGCGCCGGTGCCGACAAAGTCATGACGGCTCTGATCTCCGGCGATGCCCAGATCGGATTCATGGGTTCAGAAGCCAGTATTTATGTTTATGCGGAAGGCAGCAAAGATTATGCCGTCAACTTCGCCCAGCTCACCCAGCGTGCCGGGAATTTTCTGGTCAGCCGGAATTCCGATCCGGATTTTCAGTGGGAAGATCTGAAGGGAACCACGGTTCTCGGCGGCCGCGCAGGCGGAATGCCGGAAATGATTTTTGAATATATCCTGAAACAGCATGGCATTGATCCCAGAACCGATGTGACCATCGACCAGAGCATCGATTTCGGTCTGACAGCTGCCGCATTCATGGAGGGTGATGCCGATTATACCGTGGAATTCGAGCCATTTGCAACCAAGGTGGAACTGGAAGGAGCCGGAACGGTTGTTGCCTCTCTCGGCGTGGATTCCGGTTACGTCCCCTACACCGCTTACTGTGCCCGTGAAAGCTACCTGAAAGAAAATCCAAAGCTGATCCAGGGCTTCACCAACGCGATCCAGAAAGGTCTCGACTATGTAAACAGTCATACCGCAGAAGAAATCGCTGCCGTGATCAAACCGCAGTTTTCCGAAACCGAAACATCCACCATCACTGCCATCGTGGAGCGTTATCTCTCTCAGGATACCTGGAAAACCGACCTGATCTTCCAGAAAGAAAGCTTTACGCTTTTACAGGAAATTCTGATGGATGCCGGTGAACTGGAAGAACCGGTTCCCTACGAGGATCTTGTCACCACCGAATACGCCAGAAAAGCGGTTCAAAAATAGCATCGAAAAGGCCAGAGGACTGCCTGCCGCAGTTCCTCCGGCCTTTTCTGAGTTTCCCGAAAAACCTTCTTCCGTTTTCCCACTCTTTTGTCTTTTTCCATCGTTTTCCGCCGAATCATTGACAGGCTCCCGCTTCCTGTTTATGATAGCTTTAACTTGTCCGGCAGGATGCCAGTGCCAAAACCAGTTCTCTCGGATACATTTCTTCCGTCCTAAACCGGTAATTCGGCAGATGCTTTCTCAGCAGCGCCGCACCTCCGCATTTAAAAAATACATCCCGGATCGTCCGAAGATTTCTCTCCAGATTTTCCAGTGTCATGCCGCATGCCTCCGCCGCCGGACGATATACCAGCTTTCTCATCTCTACCACTCTGGACTCATCCTCCCATACCTTCTCCACACAGGTCATCAGACACGCATACCCTTTGTACCCTTTCAGAAAATACAATTCTCTCTCCATCTCTTCTCGATTCATCTTGTCCCCGCCCCTTTCTTCTGTTGTTATAAGTGCTACTTATAATGTACTATTTAAATGAGAGAATTGCAAGTATTTCTATTGAATTATTTTTCATTTTTTCTACTGATAGTAGGATTATATCCACTAACGTTGTGTTCAAAATCGTTTAATTTTTTTCTAAAATAATAGAGTAACTAAAGTTCTTACGGAACTGAAATTTTCTCACAAACCGGCAGCTATGAAGGGGTGTTTCGATTGTCTCAGGCCAAATCACCAAAACAGCAGAACTCCGATTTCTATCGGACCCTCTCCCTCAATCTCCGTTATTTCCGGCATAAGAGGCAGCTCACCCAGGAGCAGCTTGCTGCCCGCGCGGAAATTTCGGCAAAATATGTTTCCCTGATCGAGTCCTCCTCCTTTACCAATCCTCCGACACTGGAGGTTTTATTTGATCTGGCCGCATCTCTTGAGGTAGAACCCTTTCAGCTCTTCAAGCCGCTCTGAAAAAATTTCTTTCGATTGTAAAACCTCTTTTTTATAAAATTTCATTTCGGCTTTTCTTTTCTCATCACAGCATCCAGTAGATTTCATTCCAATAATCTTATATCTGTTCCATATTCTATTTTTATATTCCTTTGATTTTACAATCTACCCGTTGATTTTAACCGCTAAAAATGAACAATAAGACAGCAGGAAACTGAACATAAACACATTCTCGAATCACACTCATAAGAACCCGTTATTTTCAATCCCTGCTGTCTCAGACTTTCACATATTCCAGTTGCTTTTTAGCATTTCACACCGTTTCAAAACATGAAAGCTTCTTGATTCTGCCTATTTCTCCTTCCGCCAACGATATGGTTCAATCGTCCGATACCGCATATCGTCCGGATTTCCACTGTCAGAAGCTTTTCCGAACCAGTATGTTGTCGTCAGTTCTTCTTCCCATGTGGTCTTCCCCAATTATTCGGTTCAATTATCCGATATTCCATATCTTCCTGATTTCCCAGCAGGCTGACCCACTCACTGCATAATACCGACCGGTCAGCCGGCAGCTGAATCAAAAATTCCGTTTCGATTTTATTCCGTACACATTCCTGCTTTTTCGATTCGATCAGATACTGAACCGCCAATTCCCGTCTGTCTGGCGGTTTCTCCGAACCCACTTTCTGATCCTGCAGCCGATCCAGGCATTTCATCAGTTCGCCAAACGCCTCTGTCTGGTCTGTGTGTTTTATATTTTTCAGCTTTATTCCCGACTTCTGAATCATTTCTTCAAGATATGCGTTTCCATCTTCCGGACTCATACGGGAAGCAACCTGTAAATGATTTGCCATATCATGATAAAAATAACGCCGTTTTCTTTTTGTATTCATAGACTCTCTCCCACTCTTAGCAGTATACAATAGATTACATTTCCCGCCATTTTTAATAGCATATTTGGTAGTTTTTCCTGCATATTCGGGGATTTTTTTTCTTATTTTATTTTTATTCTATTCTAAATGTACTATATTTAAACATGATTTTCAACCAAAGGATCCTCTTTGTCCCGGAACACTGTTTTCGGCTTTCTATAATCAATTTCCACTTATATAAAAATCGCCGCAGTGCACTAACACTACGGCGATTTGATAACGATTCTTCCATCCTTCAATTTTTATTTACAGGTTCTATTCTCTATGCCGGTCTTTGTCCCTGAAGTACCCCATTTTCATCAAACAGGTATTCCACTCCGTCAATGGTTACCTGTCCCACAGCCGCCTCATACGTCTCCGGATCAAAATACATGGTCCAGTCTCCCAGTCTGCACCAGCCGCTCATCAGCGAACCATCCGGCTGGAACCAGTAGATCTTTCCGTTGATGACCTCCGTTCTGGACTTCAGGATCTCTACCCCGTTTTCATCAAACAGATAGGCGTTTCCATCGATCTTTACAATTCCGACTGCGGCTTCATACGTCTCCGGATCAAAATACATCTGCCAGTCTGCCAGACGCAGCCAGCCCGACTGGGCAATTCCGCTTCCATTGACAAAGTACTTCTTTCCATCGATCAGCGGAGTCTGATTCTGCATAAGCACGCCGTTTTCATCAAACACATAGGGAACTCCGTCGATCACCGTTAATCCTCTTGCTCCCACATAAGTTTCCGGATCATAATACATGGTCCAGTCTCCCAGTCTGCACCAGCCGCTCATCAGCGATCCGTCCGGCTGGAACCAGTATTTCTTACCATCGATCACCTCTGTTCGTGACCGTAAGATCTCGACTCCGTTCTTGTCAAACAGATTCGCCTTGTCTCCGATCTTTGCAACCCCGGTTTTTGCCGCATAGGTCTCCGGATCAAAGTACATCTGCCAGTCTGCCAGACGCAGCCAGCCCGACTGGGCAATGCCATTGGCATCCACATAATATTTATTGCCTCCGATCACCGGCGTAGCGCTCCGGATCAGTTCTCCGTTGGAATCATACACATACGGAACACCGTTTTCCATAACAAGCTTTGCATCACGGCCCGGAATCAGGACAGACATCGGCCCCGCCAACAGCGTGTCATTTCCGCCTTTTGTATTAACTGCATAAACCGTCACCATCTGCATTCCCGTCTCTTCTATGGGAATCTTTTCGGAGATTCCATGCCATACGGTGCTGCCTGGATATGCCTGATTGACATCGTCCCGCTGTGCATTGGCCGTAATCTCATAACAATGTTCTCCCACATAGACACGGATCAGAAGCTGTTCGGACAGATCATCTTCATCCAGCGCCCATCCCTGGAGATAAAGATCTCCGCTGTCCACCCATACATTTTCCAGATATCCCACAGGATCATAGGAGGCCGTTGTAAAGCCTCCGTAGGGGCTGTAATAACGGTTGCTGCCAAATTCACACCAGAACTGATACGTATAGGATGTTCCGGAATTAAGCACTGCCCCAAGTTCCTCATTCAGATCATACCAGTTCGGCAGATAGGAACCATAGCTGCTCACTGCCTCATCGGCCTGTGCCACCAGCGTACCAGAAGCATCCCATACAAATGCACCTGCCCTGGTAAATGCCACATCGGCGCTTGCCGTAACCGTTCCCACAATCTTTGCATTCCGGCACTGAACCGCCTCCACAGCCAGATTCCACTGAACTGTCACTTCTGCCGGTGCGGTAAATCCGGGACGGATCACGCCCCAGTAGGGAAGTCCCATATTGTTATAAGCCCGGTTGGTGATCTTTGTCACATACTGCTTTCCGCCATAATTCTGATGGTACGTCACATAATCCGATTCGTAGATTGCCACATGTCCATAAGGATTGGAACTGCTTCCCAGATAAACAAGAATATCACCCTTCTGCGGCTGTGCCCCCTGTATCCTGGTCCAGCCGGACGGAAGCGCGTTGGTGGCATAATCCCGTCCGTTTCCCCGTACCGGCGTCACGCCAAGATAGTTATAATATGCCTTGATAAAGTCAACGCACTGTGCGCCGTATGCACCGTCATAATCAATAGAATTTCCCACCTGGCTCTGTACCCATGCCATCGCTTCGTCGGCAGACGCCGCTTCCACTGTTTTTCCTCCATACGGAAGCAGTGTCATGATCACCAGGATCAGAAGCAGTGCTGTCAAAATCTTTTTTCTCATGTATTCTCTCCTGCTGTTCCTTCTGTTTTTCTGTCTGTTTGACCTGCTCCGCCGGTTTCTATATGGATCAGACGGATTCTCTTCAAACACCATATTTTATTATTATAAAATACCGGTCAGGGATTGTCAACGCGGCACCCCGGATAAAAATACCCTAAAATCTCCTGATACCCATAACCGCTTCCGGCCAGCGCACTGGCCGCTGTCTGACTCATGCCAACGCCATGGCCATAGCCGCCGCCGTGGATCCGATAACCGGCAAGGGTTTCTCCTTCCCGGATCTCTTCCAGATAAATCGTTGCACTGGGAAGAATCGCTCTTCCGTCAGCAGTGCTGCCGTCCCGCTTTTCATAAACCAGATCCGTGTTTCCGAGAAGCTGTCGGACTGTTCCGGGCCGCAAAATCTCCATGGTACCTTCATCGCCCTCAATTCGCAATCGATTCACATAGCCGCTCCCGCTCCGTTCCAGAACAGTGATCTGCCGAATCGAACCAAGTGTCTCCGGAAGCGCCTCTGATTTCTTTTCTGATCCCATTTTTGTTTCCGATCCTGTTTTTGTTTCCATTTCCGCCCCTGTTTTTGTTTCTGTTTCAGGATCCGTTCCATCTGTCCCAACGGAAATCAGTTCTCTGTGTTCTTTTGCGTATCCGGTCAAAAATTGATCTACCATAGTCTTTAACTGATCAGCCGTCACCATGGTCTGCCACCGGTACCAGGGAGCATGGTATTCCAGATTCTGCTCATCGGACTGATCCAAAAATGTACGAAAGACCTCTTCCCGGGACAGATCCGGTATCTCTTCCGCCTCCCGCTCCATGTACAGGCTTTTCAGATAAGGCGCCTGTTCTTCAGCTCCGCCCCAGATCTGAATGTCATTCCCGAATCCACAGGAGGTCGCATAATAATACGCAGTGATCAGATTCCCTTCATAAGTAAGGACCTGTCCTTCCGTCTCAGCCACCGACTGTCTGGTCAGTTCATCTGTTTCCGTATTGTTGTATACCTGAAAGGCTGTGGTATCATCTACATCGGCATGATACCCCGTGTATACACTGCCCTCCAGCTGTCGTCGGGCATAGCTTCTGGCACAGACTGCCTGAGCCTTCAATGCCTCCAGCCCATAACTCTCCGGCATTTCACTGGGTACTACATAGCAAAGATACGTTTCCAAATCCACCTCATTGATAATCAGAATTCCTTCTTCCTGGAGCGCAAGCTCCACGCTCCCTTCATACCAGGGCTGGCCGTATTTTCTGGAGAAACTGGTGAATCCGATTTTTCCGCCTGCATCCGGCTCTATCCGAATTGCTCCAACCTCTGTTCCTGCCTCTGCCCCGGATCGGAACCGTTCGTCCTCCCGGCCGATTTCCACCGTTTCTCCTGCCGGATGTCGTTCACTTTTTTCTCCGTAATAGATTGTAAAATCCCGGTCGCAGGTAAATCCAGCCGTTTCATGGAAAATCTCGCCCTTTTTGTAATCCGTCAGCAAAACCCGGATTGCCTCCGATGCCGCTTCACTCCGCCCGATCAGTGCCGCGCAGATTTTCCCCTCTGCCGCCACAAACTCCGTCTGATCGGAACCGACCGGAAGTTCTTCCGGTGACAGCTCCCGAACGGTATCAAAAATCTCATAAACATGAAAGGATTCCGCCAGCGGAACGCTTCCATATCCCTCAATCTCCAATGCAGAGTCCGATACCGCCTGAAGGGTTCCCCGAATCCGCTCTTTTTTCAGAAAAATCGTCCGTATGGCTCCTTCCTCCAAAGTCAGATCCGCCACAGAGCTTTGACACGCTTCCCTGGCGTTTGTTACCGGAAATTTTCGGCTGATTCCATATAATTCCACCCACAGCTCTCCATTTTCCGTCTTTTCAAGCCATACATTTTGATAAGTTACTGTTTCCGAAACGGTTTCTTCTACGGAAAAAAGCTCATCTCCCACAACTCTTGCCCGGATCAGCCTGTCCTCCAGACCGGACAAGGTAAGACCGCAGAACCGGAACCTCCCCTGATCGGTGCAGACCTCCCAGGCTCCTGCGTCCTCCGTCTGGTTGGAGGTTCCAAGGACCAACAGCTCCTTTTCCTGAAGCCTTCCAGCTGTGTCATAAACAGCAGCCAGCTGATCCAGGAACGATTGCCACTGCACCTTAGTAACTCCATCCAACGGATCATTACTCATATCTTCCTTTTCCTGTGAAACCAGTGTCTCTTCTGAATTCAATTCCGTTTGCATCTCCGTCCCACTCCCGGAAACGGTATCCTCCTGCTCAGGCAGCAGTTTTTCCTTCATGTTCAGCAATTTCTCTACGGTCATCCACTTTCCCAATTCCGTTCTGTCAGGTCTGATCTCCTCCGGATCCCAAATTCCGGCTTCGTATAAATAAGATACGTACGGAACATACCAGCTGTCCCGTTCTTCCACGGAAAACCGGCTCTGATCCGCCGCCTGAATATCATCCTTTTCTGCAAGAACCAGTGCAGTCTGCCTGGCCGCAAGCGCCAGAGAAATTTCTCCTTTGGTATGTACTTTACTGCGGATAAAAATAAGATAGCCGACAAGCGACAGTCCTGCCAGCATCAAGACAAGTATCACCTTTCCATAACGGGATATCCGGTTTCGTTTCTTTTTCATCCATACCTCCCGCTGCCGATTTGATTTTCAGACAACCAAGAATGTGCTTTGAGACATTCTCGCGGAACATTTTTGTTTCATAGGACGCACGTTCTTATGAAACATAAAAGGCAGCATATTATTAAAATAATATGCTGCCCTTTTCTTTCGTATTCACCCAAAGTGCCGTTTCCTGCATTTTTGATACCTAGCCCTCGCTAGGTGGGAAACCGCAAATGAACTCTCAGTTTTCCTCTCAACAACGCCGAAGCAGATAAATGTTTCCATTTACCGGAGGCCTTACATCAATCCATCGATGGTAGGAATCCCTTTTTATAATTGTAGGATCAAACACATACAGGATTCTCGAACACCTCAGGTTGAATACCTTACCTGAGCCCTATTATATACCAGATGAAACGCTGTGGCAAGGGTAAAATTTTAATATCTTAAAAGCAGACCACGGTAAAATTTTACAGCAGACTCCAGCGCATCACAGGGTATTTTTTCATTGACCTGATGTGCCGCACCCCAGCGGTCATCACGGTAAAAACCTGTATGGCGGAATACATTGTCACAGATCTCGCTGTAGAACCGGGAATCGGTTCCTCCGGCCAGAAGACCGGGAATTACCAGAACATGCTCCCCATAATTGGCCTTCGCGATCTCCTCGATCAGCTTATAGGGACGGCCATCCACACTGCTTGCCGGCTCCGGATCCTCTCCCATGATTTTCCGCACCTGAACATCTTCGGGGATAATGCTCTTAAAATGATTCAGAAGATCCTCTGTGGTATCACCCTGGAGCACACGGCAATTGACGATCACGCTGGCATGCTCCGGAAGGATGTTGGACTGCTGGCTTCCGGACGCCATAGTAACGGCACAGGTGGTATGAAGCAGGGAATCCAGCTTCTTATCCTCTTTTGCCAGCGCACAGAGCTCTTCCCAGTGTCCTCTGGGATCTGCGTAAATCTCTGCCATTTTTCCGGTCATGCAGCGGGCCGTTGCCTTTAACTGATTTTCCACAATGTCTGTTAAACGGTAAGGGAATGGATTCGCCTCGATGGCTACTACTGCTTTGGCAACCGAACCGAGAGCTGTTCCCCGTCCTGGTTCCATGGAATGACCGCCGGCACAGTCCTTATAGATCTCATAATCATGATATGCTTTCTCGCCAAGCTCCACGCGGCATACATATCCGTCATAGCCCATGGCGTGACCGTCACTGATTCCGTTTCCTTCATCAAACACACAGCCAAGCTTTACGCCCTGGTCCTTCAGGTAAGCCACGATCTCCCTGGCACTCTTCACCGGTGCCTGAACCTCTTCGTTGTAGCCATATGCAAGGTAAATGTCATAATCCGGCTCAAACCCTTCCGCAATCAGCGCTTCCACGGTTTCCATCTCCGCCAGGATCACCTGCTTGCAGTCGGTACTTCCGCGCCCCCAAAGGCAGCCGTCTACGATCTCGCCCCCGTAAGGATCATGCTCCCATTTCGCATGGTCTCCCTCAGGAACCACATCCTGGTGTGCCATCAGAAGAACCGGAAGCTTATCGGATTTCTTTCCGGTCCACTTATAGAGCAGACCTGCTTTTCCGATGATCTTACGTTCCATGACCCGATGGATATTAGGGAAGATTTCTTCCAGATAATTATGAAACCTTTCAAACTGGGAAAAATCTATCTTGGAATCATCTGCATTGGAGAGTGTCGGGATCTGCACCATGCCCTGCAAATGCTTTACATACATCTCGTTCATGTTCCTTCTCCTTTTTTCTTCATTATAACACAGAATCCTACAAATTCCAGTTACACAAACAGGCGGCCGCTGGGGCCGCCTGTACTGTACAGACTTATTCAGCCACTTTCCACTTCCAGGTGCACCATTCAAGCTGGCATGCATTGTCATAATCAACGCCTGTCACTCTCTTGTTGTTTGCCTGAAGGTTATTGGAAGAATACAGGTAGCATACCGGTGAATCATCGAGCAGATGCTGCCATACAGCTGTGAAAGCTTCCTCCTGCTCTGTCAGATCCAGAATTGCATTTGCGCCTGCAAACAGCTCGGAATAAGAATAATCCTGAATACAAGGGAAATTCTGCTGTGTGCCAAGTCCCAGCCAGCCTGTAGGCTCTGTAGGATCAATGCCGCCTGCGGAACCACACATACCAAGATCATACTCACCATCACGCATCATCTGCATCAGCGTAGCAAAATCATACTGTGTAATGTTGGTCTTGACACCGATGGCTTCCAGATCCTGCTGGATCAGAACCGTGGACTGGATACGGACTTCATTGCCGACCGGAACGATCAGCTCCAGAGTCTGGCTGAAATCAAAGCCGTTTGCCTCCAGCTGTGCCTTTGCCTTCTCCGGATCGTAAGCAGGCAGGTTCAGCTTGGACGTATCTACGAAAGGATGCTCATCGCTGAACGGAGCGTAGAGAACAGTTCCTTCACCCTCCAGCAGGTTGTCAACGATTGCCTGGCGGTTGATTGCCATGTTCAGGGCATTTCTGCACTCAGCATTGGGAATCTTATCGCTGGTGGTGTTGATGATCATTGCCTGGTAAGCAAAGTTGGGGGTGGAGACAGTTTCCAGATTCTCCTCTTCCTGTGCTGCCGGCCAGTCGGACAGCGGCAGAGTTGCAACACCTGCACCTGCTATTACATCAATCTCATCACTCATCAGACCGGAAAGCAGCTGGCTTCCTTCTACCACACGGATCACCAGACGGTCAACATCGGGAGTTCCGAGGAAATACTCCGGATTCTTTACCAGTTCTACACGCTCACCATCGATGGAGCTGTCATAACGGTAAGGACCGGAACCAACCAGGCTGTCTTTCCAGATCTGTGCATCGTTTAATTCCGATGCGGTATACTTGCTGTAAACATGCTCCGGTACCACATAGAAGTAACGGTTCATCATGGTCAGGAAAGGAAGCTCATTCATGGCCTGCTTGAAGGTCAGCTTAACTGTATAATCGTCAATCTTCTCCCAGCCAAGCTCTGCTTCGTTTTCACAAACACCGCCGTTGTTGGTTCCTTTTACGTACTTCATCTGGTCTCTCTTTACAGAGTTGAACTCCGGATTGGTATCCAGCTTTGCACTGTAGATAACATCATCTGCCGTTACCGCTTCTCCATCACTGAACTTTGCATTCTTGTTCAGATGAATGGTCATATAGGTATGATCCTCAGAGACTTCATAGCTTTCTGCCAGACGGGGCTCTACGGTGCCGTCCTTATGAGTTACCCAGAGACGGTCATAAAGCTGGTCAGAAATAATATCGGTGTAGTTTCCGGAATCAAAGTAGGGGCACCAGCTTGCCCATGCGCTGCTGATTGCTACGGTGACGGTCTTTTCTCCGGTCGCGCTGCTGTCTGCTGCTTTGGTTCCGTCTGCTGCCTTTGTGCCGTCGGAGCTTCCGCTTCCGCCACAGGCTGCCATGCCGAGAACCATCACACCGGCAAGGATCGCTGCCAGAAAACGTGTCGTTTTTCTCATCGTGTTGTTCCTCCATTGATAATATTATATATTTGTATTAACCGGCAGAGCCGGACAATACCCTACTCATACAGATGGCATGCCACCTGATGTCCGCCGCCCATATCCTTCAGGACAGGCGCCTCTTCTTTGCACCTGGCTGTGCAGTGTTCACATCTGGTATGGAACCGGCAGCCGGTCGGCGGATTATAAGGACTCGGAAGGTCTCCCTCAAGAATCTTCGGTGCTGCTTTTCTGGACGGATCCGGAAGAGGGATCGCGGAAAGCAGTGCCTTTGTATACGGATGAAGCGGATTCTTGTAAAGCTCATCTTTTGAAGTAATCTCCACAATACCGCCCAGATACATAACTGCAACCCGGTCACTGATATGCTTTACCACGCTCAGGTCATGGGAAATAAACAGGAAGGTCAGGCCAAAGCGCTCCTGAAGCTGATTCATCAGGTTCAGAACAGACGCACGAACAGAAACATCCAGCGCAGATACCGGCTCATCACAGACCACAAACTCCGGATTGGAGATCAGAGCTCTGGCAATGCCAACACGCTGTCTCTGCCCGCCGGAAAATTCATGAGGATATCGCATCATATGCTGTTCTCCCATGCCGACGATCTCCAGCATCTCCTTTACCTTCTCCACACGTTCTTCCCGGGTTCCGATCTTGAATACATCCAGAGGTGCACGGACTAATTCCAGAATATTCATTCTGGGATTTAAGCAGGAATAAGGATCCTGAAAGATCATCTGCATGCGCTTTCTCATCTGGCGCATATCCTCATTGCTCAGCTTCCCAATATCCTGACCGTCAAAAATCACCTGTCCGGAGGTCGCCGGTATCAGGCGCAGGATCGTCCGTCCCAGAGTCGATTTTCCACAGCCAGATTCACCTACCAGTCCAAGGGTCTCACCCCTTTTAATATTCAGTGTAATTCCATTTACCGCATTAACATAAGTACTTTTATTTTTAAAAATACTCTTGGAGGCAACGAACTGCTTTTTCAGGTCTTTTACTTCAACTAAATACTCGCTCATGCTTCGCTCTCCTCCTTTAAAGTTTTTCCATCATAATTCCAGCAGCGCACCTGGCAGTCTCCGTATTTCTCCAGTGCAGGTTCCTCTGCCTTACATTTTTCTGTCGCGTAAGGACATCTGGGCCAGAACTTGCAGCCGGCCGGCATATCATACTGGTTCGGTACCGTCCCCTCGATGGTAAAGAGCGTATCCACCCGTTCGTCCAGTCTGGGAATGGACTTGAGCAGGCCTCTGGTATACGGGTGCTTCGGATTTGCAAATACCTCCTGAGCACTTCCATATTCCACCACTCTTCCGGCATACATGATCATGATCGCATCTGCCATGGAAGCAACCACACCCATATCATGGGTGATCAGCATGATCGCGGAACCGGTCTCATCTCTCAGATCCCTCATAAGCTTCAGGATCTGCGCCTGGATCGTAACATCCAGCGCGGTGGTCGGCTCGTCAGCGATCAGAAGCTTGGGATTGCACATCAGCGCCATGGCAATCATGACTCTCTGCTTCATACCGCCGGAAAGCTGATGGGGATACTCCTTCAGTCTCTTCTCCGGGGAAGGAATTCCGACCTTGATCATCATTTCCAGCGCCAGCTTCTTCGCCTCTGCCTTGGAAACGTTCTGATGAGCCTGAACCGTCTCCATCAGCTGCTTCTCAATGGTCATAACCGGATTCAGCGATGTCATGGGATCCTGGAAGATCATGGCAATATCCTTGCCGCGGACCTGGCACATTTCCTTTTTGCTGAACTCTGCCAGATTCTTTCCTTCAAAATTGATCTCACTGCCCTCCTCGATCTTGGCATAGTCAATCAGAAGGTTCAAAATCGAAAGGGAAGTGACACTCTTTCCACAGCCGGATTCCCCGACGATACCGAGAATCTCACCCGGTTTGATCTGGAAATCCACGCCGTCAACTGCGGGCACAACACCCTTTCTTGTATAAAAATAGGTTCTTAAATTCTTTACTTCCAATAAAGGCTTCTGTTCCTGCATGGCTGTCTCCTCCTATATCTTCATCTTCGGGTCAAGGGCATCACGGAGTCCGTCGCCGAAGAAGTTGATGCTTAAGACAGTGATCACCAGACAAATTCCCGGCGGTACCCAGGTCCAGGGCTGCTTGGAAAGAACAACGATGGACTGTGCATCATACATCAGGTTGCCCCAGGAAGCGGTCGGCGGCTGAACACCCATACCTAAGAAGCTTAACGATGCCTCCATTAAGATTGAAGAAGCCGTCCGGAAGGTCATGGCGATCAGACAGGGGGCAAAGGAATTTGGCAGAATATACTTGGTAATGATCTGCCAGTTCTTTGTACCAATCGCTTTCGCAGACTCCACATACTCTTTCTCACGGACCGAAAGCACACGGCCATGAATCAGTCTCGCGAACTGAGTCCAGCCTAGGATGCCGAGAACAACGGTAATAGAAGCTACGGAAGGTCCGATCACCGCTACCAGAACCAGAATCAGCATCATGGCCGGGAAGGACATAAAGATATCGGCCAGTCTCATGATCACCGTTTCCACCCAGCCTCTGTAATAGCCCGCCAGCAGTCCAAGAGGAACACCGATTGCCATGGAAACTACCGTGGATAACAGACCTACCACCAGAGAGATCCGTCCGCCGTATACCAGACGTGCAAAAATATCACGGCCGGTCCGGTCTGTTCCCAGCCAGTGCTCCGCACTGGGCTTCTGATTGAAACCGCCCTTGGAAAACGATGTATAGGGATCAAGCTTTAAAATCGGCGGAAGAACGATGACTAAAATGATCAGAAGAATGATCAGTGCAAGTCCAATAACAGCAAGCTTATGTGCCATAAAACGTTCCATCACGTCGTGCATGTAAGAGCTTTTCTTTTTTTTCTTGTTTTCGCTGCTCACCTGTATCTCCTCCTTCTTTTATTTATAGCTGATTCTGGGATCCAGCAGACCGTATACCAGGTCTGTGATCAGGTTTCCGATCAGTACAACCAAAGCTATAAATACGGTGATTCCCATGATACAGGGATAATCTCTCGCATTGATGGACTGAACCATCAGTGTACCGATTCCGGGCCAGCTGAAGATCTGCTCAGTTACTACAGCGCCGCCCACGATAAAGGGCAGGTTCATGCCGATGGTAGTAACAACCGGGATCAGAGCATTTCTGAGACCGTGCTTTAAGATAACCCGCTTCTCCTTCAGGCCCTTTTCTCTTGCAGTCCGGATATAATCCTCCTGAAGAACCTCAAGCATACTGCCGCGGACCTGACGGATCAGGTTACCGATCTGCTGGAACGCAAGCACGACAATCGGAAGAATCATATGCCTCAGAAGATCTGCAAAGGTTTTCACTCCACCGGAAGAATACATACCGCTGGTAGGAAGTACTTTTAGCTTGACACCGAAGAAGTACACCAGCAGAAGGCCGACAAAGAAATTGGGAGCGGCCGCTGCCAGGAAGGAAAATCCGGAGGCAATGTAATCCCATGCAGAATAAGGCTTTACTGCTGCTCCAACCCCCATGGGAATCGCCAGAAGTATCGATACCACAACCGATGTAATGGTGATCAGAAGCGTCGGTCCCATACGATTTAAGATCATTTGGAGCACCGGCTCCGAGGTTCGATAGGACACTCCGAAATTACCCTGGAGCATTCGGGCAAACCAGTGGAAATACTGGATAATCACCGGCTGGTCAAGACCATACTGATGACGCAGGCGTTCCACATCTGCCGCGCTGACCTGTGCGTTTCCTATGATCATGTCGATGGGATCACCGGGAGCCATCGATGACAGAACATAGGCAAGGATTGTAATACCAATGAAGGTCGGGATAATGATCAGGATTCTTTTCCCTATGTACTTCAGTTTCATAAACTTCCTCCTTTTCCCTTTGCTTCCTTTGAGCCCGGTACTTTCACACTTGAACGTGCCAACAGATTGTTTTAAAAAAAATAAAAAGGCTGACAGTAATCAATCAATCAGGGCCTATTTATCCATAGTCATCTGCTTTATTGAATTTTAGTTCCGTTTCATCCGCATTACTAAATTTCTTCCTGATGATGCCGACGTGTGCTCAAAATGATTTCTATAGTTATATCAGTTTTCACAGAAAAAGTCAAGTTTTCAACGATTTCTTTTGTATTTTATCAAATACTCTGTTCTTTCATTCCTTATTTCGAATATCTGACCGAGTTTTATTGCATTTTAGATAAATTCCCATATTCTGCAAAATCCGGTCCGAAGCTTTCCGGCAACAGCTCCTCCAACGTCATCATCCGATATTCGCCGGACTGTTTCGCCAGGATCACCTGAAATTCTTCCGGATTCACAAATTCCCGGAGCACCTGGCGGCAGATCCCGCAGGGCGGGCAGAATCCTTCCGCTCTGCCCGCGTTTCCTCCCATAATCAGGATCGCATAAAACTCTCTCTTTCCTTCGCTCACCGCCTTGGAAACTGCGGTACGCTCCGCACAGATTCCAGCCGGATAGGAGGCATTCTCCACATTGCAGCCGGTATAGACAGTTCCGTCTTTACATAACAACGCTGCCGCCACATGAAATCCGGAATACGGCGCATAAGCCAGCGGCAAGATCTGCTCCGCCATGCTGATCAGAGACTGCACGGTCTCCGGATCTGTCCCGACTTTCAGCGCTGCTTCCGAAATTGTACATTCTTTTCTCATGGACCCATTTGCCTCCCGTAACTGTTTTTCTTTCCAGTCGTCTGAATCAGGCATTTGCCTCGGCTTTCATAATTTTTACAAGGCGGCTGGTTCCCAGACGGCTGGCTCCCAGCTCCACAAACTTCTCCGCATCATCAAAGGAGCTGATTCCGCCGGCCGCCTTGATTTTTACATCCGGACCGATATGCTTTGCAAACAGCTCTACATCTTCAAACGTTGCACCTGCTTTGGAAAAACCGGTAGAAGTCTTGATGAAATCAGCCTTTGCCTCTGTTACAGCCTTGCATAACGCGATCTTCTCTTCTTCCGTCAGGAGACAGGTCTCAACAATCACTTTTAAAATTTTATTACCGCAAGCCGCTTTCAAGGTCCGGATCTCATCCGTCACCTTTTCAAAATTTCCGTCCCGCACATCGCCCAGGTTCACCACCATGTCGATCTCATCCGCACCCTCTTTCAGTGCTTCCTTTGTTTCAAATTCCTTTACCGCAGTTGTATTGTAACCGTTCGGGAAACCGATCACTGTGCAGACTGCCATCTTATCTCCCACGTATTCCTTTACCCGCTTTACATAAGAAGGCGGAATGCAGACCGATGCTGTTCCATAGGTGATAGCATCATCGCAGATCACCTTGATCTCCTCCCAGGTTGCAGTCTGTGCCAGCAGTGTATGATCCACCAGTTTTAAAATCCCATTTCTATCCATATCATTCTCCTTTTCCCCGCGCAGTCCCGTTTTCTTTCCGGCGGCTTGTTTGTTCTCTGTCCGAGAAGCATCAGTTCTACTATATCATATTTGCTTCGAAAGGTACAGTATTTTCCATTAACTAATCTGATTAGTGATCATCATAGAAGTCTCCGTGCCCTGCAGCAGCGCAGCAAGCGATGTCATTTTGATTTCTGTCCTCTTAAAACTGTTCGGTCGCATACTTCCGCATCCATTTGGGAAACAGATTTCTCTGACAGTCCGGATTTTTCCGCTGTTCAATGGCAATGGAATCAACAAACGTCTGCCATAAGCCGGTATAACCATCCGGCTCTGCATATCGTTCTCGAAATGCTTCCGCCTCATCGGTCGAAAGGCTTGCCGCCCACCACTGCTCCATCCGCCGGTGAAGCACGGCTTCCCCATGGCTTTCATCAAAGATCATCCAGTTTTCTCCGGAAAACCGGTCCGCAAAATGCGGAGCCAGAAGCGTCGCCACCCGGCACTTTGGCGCGATCCTGGCAAACAGGCTTCCGTTAGAGAGCTGTCCAAACCGGATAAATTCCCGAAACTGATGGGCTTCATGAGTTGTCTTTCTGGACAATTCAAATACTCTGGCCACCTCAGGTTCCTGCAGGCAATCCGTTATGCCGCATCCTGTCTGAAATCCCCGGATCAGAAACCGGTATGCCGCATCCGCCCGGTCTTCCGCATAAGAAAGCGCCGTCAGACATAGCCAGCGATAAGCCAGCGGTGAAATCTTCCCTCTTACCGATCTTGCCACCTTTTCTGCCTTTTTACTGTCCGGTTCAACTTTTAAATAATCGAAAAACAGCTCTGGTTCATACTCTCCCTCCAGAAACAGCTTCTTATGATCCGCCTTCTCCCGATCCGCCCAGATATCATAGATTCCGGTAAAGACGCCATCCAACGTCGGTTCACACAAAAATCCTTTCATAAAACACTCCCTTCTCCGTCCATACCGCCGTTCTTTCCAGAAGATTTTTCTGAATTCTTTTTCCTCATTGATACCGCTTTTAATTTCAAATTTCCCCCCATGCGGCCTTCTGTATATCCTCAAAAAGAGGGGAGACCGTCAGATGCATATCATCAAACAGATTCATCTGCCGGAAGCTTTCCCGGTGTTCCAGCTCCCAGTTCTTTTTCCGGCTGTCGCTGATCAGCCCCGTTGTGATCCGGTTTTCTTCCAGTTCCAGAGGAAACATCTGTTTTCCGCCGCAGAGGATAAAATAATGAGCCCTCTTCAGCACCACACCGAGACGCTTCAGATCCGGAAAATCCAGGCTTCCCATTCGCCTTGCCGTCAAAATCCGCCTGGCAGATTTGACACCGATTCCCGGGACACGTAAAAGTGTCTCATAATCCGCCCGCATGATCTCCACGGGGAAATGCTCCAGATGGCGGACTGCCCAGTCACACTTCGGATCGAGAAACACGTTAAAATTCGGACGTTCCTCCGTCAAAAGCTCTTCTGCCCGAAACCCGTAAAACCGCAGCAGCCAGTCCGCCTGATACAGCCGGTGCTCCCGTAAAAGCGGAGGCTTTTCCCCCGGATCGGGCAAAAGCGGATCTTCATTGATCCCGACATAGGCCGAATAAAAGACCCGCTTCAGATCATAATTCCGATACAGAGCCTGAGCCGTCCGGAGCATATGATAATCCGTTTCCGGCGTTGCTCCCACGATGATCTGGGTACTCTGTCCCGCAGGTGCAAAAGCCCCGTTGCTCTCCCAGCCTCCGCCAAACACCGGCAGGGGCTTTCCGGGATTTCCGGACAGCACTCCGCTTTCTCCCGATCCAGCAGTTCCCGGCATAATTTCAGATTCTCCGGTATTGTTTACCGAATCACTCCGTTCAAACAGACGCTCCCGATTTTTAAAGATTCCCGCCACAAACCGGTCGGTTCCATACGCCCGTTCCAGAAGCGGACTCTTGCCCTGCGAAAGTCTGGCCTCCATAATTCCGTCCCGAATCCGTTTCATGGGCGTCAGAATCGTACTGCGGCTCTTATGCGGTGCCAGCCTATGAAGGCTTTCCGCCGTTGGAAGCTCCAGATTGATGCTCATTCGGTCGGCCAGTCTTCCCACTGCATCCAGAAGAACCTCATCGGCTCCCGGAATGGCTTTCACATGGATATATCCCCGGAACCGGTACTGGTTCCGCAGCCGGTACAATACCTGATACATCTGCTCCATAGTATCGTTCGGCGACCGCTGTACTCCCGAGCTTAAAAACAGCCCCTCAATATAATTTCTCCGGTAAAACTCCATAGTCAGGCGACAAATCTCCTCCGGCGCAAATGCAGCCCGTTCCACATCATTGGAACGCCGGTTGATGCAATACTTACAGTCATAAATACAATGATTTGTCAGAAGGATCTTCAGCAAGGAGATACATCGGCCGTCCGCTGCAAAGCTGTGACAAATCCCCTCCGCTGTCGAATTTCCCAGATCTCCTTTTTTCCCTCTCCGGTCTACTCCGCTGGACGTACATGCGACATCGTATTTCGCCGCATCCGCCAGAATTCTAAGTTTTTCCTTCAGTTCCATGCCACGCTCCGCCAGTTCCATATCCGTCCTCCACTGTCTGCCCTTTATGTCGAATATATGTTCGATATAAGAATACCACATGCGATCAGGATTTGCAAGCCCAATTAGAACATTTGTTCTTTTAATGATAATAAAAAACCGCTGCATCTCTGCAGCGGTCTCTCTTCGATTCCAATTATTCAGCTACACTGACAATCTTCTTCTTATTGTAGGTTCCACAAGCCTTGCAGACTCTGTGAGGCATTGTTAAAGCACCGCAGTTGCTGCACTTTACTAAATTCACTTCACCCATCTTCCAGTTTGCTCTGTGGCTGTCTCTTCTAGCTTTGGAATGTTTGTTTTTAGGACAGATAGACATGGTTACACACCTCCTTATCCGGTAAATTTCTTTTCATGCACTACTGATTCGCGTTTCTGAAAATATCACGGATCACCGCCATCCTGGGGTCAAGCTCCGTGACATCGCAGCCGCAAGTCCCATGATTGAGATTTGCACCACATCTATTACAGATTCCCTTGCAGTCAGACCTGCAAAGGACCTTCATAGGCATATGCACGAACAGCTCGTCGCGGACCAACGCATCCACATCCAGGGTATATCCATCAATATACGCCTGTTCTTCCGGCTCCTCCTCTTCTTTCTCCTCGTTCAGATCAACCATCCGGCTTACCTGATAGGATAAAGGAACACGAACTTCTTCGAGGCAGCGATCACAGGGTATCAGCAGCGTAAACGCTGCATCCGCCTCGATCAGCAGTTTCTTATCGCCGGTATTTGTCACCCGAACCTCAACAGGTTTCGGATCCACCACCGGATAACTGTCGACGCCGGTTTTCAGTACTGTAAAACCAAGCTCTGCCGTATAATGCTTCGTTTCCTGTTCGTGTGACAGGGAGTCTGATAAATGAATGTGCATAGTATTCTCCTAATACACACCTGTCCTATTATACACAGATGTGTCCAATTTGTCAATAAATATATGACTTTTTATTTTACAAAAGCGGTATTCCCATGAAATAGAAATAAATGAAATGCCTCAGAGCCGTATCAGGCCCTGAAGCACTCCGTTTTCTATCTTCCCGATTCTTACTGAGCCTGTGCCTGAACTGCAGTGATCGCAACAACACCAACGATATCGGAAGCGCTGCAGCCTCTGGACAGATCGTTTACAGGAGCTGCAATGCCCTGGGTCATAGGACCGTAAGCTTCTGCCTTTGCAAGTCTCTGAACCAGCTTGTAGCCAATGTTTCCTGCATCAAGGTCAGGGAAGATCAGAACGTTTGCCTGTCCGGCAACATCACTTCCGGGAGCCTTGGAAGCACCTACGCTGGGAACGATGGCTGCATCAAGCTGCATCTCGCCGTCCAGCTTTAATTCCGGATAGTTTTCCTTTGCGATTCTGGTCGCTTCTACAACCTTATCGACATCTGCATGCTTTGCACTGCCCTTTGTGGAATGGGAAAGCATTGCAACCTTGGGCTCTTTTCCTACCAACAGCTTAAAGGACTCTGCGGAGGAGCCTGCGATAGCAGCCAGCTCATCCGGTGTCGGGTTCTGGTTCAGGCCACAGTCGGAGAATACAAAGGTTCCTTCTTCACCGAACTCACAGTCCGGAACTACCATTAAGAAGAATGCGGAAACCAGCTTGGTTCCGGGCTTTGTCTTCACGATCTGAAGGCAGGGACGAAGCGTATTTGCGGTGGAGTGGCATGCACCGGATACAAGACCGTCTGCATGTCCTGCCTTGATCATCAGGCAGCCGTAATAGCAGTAATCGTTGAAGATGGTCTCTTTTGCCTTTTCGGGAGTCATTCCCTTATTTTTACGAAGCTCTACGAACAGATCAATGTACTCCTGAGTCTTCTCATAGGTATGAGGATCAATGATCGTTGCCTTGGAGATATCCAGACCCTTGCTGTTCTCGGCAACCTCTTCGGGGGTACCGATGATGATCAGGTTTGCGAAATCCTCTTCCAGGATCTGAGCTGCTGCCTCGTAGGTTCTTCTGTCCATGGACTCAGGCAGGATAATGGTCTTCTTGTCCTGCTTGGCCTTTGCTTTAATGGTGTCAATGAATGCCATGATGTTTGGCTCCTTTCGTAAAAAATCAAAATTTATCTAATATCATATTATACCGTATCCTCTTCGTATTAACAAGAGATATTCCCAATTTTCTTTTTGTTCTTTTCTGAATTGGCGCTTGTTATTTTCCGGTCTCCGTCTTAAAATAAAGATAATTTCAGATGCTGTTTTTGCCTGTCCTGCCGCAGAGCTGAAACTGATCGTTACCCCGTGGAAAGGAGCTGATTCCATGAAAACAGTCGGACTTATCACTGAATATAATCCGCTTCACAATGGCCATGTCCGTCATATCCGTATGGCAAAGGAGCGCTCCGGCGCTGATTATGTCATTACCGTCATGAGCGGCCACTATGTCCAGCGGGGGGAACCTGCCTGCATGGACAAGTATCTCCGGACCGAAGCCGCCCTGAAAGCCGGTGTGGATCTCGTTCTGGAGCTTCCTGTTCTCTATGCCGCAGGAAGCGCCGAATATTTTGCTGCCGGAGCCGTCACTCTTTTAGACCGGCTGGGTATTGTGGATACCTTATGCTTCGGAAGTGAAAGCAATGACCTGGAAGCCATGAGCACTCTGGCCCATGTGCTGGCCTCCGAACCGGAGCCCTTTTCCCGGAAGCTCCGGGAGCTGCTTTCCGGCGGCATGAGCTTTCCGGCCGCCAGGAGCGTTGCCCTGCATGCGTATCTGGACATGATCCATACTCCGATTCCGAAGGAAGCCTTAAACAGCCTTCTTTCCACTCCAAACAACATTCTCGGGATCGAATACCTCAAGGTTCTGTTCCGCCGTCATTCTGCGATCCGTCCGGATACGATCCGCCGCACCGGAGATTACCGCTCAGAGGTTCTCACTCCGCCCTACTGCTCGGCCTCTGCCCTCCGCCGGATCCTGGAAACAGAGCACTCACGCTGCGCCCCTGTGTCCGCCCAGACCTTTAAGGTCTTACGTTCCTGCGTTCCGAGGGATTCCTATATGCTCCTGGCAGAAGCCTTTCAGACCAGGCTTCCCGTGGTTCTCGATGACTTTTCTTCGTTTCTGCTCTATAAGCTTCTGGCAGTACGAAACGGCTCCATGACTGAATATCTGGATCTCTCACCGGAGCTGGAAACCAGGATCCGTGCATCCCTTACGGGCATGACCTCCTTCTCCGGCCTTATTGATGCGGTAAAATGCCGCCAGTATACCAGAACCAGGATCAGCCGGGCGCTTCTCCATCTTCTTCTGGAAATCCGTGTTTCCGATCTGGAGCGTTACCGGGAAGCCGATTATATTCCCTATGCCCGTGTTCTCGGATTCCGAAAAAGTGCCGAACCGCTTCTTCGCCAGATCAAGTCGCATGCTTCGATTCCGCTGCTCACCAAGCTGGCAAACGCCGAAAAGCAGCTTTCTCCTGCAGGGCAGTTCATGCTGGACCAGGAGATCTTTGCTTCCGATCTTTATCAGGCCGCCGTCCAGCTAAAATTTGGAACACCCATGCGCAATGAGTACACCCAGGGACTTGTGATCCTAAAATAAGGACAGGCGTTAATTCGCCTGTCCTATTTCATCTGATTTTCGAAACATCATCGGAATCTCTGCCTCTGCATGTGTCGGTGAAAAGTCTCTGGTATAATTTTTGCGATACTCAGTCGGTGAAATCCCCACATTCTTTTTAAAGAGAGAGCTGAAATACAACGGATTATCATAGCCGATCTGCTTTGCCACCTCTGCGACCGCATACTTGGTATTGGTCAGCAGATAACGGGCAATCTCTAACCGCTTCTTGATCAGATAGTCAATGGGAGACATTCCCATATCCTTCTTAAACTGGTGGCTGATATAGGACTTGCTGATAAAGGATGCTTCTGACAGCGTATCCAGATTGATTGCCTGATGATAGTTTTTATCAATATAATCCTTTATAATATGACTGTAGCTTTTTGCCTCCGCTTTATCCTTTTCCATCAGAATATTTAACTGATAGATCCGAAGGATCTGGGTTGCGATCACATTTCCCAGTGCTGACACGACCGGCATATAAACGGTTTCCGGCCGGGAGGTTTCCCGGATCAGCTCCTGAAAATAAAACTCCAGCTGATTCTTATACGGTCCCGCGGAAAACACCGGATATTCCTCCGGCATCAACGTATTATAAGCAAACGGCGGATAACAGAAATCGATCATTCCGATAAAATAAAACTCAAAATTCTCTTCATTGCAGTTCCCGGACGAATTTGATATGTAAGGATTAAATAAAGCAATATCTCCCGCCTCCATCCGATACTCTTTTCCGTCAATCGTAACGCTGCCCCTTCCGTCGACACAGAAAAGGACCTCCGCACACTCATGAAAATGAGACGGACATTTCCAGTTTTTTTCTCTGCGAAGATGTCCGGTATAGGTTACCGTCGGTCCGATGCTGCAGGACGAATTCTCCGTACCTTCAAAAATATTTTTTTCAAATGCCATGCTCTATCCCCATCCCTTTCATTTTTCACCCTGTTTCATCCACTAATCATATCACTCTTTTTCTTTTTTGTCAATTTTTGCTAAAATAGTTCTTGTTACAGCCTTATCTTTCGACGCTTTTTTCATTTCATAAAAAACTCTTTCCTGTAAAACAAAAGGCGGACATATACCCAAGCCCTGTTTTTCACAGAGCTGGGAATATGCCCGCCTTCGTGGGTAGTATAACCTGTTTCTATTCGGTTTTAGCTTCTTTTAATCCGTCTTATTTTTTTCTTGTGAAGCAAAGATCACAGCAGTCATCACCCTCTGCAATCTTCTTGCTCAGAGAGAACTCACAGTTCATATCTCTTGCAAACTGTCTGTCACCCTCCATTGCGATATCGCAGAACAGTGCACAGTCCTCATCAGAGAATCCGAGCTCTCTCCATGCGGTAAGCAGAGGACAGTAATGCATTTCTACATGAACCTTATCCTCGCTGATCTCAACAACCTTGTTCTCGAAGGAAACAGGTTCTGCAACAAACAGATCGCCAAATTCCTTCATGCTCATGGGATCCTTCATATGATCCTTGAAGTTTGCGTTCGACTGGAAGCATCCGCAGCGGTTGATTGCCGCACGGCCAACCTTTTCCATATCTCCGCCTGCTTTTCTTACTTCATCTAAAAGCAGTGCCATCCAGATCGCACGATGACCGATGCAGTAACGCTTTGCTTCGATCAGAGGATCTCCTGTATGAATCGGTTTGTTTTCATTGTACTTTGCCATAATTGTAATCTCCTTTTCTATTTTTGCTATTTATTTATTGCCGAGGTATGCTTTCCGCACCTCGTCATTATGCTGCATCTCCTTGGCGTCTCCATGGAACTTCACATTTCCGACTTCCAGAACGTAACAGCGGTCTGCAATCCGCAGTGCCATGTTTGCATTCTGTTCAACCAGAAGAATCGTAGTTCCCTGCTTATGGATGGTTTTGATCAGATTAAAGATCTCCAGCACCAGATTGGGCGCCAGACCCATGGACGGTTCGTCCAGCATCAGAAGCTTCGGCTTGTTCATCAGCGCACGGCCAATAGCCAGCATCTGCTGCTCTCCTCCGGAAAGAGTTCCCGCCTGCTGCTTCTTTCTCTCCTGCAGTCTGGGAAACAGATCATATACATAATCAAAGGAATCTGAAATTTCCTTCTTATCCTTCCGGCAATATGCACCAAGTCTTAAATTCTGCTCCACGGAAAGCTCCGGGAACACTTCTCTGCCCTCCGGGCTTAAGGTAACACCCTGCTTTACGATCTGGGGCGGTGACATTTTGGTCAGATCATGACCGTTGAACTCAATCCTGCTTCCGGCTGCGGCCTTTAACACTCCTGCAATCGTCAGAAGCGTGGTGGATTTTCCGGCGCCGTTGCTTCCGATCAATGTAACCAGCTCACCGTCTTCAACCTGGAAGTTTATCCCCTTCAAAGCGTGGATGTTTCCGTAATATGTATTCATTGAATCAATCGTCAGCATCGTCTTCACTCTTTCCTAAATAAGCTTCCACTACCGTCTGATTATTTGCAATTTCTTCCGGCAGTCCGTCTGCAATCATTTTTCCATGGTCAAGAACGTAGATCCGATCCGAAATGTTCATTACCACGCTCATATCATGCTCGATCAGTATGATCGTAAAGCCCTGCGCCTGCAGACCCTTGATAAAGTTCAGAAGTTCTTCGGATTCCTGAGGATTCATACCTGCCGCAGGCTCATCCAGAAGAAGGAGCTTTGCACCGGTCGCAATCGCACGGGCGATCTCCAGCTTTCTCTGTTCGCCATAAGGGAGGTTTCCGGCATACGTATGAATATATTTTCCAAAGCCCAATGATTCAAGTACTTCCAGCGCTTTTAAATATGCTTCCTTTTCATATTTCCGGAATCTGGGCGTCCGGAAAATCAGATCAAATGTATTGTATTTCGTATTCTGATGGTAGCCGATCATTACGTTTTCAATGGTCCGCATATTCTTAAACAGCCGGATATTCTGAAAGGTTCTTGCGATTCCCGCGTTCACGATACGCTGTACCTTCTGGTTCTGGATCTCTTCTCCATCGAATACGATAGTTCCTTCTGTTACATCATAAACACCGGTCAGAAGATTAAAGATTGTTGTTTTTCCGGCTCCGTTGGGACCGATAATGCTGACAATCTCGCCCTTCTCCACATGAAAGTTTACATTGCTTACAGCCGACAGGCCGCCGAATTGCTTAGACACATTATTTACTTCCAGAAACGCCATTCGGCTCACCTCCCTGTTCTTTTACTTTCACAAATCTCGGGAATACATAAGGACGCTTGCTGGGTCCGCCTAAAAGTCCGTCGGTACGGAATACCATCATCACGATCAGGATCAGACCGTACACGATAAAACGGTACTCTGCCAGGAAACGAAGCACCTCGGGGAAAGATACCAGAACCACTGCACCGAGAAGCATGCCCTTAATGGAGCCCATACCACCGAAGATAACGATACTGAGAATCATCATGGACACATCCGAATTAAAGGAGTTTGCATCCACATAACCGGACAGATGTGCATATAATGCACCACAGCAGCCGGCCATGGCGGTAGAGATTGTAAACGCCAGTCTCTTGTAATGGCCCAGCTCGATTCCCATTAAGGAGGAAGCCAGCGGATCATCCTTGATCGCACGAAGCGTTCTTCCAAGCTTGGAACGTTCAATGGCGATGCACAGCAGCACCATCAGTACCAGGAAAACCAGGCACAGATAATACATACCGTTGTTGGTTGTCTTTAAGGTTATCCCGAAAAGCTCAGGCTTTTTGATATTCTGGAGACCGTAGGTCCCGTGTGTTAAGGACTCCCAGTTCACGATCAGAACCTTTACGATCTCACCAAAGCCCATGGTAATGATCGCCAGATAGGTTCCAGACAGCTTCATGGTCGGAAGGCTGAACAGCCAGCCGATAAAGCCGGTCATGATGATGCCACAGACACAGGTAATCAGGAAGTTCCAGCCAAAATGTTCGGAAAGAAGTCCGGATGTATAAGCGCCAATGGCATAAAACGCTGCATGGCCCAGGGAAATCTGTCCCATGTAGCCGGTAATAATGTTCAGGCTTAACGCCAGCATTGAATAAATAAAGATCAGGCTGATCACACGCTGCATATATCTGCTGAGCCCAACCGCAGGAAGAGCGATCAGGGCAACAAGGAGAACAAGCCAGATGATTTTATCTCTCTTATCCATGTTTCACTCCTCCAATTATACTTTAGAAATCTTCGCCTTGCCGAACAGTCCGTTGGGACGGATGATCAGAACAATGAACAGAAGAACGAATGCAACCGCATCACGGTATGCACCGGATAAAAACTGTACCGTCAGGCTCTCTGCAATTCCCAGAATGATACCGCCGATAGCAGAACCGTATAATACGCCGATACCGCCGAGAACCGATGCGGAGAAGCCCTTCAGACCGATCATGGCACCCATGGTCGGGTAAACCGTCTGATAATAGCTTGCCAGCAGAAGCGCTGCGATTACCGCAGACATACCGCTCAGGAAGAAGGTCACGCTGATAACCGCTTTTGCATTAATTCCCATGAGATCCGCCGCTCTGGGATTCTGCTCAACCGCCTGCATGGCAAGACCGATCTTGCTTTTATGGATCAGAAGAGACAGACCTACCAGAAGGATAACGGAAACGATCAGAATATAAACCTGAGACAGTGCAAACTTGATGTTTCCAATCTCAATCATCTTGGTTCCCAGCAGTGCCGGGAAGGACTTGATCTCTGTACCGAACAGGATCTGAAGCCCGTTTGTAATAATGTAGGAAAAACCGATGGTGGTAACGAGGGCGGCAATCCCCGGCGCCTTCTTCTTTCGAAGAAGGGCCAGGATCGATCTGTCGTATATTACCAGCAGCCCGCCGGTAAAGATAATGCTCAGAATCACAGCCGGGATCGTCCCCAGGTTCCATGTCACAAACATCAGTATCATATGTGCGCCGAACGCATAGATTGCGCCATGCGCCATGTTGATCATTTTCAGTATGCCGAATACCAGGGAATAACCTACGGCAATCAGTGCATAAATCAGTCCCATGGTCAGGCCGTTGACTAAATATTGGACAGTCATTTTTTGCCTCCCGTCCTGTGTATTATAAGGATTTTACGAATTCATCCCAAATCAGGAGCTTCTCATCGTTCTCAACAAACTTGCCGTCTTTTACAACGTACCAGGTCTGAGTCTTTACTGCATCGCCGGTCTCATCAAAGCTGATATTGCCGGTTACACCTTCAAAATCCATCTTGTAGAGCTGATCCTTGATGGCTTCTCTGTCTGCGCTGCCTGCGTCTTCGATTGCCTGGATTACCATCTGCACGTTCTCATAGGTCTGTGCGGACATATTCTCCGGAACCTTGCCGTTTGCATATTCCTTGTATGCGTCTACAAAAGCCTTTACCTTGGGCTCTGTGCTGTCTGCGTTCATACCGCCGGGGAATGCGATTCCTTCTGCATTCTCACCAGCCAGGTTGATCAGCTCGGTAGTATAGGAAGAACCTACGGAGATCATCATACCATCGGGGTTGATGGGACGGTACTGCTTTGCGAATGCACCAAGAGAACCGTACATACCAAGAACTACGATACAGTCACAGCCAGCTTCTTCAAACTTGGTAATATTGGAGCTGAAGTCTGTGGTTCCGTCTACGAACTCTTCTATAGCAACCAGCTCTGCATCAGTCTTATCTTTGATCTCTTCCCAGCCAGCCAGGAAACTCTTCTCGGCACTCTCGCCCCAGTCTGTTTTCAGCTTCAATACACCGATCTTCTTCGCACCGCTGCGGATTGCGATCTGAAGGCTGTTGGTAGCCTCGGTTTTCTGTGTTACATTGTTACGGAAAATATAATCACCGATGGAGGAATAATCCACATGAGATGCGGAAGCAGACATTAATACGATTCCATCCTCCTGATAAATCTGAGCTGCCGTCATGGCAACGCCGCTGGCAAAATGTCCGAATACTGCTACGATATCGTCGTCATCTACGATCTTCTCTGCGATGGATCCGGCCTCTTCACTGGAGTTCTTATCATCAAATTCTACAACCTCGATCTGACGGCCGAGCACGCCGCCCTTTTCGTTCTGCTGCTTTACTGCAAGCTCTACCGCATTTTTGAATAACATACCATACTCTGCATTGTCGCCGGTAAGAGGACCGGAATACGCAAATTTGATGGGCTTGTCACTTCCCCCATCCTTGCTGTCACTCTTGCTCTCGCCTGCCACCTTTGTTTCTGCCTTTGTGCCGTCAGCCTTCTTGTCACCGCAGCCTGCCAGTGCAGAGCAGGTGAGCACTGCTGCCATCATTACTGCAATCCATTTCTTCATACCTTTTTCTCCTTTCCCGTTACACCTTTTTGGTTCTATTTCTCTTAAGTCTGCATATTGCACAAACTCAATTGAAATCATAACATAATTCTATACTATTTAACCATATAAATCCATGTTCTTTTTTGCATTTTATATATATTATCTTCTGTTTTGTAATAAAAAACGAGGATGTTTCCGGCATTTTGCCATCAATAACATCCTCGTTTCATTTTCTGATCATTGTATTAATTTCTTACCAATTATGCAATATCATGTTCCGGCTTTGAATTCCATACAAAATCCTGCACTCTGCCTTATGGATTCTGCTCCGTTTTTTATGCCTCCCAGGGCTTGACCCAGGGAAGATCCGAATCCTCCACCGTATTCTTTCCACCGTCCACGCTGATCACGGTGCCACTCACATAGCCAAACCGGTCGCTGGCCATGCAGACAAGAACATCGCCGACCTCCTCCGGCTTTCCGGCACGGTGAAGCGGGATCATGGACATGGTATAGTCCGTCTGCTCATAAATGGCCTTCGCCGAAAGCACCGTATCAATGATTCCGGGCGCCACCGCATTGACACGGATCCCATAGGGAGCCAGCTCTGAAGCCGCACCGATGGTCAAAAGGTTCACGCCTGCCTTCGCCGCTCCGTAAGTCACCCGGTAATCCACCGGAACCTTGGAGGACAGCGAGGAAATGCTTAAAATCACTCCGCTCTTCTGCGGGATCATATGGCGGGAAGCTGCCTTGATCCCCAGGAATACCGAGGTTAAGTTCAGATCTACAATGTAACGGAAGGTCTCCTCCGGGAGTGTGGCAAGAGGACCGTGTTTGTTTCCGCCCGCACAGTTGACCCAGATATCGATCCGTCCAAACTTCTTTACCACGCGGTCCGCAAAGGCGTCTACTTCCGCCGACACAGTGGCATTGACCTGCTCACAGAGTACATCGGTGTAGCCAGCCTCCTCTGCCTGCTTCCGGAAGGACTCTACCTTCGCTTCCGTCCGGCTGCAGATGGCCAGCTTACAGCCCTCCTCCAGAAACCGCATGGCTGCCGCCGCACCGATTCCGGTGGTGCCTCCGAAAATTACTGCTACCTTTCCCCTTAACCCAAGATCCATAAGAAAATCCCCCTTACATATGATTTGTATTTATTGATAACAACAGTGGAATTGCTCCGCGCTGTGCGCTCCTGCCATTCCTGAAATCATTCGCATTCCGTCCTGATCTCCTGCTGCCGTCAATTCTTAAAGCTATGTATCGGTGCGGGAATCCGTCCGCCGCGGGTCACAAAGGCCTCGCAGGAATAGGGATTCACCGGCATGATGGGCGCGTAGCCCAGCAATCCGCCGAATTCTACGGTATCACCCGCTTTTTTCCCCACTGCCGGGATCAGACGGACCGCCGTAGTCTTCTGGTTGACCATGCCGATAGCCGCCTCATCGGCGATGATTCCGGAAATAGTCTCTGCCGTAGTATCGCCGGGAATGGCGATCATATCAAGCCCCACGGAGCATACACAAGTCATGGCCTCCAGCTTTTCCAGAGTCAGTGCGTTTCGGTTCACGGCATCGATCATGCCCTGATCCTCGCTGACCGGAATAAAAGCGCCGGATAATCCGCCCACGTAGGAGGATGCCATAACGCCGCCCTTCTTTACCTGATCGTTTAATAACGCAAGCGCTGCCGTAGTTCCCGGTGCTCCGACACTCTCCAGACCGATCTCTTCCAGGATCTCAGCCACGCTGTCACCCACGGCCGGGGTCGGTGCCAGGGAAAGATCCACGATTCCGAAGGGAATCCCCAGGCGCTGGGATGCCTCCTGAGCCACCAGCTGGCCCACACGGGTAACTTTAAAGGCCGTCCGCTTGATGGTCTCGCAGAGAACCTCGAAATTCTCTCCACGCACCTTTTCCAGAGCCGTCTTTACCACGCCCGGACCGCTGACCCCCACATTAATGATGGCGTCGGCCTCGGTAACACCATGGAAAGCCCCCGCCATAAAGGGATTATCATCCGGTGCATTGCAGAATACCACCAGCTTTGCACAGCCTAAAGAATCCTGGTCGCCGGTTCTGGCGGCTGTCTCCTTGATCATCTGACCCATGAGGCGGACAGCATTCATATTGATTCCGGTCTTGGTAGAGCCCACATTGACGGAGCTGCAGACCCGGTCAGTACAGGCCAGAGCCTCCGGAATGGAACGGATTAAAAGCTCCTCTGCCGGAGTCATCCCCTTGCTGACAAGCGCCGAATAGCCGCCGATAAAGTTTACCTTGACCTCCTTTGCCGCCCGGTCAAGAATCTTTGCCAGCTCCACAAAATCTCCCGGTGTCTTGCAGGCTGCGCTTCCTATTAACGCAATGGGTGTCACGGAAATCCTCTTATTGACGATCGGGATCCCGTATTTGACTTCGATCTCTCCGCCTACGCTCACCAGATCCTTCGCATAGGACGTGATCTTCCGGTAAACATTCTCCTTGACCTTTTCCAGATCCGAATCGATACAGTCCATAAGGCTGATGCCCATGGTAATGGTACGGACATCCAGCCGTTCCTGCTCGATCATTTTATTGGTTTCATCTACTTCAAATCGATTTATCATGGCGCGTCCTCTTAAATTCTGTGCATTTTATTGAAAATATCTTCATGCTGACAGCGGATCTTTACTCCGATCTCCTCGCCGATCTGATCCAGCTCCGAAACCATTTCTCCAAAAGGCTTGGACGACTGGTTTGTATCGACGATCATCATCATGTTGAAATATCCCTGAAGGATCGTCTGTGAAATATCTTCGATGTTGACTGCATTATTGGCCAGATAGGTACATACCCGGGCAATGATTCCTACGGTGTCCTTTCCTACTACTGTGATGATCGTTTTTTTCATTTCGGTTCTCCTTTGAGAATAAATTTATAAATTGATGATCTCCGACATCTGGCTGCGGTCGGCAACGGCGATGTCAAAGTCATTTCCCTGATAAGCATTTTCCCCCATGGTGACCTCCAGGCGCACAGTCTCATAAGCCAGACTGGCATAATTGTTTTCTTTGGATAAATGGCCCAGAAGCGCCTTTTTAAAATGGTCATGGAGGATATCTCCCAGAAGCCGCCCGGCACTGTCATTGGATAAATGCCCCTTATTTCCCATGATCCGGCGTTTCAGATAATAGGGATACGGACCGGCCTCCAGCATATGGACATCATGGTTTGCTTCCAGAAGGATCGCATCCAGCCCCCGCAGATGGTTTAATGTATACTGGCTGTAATTGCCCAGATCTGTTACCACTGCTGCCGACGTACCCCCGCAGTCTACCCGGTAAGCACAGGGATCTGCCGCGTCATGGTCGATGGAAAAGGGCAAAATCTCCAGATCACCGATGGAAAACCTGCGGTCGGGCACAACCTCACGATGCAGTCCCTCCGGCATCGTTCCGAGATTTTTTGCTCTCAGGATCCCCTCATATGTTCCCGTTGTCGTATAAATAGGAATCTCATTTCTTCTGGAAAATACGCCGAGACCGCCGATATGATCCGAATGTTCATGGGTCACCAGGATCCCGGAAAGCTCCGAGGGCTTAACTCCCAGCTCATTTAATCCGGCCTCGATCCGCTTGGAAGAAATTCCCGCATCAATTAAAATATGGGTCTCCTCACTTCCGATATAGATACAGTTTCCGCTGCTGCCGCTGGCAATGCTGACGAAACGCATAACCTTCCTCCCTTTCAAAGGCGCAAAACCCGGCGCCATAAGCTCCTGTTCATTCTATCATACAGGCAGGATTCCTGCAATCTGCTTTTTCACCGCATCCAGATCGGTATTATTTTCGATCACATGATCCGCCAGTGTCTTAATTTTCTCCTCCGGCGGCTGATTTTTCATAATCTGAAGACATTTTTCCTTCGTATAACCGCGGCTTTCCATCAGACGCCCGATCCGCACCTGTGGCTCTGCCGTAACAATCCAGACCTCATCGCACATGGTTTCATAGCCTGCTTCAAAAAGGATTGCCGACTCGATCACCGCAATGGGCTGTCCCTCCCAGGCAAGAACTCCCAGCCTCCGCTCGATCTCGGCCCGCACGGCCGGATGGACAATGGCATTGAGCTTTTCCTTCATGACCTCATCGGAAAAGATCTGCGCTGCGATCTGCTTCCGGTCAAAGGTTCCGTCCTCCAGCAGACATTCTTCTCCAAACAGCCCTCTCATGGCTTCATAACAGGCGCCGCCAGGCTCCTGCAGCTCTTTCCCAATGGCATCTGCCATGAGAAGCTCCGCTCCGTATTCTTCTTTTAAAAGCTCCAGCACCGTGCTTTTTCCTGCACCGACGCCTCCGGTCACTCCGATGATCCGCATGTTTTTTACTCCCTGGTTTCGATTTTGGTTTTTTGATTCCGTTTTTTCTGTTTCGTAAATTTGTCTTCTTCGTTTTTATTTTGTCTCAAACCAGCTGCTGCCCACCTTCATATCCACCTCCAGCGGAACAGAAAGCTTCGCCGCACCATCCATTTCTTCTTTTAAGATTGTTTCAACCTGCTCGATTTCCGCCTGATCCGTTTCTACCAGAAGCTCATCGTGGATCTGAAGGATCAGTCTGGATTTCAGTCCTTCCCGACGCAGTCTCCGATCCACCTCCACCATGGCAATCTTGATGATATCGGCAGCCGTTCCCTGAATGGGACTGTTCATGGCTGCCCGCTCGCCAAAGCTTCTCTGCATGAAATTCGAAGAGGAAAGCTCCGGAACAGGACGTCTCCGCCCATAAAGAGTTGTCACATAGCCCGTCTTCCTGGCCTGTGCCACCGTCTGATCCAGAAACGCCTTCACACCCGGATACGTTTCAAAATACTGGTTAATATATTCCAGTGCCTCCTGGCGGCTGATACTGAGATCCTCGCTGAGTCCGAAGGCGCTGATTCCGTAAACAATCCCGAAATTCACCGCCTTGGCATTTCGCCTCTGGAGCTCCGTCACCTCTTCAAAGGGCGTATGGAACACCTGAGAAGCCGTGATCCGATGGATATCCTGCTCCTCGTGATACGCCTCTATGAGCCGCTGATCCCCTGACATATGTGCCAGGATCCGAAGCTCGATCTGGGAATAATCGGCATCTACAAACACACAGCCCTCCTTCGGCACAAACACCTTTCGGATTTCCCGTCCCAGTGCCATCCGCACCGGAATGTTCTGGAGATTCGGCTCGGTGCTGCTGATCCGTCCCGTGGCGGTAATGGTCTGATTAAAGGTTCCGTGGATCCGGCCGTCGGAACCGATGAAGGCCGCCAGCCCGTCCGCATAAGTGGATTTTAACTTCGTAAGCTGTCGGTATTCCAGGATCTTTGCCACCAGAGGCTGCTCCGGCGCCAGCTTTTCCAGAATATCCGCCGAAGTCGAATAACCCGTCTTTGTTTTTTTTCCATAGGGAAGGCCCAGCTTTTCAAATAAGATCACACCAAGCTGCTTGGGCGAGTTAATGTTGAACTGCTCTCCGGCCAGCTCATAGATCTCGGTCTCCAGCACATCGATCTGCGTTTTCAGTGTCTCGCCATAGGCTTTCAAGGTCTCCCGTTCCACCCGGATCCCTTCTTTTTCCATATGGTATAAACTGTAGATCAGAGGCATCTCAATCGTCAGAAACAGCGTTTTCATACCGGTCTGCGCGAGCTTTTCAAGCAGCACCGGACCCGCCTGAGCTGCTGCATAGGCCTGATAACAGAAGCAGCTCACTGCTGCCTCCTGCTTCTCCTCCAGCGCCTTCCCATAAGGCAGCTTTCCAAGAAGATCCATCCGGGAGGGAACGGTCATGCCCAGATATTCCGCTGCCAGCTCATCATAGAGATATGCACTTTTTAACGGATTCAGCAGATATCCGGCCACGCCGGCATCATAAACGCCCTCGGTCTCTTCCAGATCAAGAAATGGCAGCATGGCCTTCAGATCCAGCACCCAGGAAGCACCTCTGCCCGTTAAAAGCTCCTTTGTCTTTCCGGCAAGATAAGCTCCCGTTACGAAGCCGCCTGCTGCGATAAAGCAGATATCCTCCTTACTCCGGGAAAGAGCCAGTCCCAGGATCTCATGCTCCTCGATAATAAGCTGCAGACCGATGACCGGTGCCTCCGCAGCCTGCCGGACGGCCTGCTCCGCCCCCTCCAGGCTGTCAATATACAGAAACTGCTTCTCCACCTGGTTCTGAACCTGATCCTCCGTCTCAAACCGGGGAAGAAAGCTTTTTAATTCCAGACGCTTCATATATTCATAAGCTTCCGGCGTAAACAGCTTTCCAAGCTTCGCATCCTCCGCCGAAAATTCCACCGGACAGTCCCGGTCGATAGCTGCCAGAGTTCTGGAAAGCTCTGCCGACTCCCGTCCTGCCGCCAGTGCCTTTCTGGCCCGCTCCGGCTTCACGGTATCCTGGTTTGCAAACACATTTTCCAGCGTATGATACGTTTTGATCAGCGCATAGGCCGTCTTTTCTCCAATTCCGGCAACTCCGGGAATGTTATCGGAGGTATCGCCCATAAACGCCTTCACATCGATAAATTCTTCCGGTGTGACACCCAGCGTTTCCATCACATCCCTGGCATAATACTCCTCCACGATGGTCTGTCCGCCCTTGGTCTTCGGGATCCGGATCTTCACATGCTCCCCTGCCAGCTGGAGCATATCCCGGTCTCCGGATAAAATGGTCACCTCAAGACCTTCGCTGTCACACCGTCTGGAAAGGGTTCCCAGAATATCATCAGCCTCATAGCCTGCCAGCTCCACCGTGGGGATCCCCATGGCATGAAGCACCTCTTTCATCACCGGAACCTGCTCCAAAAGCTCCTCCGGCATGCCCTTTCGCGTTCCCTTATATGCCTCATAAAACTTGTGGCGGAAGGTAGGCGCCTTCACATCAAAGGCCACAGCCAGATAGGACGGCTTTTCCTCTTCGATGGCCTTGAACATCATAGTTAAGAAACCGTAAATGGCATTGGTATGAAGCCCTTCAAAATTGGTCATTCCCGCATGGATCCCGTAAAAGGCCCGGCTTAAAATGCTGTATCCGTCAATCAGTATGATCTTTTCCCGCATATGTCTGTTCCCCTCTGCTCCTTATTTTTCAGTGTCAATCCGATCCGCCCTCAGCAGATCCGGCTTCCGCCGTCTGCTTCCAGTTTTCCCGTCTGCCTCCGGTTTTCCGTCAGTCTTTATAGAATCCCCAGATCCGCAAACATCCGAAGCTGCAGCAGCACCGCAGTCACCACGCACCAGAATGCCGTTGTATAAATGGCATAGCGCATGCTCTGAAAAAACCGGCGGCGGTGGATCTGATTCTCCGAATGCTCCAGCTCCTCCTCCAGTGCTCCGTCCAGATCGGACAACTCCTTCACCTCTTCCTCCCGGTCAAGCTGAAGGATGCCCAGATATAAGGTATAATAAATCTTCAGTTCCTCCCGGCATTCCCCGCAGTGCTCCACATGATGGACAAACCGTTCCATATGCTCCGCCGGCAGACTGCCGTCGATGTAATCGGAAATCTGCGCCTGAACTGCCATGCACTCCGTCATAAATTCCTTCGGATTCTTCCCGCTCTGCCGGTTTTGTTCCACCCAGTATCGTTTCCGTTTTTTCCGTCCCTTCTTCATCCTTTTTCTTCCTCCGGCCGCCGAAAACCAAACTTCCGGCTTTTCCCTCCTGCTGCTTTTCCGTTTCTCTATGCTTCTTCTCCAGACCGCGGCGTCGTATAACGCCACTCACAATCTCTCACCATTCTAACTGATTTGAAGCGGGTTTTCAAGTCCCCGGGGCGCGGCCCGTGCTTCCGATTCGGACAGCTTTAAAAGAACGCTGTATATTTCCTTGCCATTTTCCCCCGCTCCGTGTTACACTTATTCTGATTCTTCTGATTTCCTTTTCCGGCGCAGATCCGTCTGCCGGGAGATGTCTCTTCCTGTGTCATACAAAAACGCCGGAAAGACCATCTCTGATCTTCCCGGCGTCTGATCGACTGCCGCTGGCCGGACTCGAACCGGCACGGTGTGAACCGCTTGATTTTGAGTCAAGTGCGTCTGCCAATTCCGCCACAGCGGCATCAAAACCGAACATTATTATAGCATGAACCGAACATGGATGCAAGGACTTTTCCCGGAAAATCAAAGAATCTGAAGAATCCTCCAGAATCATTCTCCCATTGACCTGTCCGGTTCAGAAAGGAAGCATACTTATGAATGAAACCGTTCTCCTCTATAACTTTTCCGGCACACCCGCCGGTCAGAAGCTGAAGCCGATTTTGCTGAAGCTGCGCCTCAGGGTACGCATTGTAAAACCGGAGGAATATCTGAAACCCATCGGACACCTGGCCGGACTGAAAACCGTTCCGGGAAACGAGTCACACTACGACGGAGCACCGCTGCCGGAGCCGATGCTGCTTATGAAGGGCTTTTCAGAGCCTCTCCTGGATACGTTTTTAATGGCACTTCGGAAACAGAAGCTTGTGATTCCGCTGAAGGCTGTTTTAACGGAGCAGAACGCCGCCTGGGATTCCATAACTCTCTACAACGAATTAAAAAGAGAACAGGAACTTATAAAATAGAATGTGCCTTGGCACATTCTCGCGCCGAGCGCGGTCGCTTGCGACAAACTTCCTCATCGCGCGATTGCGCATCGTTGGCACGAAGTGCCTGCCGGACTGGGGTAGCTGCCCATAAAACAGGTTTTGAGAAACAAATACTATGGCAGTTGCCGGACAAGGGTTGCTTACAAAAGGGGTATGTGTCATTAAGGCACATGCCCCTTTGCTTTTGCAGTTGCCTTTGTTGATGGTAGATGGATAGGATGAATTTTGTACGATTTAAGGTCGATAATCCGGAATTAGCTTCCCTGTGAGCAACGCAAAAATCATGGGCAATGATGCGTCCATGCCCTTGCACAAGTACAGCTCATACGTCAGTTAAATGCCGATTTTCAACTTGTTTCATAAGGGTACTTCTGAGATGTCATCTTTCAGAAAAGTAGTCAGAAATCTCTCACTTAAACCAATCCTTGTGAGGATAGGAAAGAAGTTTGCTGAAACGATAATTTTGTTCCTTATTCCGCGCTTCTGCAATCCGTGTACTGCACTCACCGTTCCGTTCGCTATTGCATAGTTACAATTAGTTGTTCACCATCCAATGAACAGTAGAGTTCCTTTCCATAAGCAGCACATCATTTACGGCGATAAAAACCTCTAAATTTGCAACTGTTTTCGCCTGTCCTGCCGAGCAAGCAGGATAGACAAGTACAAAGAAACATGCTATAATTTCCATAAAAGCTCAAAAGACCACGTTAACATGTCAGGTCGCTGTCTGGCGGCACTTATTAACGGAGGTTTGGATTATGAATAACAAGCAAATGAAAAAGGCCACAGTCGACGCAATCAATGTGATGATCAGTCGCGCGGATAAGGGTCCTTCCGGATTTTGGGTGGAGAATCACGAAGGCTGCGGCAATCCGGCGGTCTTTCCGGAATTTGAGGAGGGCTTGAAGCGAGGAGGGCTCGTCCAGAAAGAACATTATTTTTGCCCATGGAATACCGCCATTATGTACGGCGATGGGCATGGCAACATAAACACGGGGTGTTACCATAGCTGTTCTATTAGCAAGGCAAGGTATCTGACCACTGAGGAACTTAAAGAAGTTCTTGCCCGCTTCAAAACGCGCATGGAAAATGGGGATTACGATTGCGTTGACCATTTATCGCCGTTGCTGACAAAAGACGAAAGCAGACACATAGAGGATCGCATTCTTGCGGAGCAGTATGAGTGCGAACGCTGCGAAAGGCAAAAGCGGCAGGATCGGCTCAAAAAAGCTGCTGCTCTGATTGCCAAGTTTCCAGATAAAAAATCGCTTTTGGCAATCAATTATGGAGAAGATACATGCGTAGATGAAGAAGACGGCCTCGTATTTTTCAATCCGGATTCTCGTAAGGATGTCGTTGGCGCAGAAAAGATGTCCTATGATGAATATCTGGATGTCCAGCTTGCTTCTTTAGGGCACGCTTATCGTTCCGGATTTGCAAACGGCATATTTAATTATCTGCTTGAATTCAAAGGACAGATTGAGAAAGTCAAGCCAAAACATATTTGCTTCAAGCGGATTTTTATTAGTGGAATGTACACCGACGGGACAATGTTTGACGGAAAAGAGGATCACGTCTGGATGGACAGATCCGGCTTTGAAAAGTGCGCCGTTGGTGACAGTGTTTCATTCGGTGCCGAGGTCTACCGCTATGTAAAAACCGGAAATGGAAAACTGATTGACTACGGACTGCGTAACCCGACAGGCATCCAAAAGATCGAAGCCTACGAGCTTCCCAGCGATGATGAACTGATTATGCAGAAAGTTGAACAGCTTATCTGCGAGACTTGCTTTCTAAGTGATCGGTGCAATCGCAATTACTGCACAATGGATCCAAAGAAAAAGCGTTTGCTCAAACAAGAAATGTTCCATGCAATAAAGGCACAGACAGATAAGGAGACTCAGAAATGAAACGATTCTTTCTTGTGTGTGGACTTGTAATTGCATTGTTGTTGAGTGGGTGCGGATCGTCGGCATCCCGTGTTGAAACACTGAAAAGCTGGTCTTTTCAGTATAACGAGGGAACAAGTGATTACAGCCTTTTCTTTGGTTTGGCTGATAAAAATGATAACCCCCTGTCAGCCGATGTCAATGTGGATATTCAAATCGTAAATGACGCGGATGAAGAGGTTTATGCTGGTACAAAGTCCGTTTCTACTGATGATTTCGGCTATTATACCAGCCAAGCTGCCGGAGAGCAATATCTTGCCAATGTGAGAATCCCTACCGCTGAGATCAAAGCCGGAAAATCCGCAAACGGGAAGGTTTATTTCACCGTGTACAAGGAAAACGCAGTTCAGTTTGACGAAGTAAACTGCGATGCTCTGTATTGCTTGCCTATTGAAGATGTTCAAGTGACGTTTGATTCATTTCCGCTGGATCTGAAGGTGAAAGACTTCATGGGGAGTACGGCATCCGTGATCCAAATTCAAGGAGCCGAGTTTACGTTTGACAAAGACTATTCTCCGCAGCTGACCATTACGATTACCGGAGAAAAGAAGATCGGGAGCAGTGATTCCGGGTATGATATGATTAGTTATAAGCTGTATGACAGTGCGGGTTATCTGGTAGACTCCGGCAATATATACCTATCTTCTCTGAACGCCGGAGATAAATTCAAGGATGACTCTGTTGTGATCTATGACATTACTCCCGGCGAATCCTACACATTCCAGTTATCAGAGTATAGCTGGTGAGCTTTCGTAATTTTTCACGAACATAAGGGCTTGGGATTATCCCAAAAATGAAAACAGGGCGTTTCGGCAGTCAGCCGGAACGCTCTGTTTTTCGGTGTGGGTACTCACCGGATTTGCTTGCTGCTCTGCAAGGAAATCCCGGTCAACCCACGCCATTTTTCGCAAGTGTAGCTACACTTGCTGTGCTTGCTCTTCCTCTCATAATCGCATTGACTCGAACGTTTGTTCTTGTTATAGTTAGGCTGAAAGATTAAAAAAGTCTTGGAAGGCAGCTGATTTTCATGGGCAAATGGCGGCATCGCCGCCTTGATTACCGGCTTGCACAGGCGAACGAGCCTGTGAAGGACGCGCAGCGAGGCGAAGCCGATTCCTTGACTGGCACAGACGGCTGTGCGACCCGGCGAACTGCCTGTAATTCTCCTGTGAATCCCGGTACATTGCCCAGTGGAATCCCGGAAATTGCTGTGATATACTGAATAACAATAGGTCATATCACGCACTTTGCTCCGTGAGATTCATGCGGCAATGCTCGGAAATCTGAATGAAAAGGAAGGTGCAAATGGATAACAAGAAACGTAACGTCCAAGTGGAATCGGACGGCAGCCGCAGTGCCCTCGTTCCTCTCTGGCAGGAGTTACCGCAGATCACGGTACGCCTGAAAGAAGGAAACACCATCTACCGCTTTACTGCCAGCTTTGACGGAATGCACACCCTTCCCGAAAAGGCGGTGAAACTGATCGACTCCGAGGGGAGTGTGTGATCGTGACCAACAGCAATCTTGTCTTGGCAGACTGTCCTCAGATGATGGAGGAATCTACTATGAAGCAGTCTGACAAAATTACCGCGCTGTATTGCCTCCTGTCCCGTGATGATGAATCACAGGGCGACAGTAACAGCATTGTGAATCAAAAAGCCTATCTCAGCCGATATGCAAAGGAACACAGCTTCCGCAATACGGAGTTCTTTGTGGATGACGGTTACACGGGCGCGAACTTTCAAAGACCGGATTGCCAGCACATGATGGCGCTGGTGGAAGACGGAAAGATCGGTACGATCATCACAAAAGATATGAGCCGCATCGGCCGAAATTATCTGGAAGTTGGGATGTATACCGAGATCACATTCCCACAGAATAACGTGCGGTTCATTGCCGTCAACAGCGGTGTGGACAGCGCTAACCAGCAAGACAATGAGTTCGTCCCGTTCGTCAATATTATCAACGAATACTACGTTCGGGACGGCAGCAAGAAAGTGCGTACCTCACTCCGGCTCAAGGGAGAATCCGGCGAACACCTGACGACAATTCCGCCGTATGGCTACGTCAAAGACCCGGATAATTCAGAGCATTGGCTCGTCGATCCGGAAGCGGCACAGGTGGTCAAGCGCATCTTTTCCCTTTGCATGGACGGGAACGGTCCGACGCAGATTGCCCGGATGCTGAAAGAGGATCATGTGTTGACGCCCACCGTTTATCAGGACAGGCAAAAAACGAAAAGTCCGCTGTGCTTTACCGGAGAATCCTTACAACTGGAACGGCAGCACCGTTGCCGCAATTCTGGAACGGATGGAGTATTGCGGGCATACCGTGAACTTCAAAACGCACCGGCAGTCCTACAAAATCAAGAAGACCATCGAGAATCCACCGGAGCAATGGAAGATATTCCGCAACACCCACGAAGCCATTGTGGATGAGGACACCTTTCAGCGGGTTCAGGAGCTGCGCCGCAACAAACGCAGACCGGCAAGAACGGGCAAGAGCAACCTCTTTTCCGGCGTTGCCTACTGCGCCGATTGCGGAGAAAAAATGTACTACTGCACCTCGCGGAACTTTGAAGAACGACAGGATCATTTCGTCTGCTCTACCTCTCGCAAGAAGGGAAAAGACGTGTGCGGGACGCACTTCATCCGCGCGGTTGTTCTGGAAAAGGGCGTGCTGAAATCTCTACAAATCCTGCTTATCTCCGATTGTGAGGATCTGTTCCGCGATAAGCTGGGTGCAAAGCGCAAGGAGGACTTCAAGAAAGAACTCGCCGCAAAGCGCAGACAGCTCACGCAGGCACAGCGCAGGATGGAAGAGCTTGACCGTCTGTTCAAACGACTTTATGAGGACAATATCTCCGGCAAAATCAATGATAGCCGATTTGAAAAGCTGTCCGCCGACTATGAAAATGAGCAAGCAGATCTGACGGAGAAGATGCAGCTTTTGGAACAGGAGATTGCCCGGCAGGAGGAAGAAGTCGACAGCATTGAGCAATTTATTCTCAGGGTAAAGAAGTACCCGGACTTGAAGGAACTGACGCCCGCTGTGCTGCATGATCTTGTGAACAGGGTCTATGTTTCCGCGCCGGATAAAAGCAGCGGGCAGCGAGTGCAGGATGTGCATATCAGCCTTGCCTGCATTGGTTTCTTGCCGGAGAGCATCATTGCCGAAATGCTCACTCACGCATCAAAAAGCAGAACAGCGTGACTTCCGCCACGCTGTTCTCTCTAAAGCTATAAACCTGTCTTATACGCTGCTACCCTGATCCGACAGGCTTTCTTTTATTCTGAATCCTGCTTGCAGGATCCTTTCTTATTCGATTCTGGTTTTATGTATCTTACTTTGCAGCCTTCTTTGCTTTTGCCTGCTTGCTGAAGGTCCGTGCAGCCTCAACGATCAGGAATACTGCAAGGATTACCATCGCTGCAGCAAAGATCAGCTGGAACCAGTCACCCCACATAGCAGCACCGCCGCCGATCATAACGATCTTCTTCTTTACGGTGATGATCAGGCTGGTGATCGTTGCAGCCAGCATAAATACCATGGGAATATAGAACATCTTGTTGTTCTTTCCGGCATTTCCAAGCCATGCAGCAACTGCCATCAGAGCGATACCTGCAAGGAGCTGGTTTGCAGCACCAAACAGACCCCAGATCTGGCTCAGGCTCAGCGCACCAAGTACACAGCCAATGACTACCATCAGGCCGGTACCTACCAGAGGATGAGCAAGGAACTTTCTTACGCCCTTAGCATCCTTCCAGGTTGCCTCGCTGTCCTTTAAGAACAGCTCGGAGAACATGAAACGGCTCAGACGGGTACCGGTATCCAGAGATGTCAGAGCGAATACGGAAACTGCCAGTGTTAACAGTGCGTAGATCGTGTTGTAGGCACCGGATCCTTCTGCACCGAACATCAGGCCGATACCGCCTGCGAATGCTGCGGAGGGAGAACCGAAGCCGCCATCATTGTACTTTGCATATACCATACCAACAGCGATCAGAGCAACAACACCGAGCGCAGACTCGATCAGCATGGAACCGTAGCCGATTGCCTTTGCGTGCTTCTCGTTGTCAAGCTGCTTGGAAGAGGTACCGGTTGCGATCAGGCTGTGGAAACCGGAACATGCACCACAGGCTACCGTGATGAACAGTGCCGGGAACAGCGTACCGATCTTGGAATTCCAGCCGGTGAAGGCAGGCATATCAAAGTGTGCGCTTCCGGTGAAGGCAACGATTGCGATACCGACAACTGCCAGGATCATCATGGCATACAGTAAGAAGCTGGACAGATAGTCACGGGGCTGCAGCATGATCCAGACGGGGATCAGAGAAGCAACGGTGATATAAACACCAACAAATACGATCCATGCAAGACGATTCATTGCAAGACCTACGTTCATACCGATTGCTACGATCGCCACGATACCAATGATGCCGATCACGGTTGCAGGACCGGTCTTTAAGCCTGCACGGTTTGTCAGAAGACCGTAGATGATCGCCAGTACGATAAACAGTACGGAGATCATTGCAGTGGTCTGGTTTCCGGTAGGATTGGTTGTGATGCCGAATACAACGTCAGCGTCAGAAGCAGTAAAGAACGTACCTGCTACAACATTTACAAAGGAAGCGATTACCAGGATCAGAACCAGGAGCGCGAAGATGATGAATAACTTCTGAGCTCTCTTGCCCATGGAATCCTTAATGATCTCACCAACTGATTTTCCGTCATGACGAATGGAGGCAAATAAGGAACCGAAGTCCTGTAAACCGCCGAAGAAGATGCCACCGATGATACACCAGAGGAAAACAGGTACCCAGCCGAATACAGATGCCTGGATCGGTCCGTTGATGGGGCCTGCACCTGCGATGGAGGAGAAATGGTGTCCCATTAAAACTGCAGGAGGTGCAGCCACATAATCGACGCCATCTTCCATCTCTACTGCGGGAGTTTTTCTCTTAGGGTCAATTCCCCACTGCTTTGCCAGCCATGAACCATAGGTCACATAGCCAATGAACAGCAAAGCAATCGCAACTAGAACAATGATTAACGCTGTCATTTTTCATTCTCCTTTTGTAAAATAGAATTGGATTAAAGTATATTGCTGACGAGTTTCTTAAAACTTCTGCCCTGGCGGTTAAAGGCCATCCGTCCCGTAGAAATCTCGAGTACAGCCAGTTTGTAATGACTCCAGCCCTGAAGGCTGTAACGATAACTTTTATAATGGTGCAGCTTTTTTACAAGGGCAAGCGCCCCGTCATCGATCTGATCCGCAAGTACAAAGAGAACCACATCGGAGTTCCGGTGGTTTGCATGGGGCCGCACCCGGGAAAGTCCCCGTTCCCATGCCGTTTCATCCAGCTCCCGCAGCCGCTCCCCGGTTAAATGCTCCTCCGATGCGAAGAATACAAATTCCTTGGAATCAGCCTCGCTCAGCTTTGCGCTTCGTACCAGGAAGTACTGCTCATCGTGGAGACTGAATTCCGCCTCTGCATAAAAGGGCGGATCGACCTCCTCCTGTTTTACATTATAATATCGTTTAAAGGAGCGCAACAGCTTCTCCGATGCTTCTGTTAACGTCATTTATCTCTTACTCTCCGATTTTTCTTCTGATTTTCCCGGCGCCGCAAAAGGTGTCTCCGGCATTTTTTCTTTCAGCAGCTCCATTAAAAGCTTTGCCGCTCTGGAACCGGGAAGCGTCACCTGTACGACCTCCGCTTCCTCCGATGCCGCTGTTTTTCTGCAGAGCACAAGGCTCTCCACGGGAAGCTTTCCGCTGGCACAGCACATCTTCGCCGGAACCAGCATGACTCTGCGGAAGAACCGGCTGATCTCCGGATAGCTCATACAGTAGGTTTTCCGTCCCTTCCGGAAAAAGAGCATGGTTTTTCCGACGCGGACCGCACCGAACTCCCTTGCTTCTTTATATTCCGGCAGAACTGCCGATTTTTCAGTTGTTTCCCCTGTTACCTGATAAAACTTCAACCTGTTTCCTCCCGTTTTAGTTCATATGCGCTAAAACCATTTTAGTATACCAATATCTTTTTTAACTTTCAACTATTTTTTTCATTATTTTTATTCTTTTTTTATAAATTCTCCGTTAAGGCATAAAAAGGCCGCCAGATTTCCCCGTCTTCCGTGACTGGCACGGTGCGAAAACAAAAGCTCCGGATTACAGCAGGTACACAGATCGGTCACGGCCAGATGCTCCTTGCAGATCCCGGCTTCCAGAAGGATCTGCCGGTTCGCCTCCCAGAGATCCAGCTGAAACTTTTCATTTGGCTTCTCCCGAAGCAGCAGACGGTCTGCCTTTTCTCCGAATGCCGCCCGGAATTCCTCTGCCACGTCCAGACTCACTTCATAGCAGTCCTGACAGATACTGGGGCCGATACAGGCCAGCACCTCCTCCGGTCTTGTCCCATAAGCCTCCTTCATGACCCGCAGCGTCTCCGCTCCCATCTTTCCGACGGTTCCTCTCCAGCCGGAATGGGACAGACCAATGGCCTTATGAAGCGGATCCACAAAATACAGCGGCACACAATCTGCATAAAAGGTCACCAACGGAAGCTTCGGAACATTTGTCACCAGACCGTCCACATCGGTATACGGAAGGGGCCGTACAATTCCATTTCCAGCATCCTCCTCCGTCACCACCCGGACATTGGTGGTATGGGTCTGACGGGACAGTACCATCCGCTCCACCGGAAGCTCCAGGGCTTCTCCGATCCGCCGGTAGTTCTCCCGTACATGCGCCTCATCATCCCCTCTGGAAAAGCCCAGATTCATAGATGCACAGTCTCCGGTGCTGACGCCTCCTAACCTGGTGGAAAAGCCGTGACGCACCAGGTTACAGGTCTCCAGAAGATCAAAGCTTAAATACAAAACACCTGCACGTTCCTTCATGGAAAGAGTCTTTTTCCGCCCTGGTTTCCTGTTCAGACTTTCCTTCAACTGGTTCATATCGCTTCTCCTTTCGCATCCTTCTCTTATCGGTATTTCCCTGTCTGCATGTTTCTTTTTGCAACAATTCTGTTTAAAATCCGTCTCCGAACGCATTCTCGATCACCCGGATCTGCTCTCCCTCAATGGCTGCCACATCAAACCGCATCCTCCAGTCGGGACTGTAGCCATGGAGAGCGAGATATACCCCTGCCGCCTCCATGATCCGTCTCTGCTTCCGTCTGTCTACGGCCTCCTCCGGTGCGCCGCTGTTCCGGTTTTTCCGGTATTTGACTTCGACAAACACCAGATATCCCCGATGGCGGGCAACAAGATCGATCTCTCCCTTCCTTGTCCGGAAATTCCGTTCCAGAATTTCATAACCCCGCTGTTCCAGCCAGGCCGCCGCCAGCTCCTCATATCCGGTTCCTGTTTTTCTTCGATTCAAATACCCGCTCCTTTCCTCCCGGCCGGCAGATTCGTTTCCTTCCAAACTACAGATTTTTCAAAAAACTTCTTCTGTGGATCGGTGTCATGCCGTACTTCCGGATTGCTGCCATATGCTCCGCAGAGCCGTAGCCCTTATGTCCGGCAAACCCGTACTCCGGATACAGCTTGTCATATTCCCGCATAAGCCGGTCCCTGGTAACCTTGGCGATGATGCTGGCCGCCGCGATGGAAAGGCTCCTGGCATCGCCCTTGATGATCGGAACCTGCTTTGCCGGAACCGGAAGTTCCGGGATCGTCACCGCATCGTTCAAACAGACCTGAGGCTTTGGAGAAAGCCTGGAAACAGCTTCCCGCATGGCCTCATAGGTTGCCTGGAGAATATTGATCTCATCGATCCGTCCGGGGGACACCAGTCCCACACCGACGCTGACTGCCGTTTCCATGATCTCGTCATAAAGCTCTTCCCGCTTCTTTTCCGACAGCTTTTTGGAATCGTTTACATATAAAAGCTTACAGTCCTTCGGCAGGATCACCGCCGCCGCCGATACCGGTCCTGCCAGCGGCCCGCGTCCGGCCTCATCGATCCCGCAGATCACGCCCAGCGCTTCATAGCTCCGCTCATAAGCCTGCATCTCATAAATCCTCGCATACTCCGCTTCCAGGGCTTTCTGCCTCTTCTCAAAGGCCTCTACGGCTTTTCGAACGCCCGCCCGGCTGTCTTTACGGTAAAAATCAAGCAATGCGGGAAGTTCCGCATTGCCTGCCTGTTCCAGTGCCTGTTTAATCTCCTGTATGGTCACCTGTTTATCCTTCTTTCGTTTTTCAGTGTCGCTTCCTCCGGTTACACCACCGGAGCGGCTTATTCTTACTCCCGGTGATTGATCAATCCGATCTTGTTTAACGGCCAGATCCGAAGCCATGCTTTTCCGATGATCTGGCTGCGGGTCACATTCCCCACCGCCGGATCACGGCTGTCCGAGCTGTCGTTGCGGTTGTCTCCCAGGACAAAGTATTCATCCTCGCCAAGGGTAATGGGCTGCGATGCCCGCTTGGCATCCTGGATCGGCTCGTAACCATAATTTTCTTCCAGAATCTCTCCGTTGATGTAAATCTTGCTGTCAACAATCTGGACCGTCTCGCCGGGAAGACCGATCACCCGTTTGATATAAAATGTATTCTTCTTATGGGTATAACGGAACACTACAATATCAAACCGCTCCGGCTCATGAAACCGGTAGCTGAGCTTTTCCAGAATCAGATTGTCTCCGTTTTCCAGGGTGTCATACATGGAATTTCCGGAAACCTTCGTCCGCTGTCCCACAAAGGTAATGATCAGAAAGGTAATCCCGAACACCAGCGCCGCATAAGCCAGAAAGCTTAACACCTCCTGCAGCCTGCTGGGCTCTGGCACCTCATCCGGCATTTCCTCCAGCCTCCGGAGCGTCTCCCGGATCTCTCTGTCTTCCTCGTAATCGTTCTCTCTTTTTTTCATGTCTAATCGTCCTGTTCCGGAAGCTCCAGGGTGATTCTCCCCAGTCTCCCGCCTCTGAAATCATCAATCAAAAGCTTTGCCGCCCGGCTGTAATCCGGTTCTCCGCCCTTCAGGATACAATTTCTCGCCCTGGCAATTTCCATAAGAGCTTCCGCCTCACTGCCTGCAAGGACCGCTTCCCCGTACCGTTCCGAAAGTGCCTCCGGATATGCCGCCCGCAGCCGCTTTAAAAGCTCCACTGCCAGCTCGTCACTGTTTAAAATATCATCCTTTACGGAACCGAGAAGCGCCAGCCGGATTCCCACCTGCGGATCCTCGAACTTGGGCCAGAGGATTCCGGGTGTATCCAGAAGCTCCACCTCTTTATTTAACCGGATCCACTGATTTCCGCGGGTCACACCTGGTTTATTTCCGGTCTTTGCACATGCCCGGCCTGCATAGGAATTGATAAACGTGGACTTTCCCACATTGGGGATCCCCACAACCATGGCCCGGACCGGACGGTTCTTGATTCCCCGCCGCCTGTCCCGCTCGATTTTTTCTTTGCACGCAGTCATGACTGCCGCCTGAATCGGCTTCAGATCTGCCTTTCTTCTGGCATCGATCCGCACCACCGTATAACCCTTTTTCTCGAAATAGCCGGTCCATGCCTGATTGGCCGCCGGATCAGCCAGATCTGCCTTATTTAAAAGGATCAGACGGGCCTTATTTTTCCCAAGTGTATCAATATCGGGATTTCTGCTGGACAGGGGCGACCTGGCATCCACCAGCTCGATCACCAGATCCACCAGCTTGATATCCTCCTGCATGGCGCGCTTCGCCTTCGTCATATGTCCTGGATACCACTGAACCTGCATAGTTAAACCTCTTTCTCTATTTGATGAAACCCATCCGGTTAAACGGCTCTGCCCGGAACCAGACCTTTCCCTCGATCTGATCCGAGGTCACATTTCCGATATTGGCAAATCGGCTGTCCTCGCTGGTATCCGAATAATCCCCCAGCACAAAGTACTCATTTTCTGCCAGGGTCACACCGTTTTCTGCCAGTCCGGGAAGCGAGAGCTCTCCCGCAGATTCCGGAAGCGGACACTCTTTTCCGTTGATATAAAGAACGCCTCCCCGGATCTGTACCGTTTCGCCCGGCAGACCGACTACCCGCTTCACATAGGTTTTCGTTTCTCCGTCCTTTGCATGAAACGCCACAATGTCCATGCGTTTCGGATCCGTAAAATTATACCATAGTTTATTTAATAACACAACATCCCCATCCTTCACGGACGGCTCCATGGATTTTCCGGAGACAGTGATCTTCGTTCCAAACATCATCACCACAAATACGGCCAGAGTGATCACCGCCACGATATCCACTGCCCAGCCCAGCAGGCGCTTTCCCTTTCCCTGCCCGTCGGTGGTTTTCTCTTCGTAAAACTGATTCAATTTCTGTTTCTCCCTATTGTAAAACTGCCGGCATGCCCATCGGCTCCGGCAGTAAGGAAAAGGGACAAGATACGAAAGTATTTGTCCCCTTAGATCCCATGTTTCTGTTTAATTAACGAACCAGCTCTTTTACCTTGGCAGCCTTACCAACTCTGTCTCTTAAGTAGAACAGTTTCGCTCTTCTTACCTTACCACGTCTTACAACTTCAATCTTCTCTACGAAAGGAGAATGTACCGGCCAGGTCTTCTCAACACCGATGCCGTTGGAGTTCTTACGTACGGTGAAGGTTTCCTTTGCTCCGCCGTTCTGTCTCTTAATAACAGTTCCCTCGAAGATCTGGATTCTTTCACGGGAACCCTCTTTGATCTTATTGTATACCTTTACGGTATCACCAACGCGGAATGCGTCTACAGACTCTTTCATCTGGCCTGCTTCGATTGCTTTAATAATGTCGTTCATCTGCGACCTCCTTAGATTATTCGATGTTCTTAATGCATTACGCAACAGCGGACCATCTCTTATCGTTCACAACTCATTAACTTTATCATACTTCACCGGTAAAATCAAGTGTTTTTACCAGCTCTTTTTCTTTTTCCGTCAGCTCTGCCTGTTTTAACAGATCCGGTCTCCATTTCGCTGTCCGGATCACTGACTGCTCCCTCCGCCATTTGTCCACATTTCCGTGGTGGCCGGACAGCAATACATCGGGAACACGCTTTCCCATGAATTCCTCCGGTCTGGTGTACTGGGGATATTCCAGCAGGTTATCATGAAAGGTTTCAAACTCGGCGGAGACATCATTATTGAGCACACCGGGAACCAGCCTGGAGATGCAGTCGATCATGACCATGGCCGGAAGCTCGCCTCCGGTCAGCACATAATCACCGATGGAAACCTGATCCGTCACCACCAGCTCCAGCGCCCGCTCATCGATTCCTTCATAATGGCCGCAGAGAAACACCAGATCCTCCTCCTTCGCCAGCTCCTCTGCCATGGACTGGTCAAAGACCTTTCCCTGAGGCGTCATATAAATAACACGGGGCTTTCTCCCGATCTTTTCCTCAATCGATTTTGCCGCCAGATAGACCGGTTCCGCCTGCATGACCATGCCGGCTCCGCCGCCGTAGGGATAATCGTCTACCCGGTTATGCTTGTTTTTTGTAAAGTCGCGGATATCGACCGCATCCAGCTCCAGAAGCCCCTTTGCCTCCGCCCGGCCGATAATGCTGGTACGAAGTCCGCCGAGCACCATGTCCGGAAACAGCGTCAGAATATGATATCTCATAAGCGCCTCCTCCTACAGATCCAGAAGTCCGTCCATCACATGAACCAGAATCTCGCCCTTTTCCAGATCCACCTTTTTCACGCACTCCTCGATATACGGCAGAAGAACCGTTTTTCCGTTCTCCATCTCCACCTCATACACATCGTTTGCACCGGTCTGGAGCACATCCTTCATGACCCCCAGCTTCTCGCCCTCGTCAGTCATAACCGTAAGTCCGATGAGGTCGGCAATGTAATACTCGCCCTCCTCCAGCGGCATGGCATCCTTCCGGTCAATCCACAGCTCGGCATTTTTATATTGTTCAACTTCATTGATGTCGTTATATTCCCTGAATTTTACGATCACAAACTGCTTGAAAAACTTCACACTCTGAATGGTCAGAGGCAGGGTCTCTTTTCTGGTGACCAGATATACCTGTTTTAACTTTTTATAGCGCGCCGGATCGTCGGTCGTGGGAAATACCTTTACCTCCCCGCGGATCCCGTGGGTCGATGTGATCACTCCAACTCGCAGTCTGTCTGTCATGGTTTTTCCTCATTTCTCATGGAATCATTTACGATAAAAGGCTGCCGCTTTTCGGCGACAGCCAGGCTTTTGTCCTTACTGAATCTCCAGAACCGCTTTTTTATCCTCGCGGGACGCAGCAGCTTTTACAACAGAACGGATCGCTTTTGCGATTCTTCCCTGCTTGCCGATAACCTTTCCCATATCGGACGGATCTACGGTCAGCTCCAGAACGGTCTCTTCTCCCTCTTCCTTTTCCGTTACGGAAACAGCATCGGGATTGTCAACCAGGGCTTTAGCAATTACTTCCACTAATTCTTTCATCGCCATACCTCCAGTACGGATTATTTTTCAATACCGGCGATCTTCAGAAGCTTTGCAACCGTCTCGGTCGGCTGTGCGCCGTTAGCGAGCCACTTCTTTGCCAGCTCCTCATCGATCTTGATTACGCTGGGCTCCTTAGTCGGATCATAGTAACCAAGCTCCTCGATGAATCTGCCATCTCTGGGAGAGCGGGAATCTGCAACGATCACTCTATAAAAAGGTGCCTTCTTCTGACCCATTCTCTTTAATCTCATCTTTACTGCCATTTCTTTCACCTCCTGGTTTATTTTGCAACTTCAATTTATCAAAAAGGAAGCTTGAATCTTCCCTTTTTTCCTGCCTTGCCCATCATGCCGGACATCTGCTTCATCATCTTCCGGCTCTGTTCATGCTGTTTCATCAGCCGGTTGACCTCTGCAATATCCACACCGGCTCCTGCTGCGATCCGCTTCTTTCTCGACGGATTGATCAGACCGGGATTGGCCCGTTCTGCCGGGGTCATGGAATAGATGATCGCTTTTGTCCGATCCATGGCGCCTTCATCGATGGTCACGTTTTTCATCTTGCTTCCCATACCGGGGAGCATGCTCAGCATATCGCCGATACCGCCCATCTTCTTGATCTGATCCATCTGCTCCAGATAGTCATTGAAATCGAACTCAGCCTTTTTGAACTTCTGTTCCATTTTCTTGGCCTGTTCTTCATCAAACTGTGCTTCGGCTTTCTCGATCAGAGTCAGTACATCGCCCATTCCAAGGATTCTCGATGCCATCCGATCCGGATAAAACTGCTCCAGATCCTCCAGCTTCTCGCCCATGCCCACATACAGGATCGGTTTTTCCGTTACGGCACGAATGGAAAGAGCCGCACCGCCTCTTGTATCGCCGTCCAGCTTGGTCACGATCACACCATCGATTCCGATCTTTTCATTGAACATGCTGGCCGCATTGACTGCGTCCTGTCCGGTCATGGCATCTACCACCAGAACCGTCTGATCGACTTCGACGTTCTCCTTGATCTCCTGAAGCTCTGCCATCATATCTTCATCAATATGAAGACGTCCGGCTGTATCTAAAATAATGACATTGTTGTTGTTTTTCGCCGCATGCTCGATGGCTGCCCTGGCGATATTCACCGGGCTTATCTTCTCTCCCATGGCAAACACGGGAACGCCCTGCTTTTCTCCGTTGACCTGGAGCTGTTTTACCGCTGCGGGACGATAGACATCGCAGGCCACTAAAAGGGGCCTCTTTCCCTTCGCCTTAAACTTCCCGGCCAGCTTTGCCGAGGTAGTGGTTTTACCGGCTCCCTGCAGACCGACCATCATGATCACGGTTGCGGCACTTCCCGGCTTCAGGGCAATCTCCGTTGTCTCGGAACCCAGAAGGGAAACCATTTCCTCGTTTACAATTTTTATTACCATCTGTCCCGGCGTCAGGCTGTTAAGCACATCCTGACCGACAGCTCTTGCTTCCACTGATTTGATAAACTGCTTTACGACCTTAAAGCTTACATCGGCCTCCAGAAGCGCCATTTTTACTTCTTTTAACGCCGCCTTGACGTCAGCCTCGCTGAGACGTCCCTTTCCGCGCAGCTTTTTAAATACGTTCTGCAGTTTGTCGGATAAGCTTTCAAATGCCAATGTTTTCCTCCGCCTTACAACTCACTGATCTCCCGGGAAATCTCTTCGATCCGGTAAACCAGCTCCCGGTTTTCCGTTTTCCGGAATTCCTGGGTCAGCCTGTGGATTTCTTTTACTTTTTCGCGGGTCTTTAAGAATTTCTCTACCAGCCCCAGCTTTTCTTCATATTCCTGCAGGGTCTTATTACAGCGCCGGATCAGATCATGAACCCCCTGTCTGGAGATCCCCCGCTCCTCGGCCGCTTCGCTGAACGATAAGTCGTTAAACACGACATCCTCATAGACCTGCTTCTGGTGGTCCGTCAGAAGCTCTCCGTAAAAATCATACAGAAGCGTCTGTTCCACAATTTTTTCCATGGTTTTTCACCGCCTTGTATATCATACAGGATATGAGGCGGGCTGTCAAGTGTTTTTTCTTGACAGTTATCATGTAACTCGCCTGTAACTCCTTTAACTCCTTTACAAACCATTTCAATGCTATATCTATTTCTTTTTAAACATAACAGCTAAATATATTTACCCCACTTTCTTGTTAAAACTCTTTTTTACTTAATTCCTCAATGGCCTCCTTGGGGTTCATATATTTAAGCATTATTTTGTCGTTCCAATTTCTGATAACATTTTGGAATAAAAGATACTGTATATTTCGTATTATATCAGACTCTTTATACATATCTTTATCAGTTACCAATACCGCTTTCTTTCGATTTTTCGATTCCGAATATATTTGCATAAGTGCTTCTCTTTTCTCACTTTCCGAACGCTTCCCTCTAACTAACAAATCCGGTCGTTTTTCTGCTAATAATGCATTTAAATTGTCATAAACATATTTTTCCTTTTTATTTAACGCATAATACGGAATAATGCTCCCATCATATGGATTAATATATATATGATTCCAATAGTCAATATCAATAATACATCCATGTATTTTACCGTTTCCTCCGATTTGTTTTACATGAGCCGAAGCCGAATTTAATGCACATATATATTTATCCATTGTAGACTTTAAAAAGCAACCATATACATCAATATTTTTCCAGTAATAATCAATATTATATTGCAGTTGTCTAGATCTCCCACCATCTAATAACATCAGTTGATCATCAGAATTATAGTATACAAACATATAGAAATCGCATTTTTTGATCAAATAAATTTGTTTTTCAGAAACTTTCTTATTTATTTTTGCTTTGATATTTTTCCCAATATTAAAATCTATATATTGCTCATATGTAATTTTATAAATTCCATCTTGATACTCTTTAAAAGCATCGTAAGAACCATCTATATAAAAATATTTCAAAGCATAGTCATCGCTAGAATATCCAACCTGATTATCTGCAAATATCTTTTTTTCTTTTGTAGTTTCCAAAAAATCCTGATGTGTATGACCATTTACATATATATAATGGGGACTATATTTACTTATAGTCCAATTGGCAAACGGAGTATGTGTTAGTATGATTACTTGTGATTCTTTTAATGCATCTAATACCTTTAAATATCCATTCTCACATTTCTTTGATTCTTCAATATCTTCTTTTAATGTAGTTATAATATCCAAATATAACCCGAACTCTGCATTATATATCCTTCCTCTAGAGTTCTTGGTTTTGCAACGCCCTGAAAAACCAAGCCCACCATAAACAATCAATTTTGCTCGCTTTGAATATTCTAACAACTTGCAGGGTTCAATGGAAAGTAATTCATTATTAGAAATAATCTTTTTATCAAAAAAAGGGATTATATCTCCATTCTCAGTCATTTCATCATAAAAAAAAGCCAGTTCGTTATGAAGAAATATAATATTATGTTTTATACAAATAGTCCTATATTTTTCTACAATATAAGCCAATTCTCTGGCTTTCTCCTCATTCAAATCCCATATCTCATGATTACCCAAGACAAAGACAATCACTCCGTTTCTTTTTATCCGTAATTGGGCAAAAAAAATAATCAACATTTAGCGAAAAATCTGAAATATCCCCCGCAATTAAAAGCGGTTCATCTCCATTTCCACCATTCATTTTAGAAATAACATGATCTATATATCTGCTATCTGTTACGCCCTCAAATCCTTTCTTAGCTTTGCACTCAGTATGTAAATCACTTATATAATATACTGCCCTTCCAGTTTGTTTATTTCTTTCATGAACACATGGATTTCCACTAATCACCGATTCCATTTTATAAAAAACATCATTATTTTCTCTATATTTTTCACTCACCCTACCCACAAATTCTCTTCTCGCGCTACTATTTATTTCAAATAACCATTTAGTTATTATTTTTATTACTATATCACATTTTACGACATTTTGCATCTCTTGTTCGACAGACATTCATATTCATAAGAAAAGAGAAGCTTCTTTCCTGTAAACAGGATCAGCTTCTCTTTTCATTAGGTGCACTGCCTATTTGGCAACAATGTTTATAATTCTTCCGGGAACATAGATTTCCTTTACGATGGTTCCTTTGAGCTTGTCGCCGAGAGCTTCTTTTCCGGCAGCGATGGCGGTCTCCTTATCTACGTCTACGGGAAGTGTCACTACACACTTGGTCTTGCCGTTGATCTGGACAGCGATTTCTTTCTCATCGTCTGCCATTTTGTTCTCATCGAACTCCGGCCAGGTATTTCCGCCCTCGAATACGCTGGTGTCGTGTCCCAGCTGGCTCCACAGCTCTTCGCACAGATGAGGAGCGAACGGTGCGAGCAGCGTAACGGCTGTCTCCAGGGTCTCCTTGTCGATGCCGCCCTCTTTCTTTGCAAGAGCAATCATCTTATTGGTATATTCCATGAAGCCGCTCACCACGGTATTCAGGCTGAAGCTTTCCAGACGGCTGGTGATGTCATAGACCATCTTATGACGAAGCTTCTCCATCTCCTTGGTAGGCGCCACATTTGCTTCCTTGCTGTCCAGAACCACGTTCCAGAACCGGTTCAGGAAACGGTTGACTCCATCGATGCCTCTCTCGTCCCACTCGGAATCCAGTTCCGGCGGTCCTACGAAAAGCTCATACATTCTCAGGGAATCGCAGCCGTAATCTCTTACCAGATCATCGGGGGATACAACGTTGCCCTTGGATTTACTCATCTTGATGCCGTTCTTTCCGGTGATCATACCCTGATTGAACAGCTTGACAAACGGCTCATCGAAATCTACCACACCGATGTCATGAAGGAACTTGGTATAGAACCGGGAATAGAGCAGATGAAGCACGGCATGCTCTACGCCGCCGATATACATATCAACGGGAAGATACTTGTCAGCCTTCTCCTTGGATACCAGCTCCTTGTCGTTTTTGTTGTCCACATAACGAAGGAAGTACCAGGAAGAGCCTGCCCACTGGGGCATGGTGTTGGTTTCTCTCTTTGCAGGGCCTCCGCAGCAGGGGCAGGTAGTATTTACCCAGCTGTCAATGGCTGCCAGCGGTGACTCGCCGGTACCGGTAGGCTGATAGGATTCCACATCGGGAAGCAGCAGCGGAAGTTCTTCTTCAGGAACCGGAACACAGCCGCACTTCTCACAGTGTACGATCGGGATCGGTTCACCCCAGTAACGCTGTCTGGAAAATACCCAGTCACGAAGCTTGTACTGGGTCTTCTTCTTTCCGAGGCCGCGCTCTTCCATAATATCAGGAACCTTTGCCTTGGCATCCTCAGACTTCATACCGTTGAACTCGCCGGAGTTAATCATGATGCCGGGACCGGTATATGCTTCAGTCAGGTTCGGATTTTCCTTTCCGTCCGGTGCAATAACCTGAACGATCGGAATATCGAATTTCTTTGCAAACTCAAAGTCTCTGTCATCATGAGCCGGTACGCACATGATGGCGCCGGTACCATAATCTGCCAGTACATAATCAGACAGCCAGATCGGAACCTTTGCTCCGTTGATGGGATCAATGGCATAGCTTCCGGTGAACACGCCGGTCTTTTCCTTATCCTGGAGACGATCCACATTGGACTTCATGGAAGCCTGGAAAATATACTCATCAACAGCCTTCTTCTGTTCCGGCGTTGCCAGCCTGGAAGCCATCTCATGCTCCGGAGCCAGAACCATGAAGGTTGCACCGTAAAGGGTATCGGGACGGGTTGTGTATACCTTAATGCTCTCATCACGTCCGTCTACCTTGAAATCGATCTCAGCACCGTAGGATCTGCCGATCCAGTCGGTCTGCATCTTCTTTACCTTTTCCGGCCAGTCAAGCTTGTCAAGATCCTCCAGCAGACGATCCGCATAGGAGGTGATCTTTAACATCCACTGCTTTAAATTCTTCTTTGTTACCGGTGAACCACAACGCTCGCAGCAGCCGTTTACGACCTCTTCGTTTGCCAGACCGGTCTTACAGGACGGACACCAGTTAATAGGCATCTCCTTCTCGTAAGCAAGCCCTGCCTTGAACATTTTTACAAAGATCCACTGCGTCCACTTATAGAAGCCGGGATCGGTGGTATTGACTTCCATATCCCAGTCATAAACTGCTGCGATCTGCTTGATCTGTTCGCGGATATGGTTGATGTTGTCTGCAGTGGACTTTGCCGGATGCTCACCCATCTTGATGGCATAATTCTCAGCCGGAAGTCCGAATGCATCCCAGCCCATGGGATGAATGATATAGTAGCCCTTTAACATCTTATAACGGCTCCATACATCAGAGATCACGTAGCCTCTCCAGTGTCCGACATGAAGTCCGTTTCCGGACGGATAGGGGAACATATCCAGACAGTAATATTTCGGTTTCTTTCCGTCATTGACATTGATGGGATGCTCTTCCCAGTTCTTTGTCCATTTCTTTTCAACTTCCTTATGATTATAAGGGATTGCCATGGTTTCTTACGTCCTTTCTTGAAAAATATGCGAAGCGTTCTGTTTCACGAAACATGTTCCATGGAACAAAAACAGCCTTTCTTCTCTCTTATAGAGACGAAAGGCTTATTCGCGGTACCACTCTATTTCACGGCAAAGCCGTGCACTCATGGATTCTGTAACGGGAATGCCCGCCCGCGCCTACTGAAAAAGCCCTGCTTTTCGTTCTGTACGGGAACTCCGAGATCAGTTCAGTCGGCTCCGGCCCTGCCTCGCACCGCCCGGCAGTTCTCTGTTTCCGGCATTTCCGCCCTACTACTTCTCTTCCTTGTTTTTCTCATATGGATTTATCTTATCTCACAACGTTTTATTTGTCAAGACTGCAGTCCGATTTCCTACAGAACCTTTATGCCTCCGACGGGACGCACCTGGAGCACTTGGCAGGCCCCTTCACCAAATATACCGTCCAGTGCAGTCCGATACGATTCGACTGCTTCCTGTTTCACAAATGCCTGAATCGTTCCGGCAAATCCACCCCCATGGACACGGCAGACTCCCGCCTCACCCAGCACCTGCTCACTGACCGCCAGTGCCACAGAAATCCTCTGCTCTTTTACCTGCTTACAGGTATACACATTCTGAAGATACTGAAATGACGATGCCCCGGATTCCTTTACCAGCCTTAAAAATTCCGAAAATTTTCCATCCGCCAGTGCCCTGGCCTCCGCATCTGCCCGCCGGTTCTCCGAAAAGAAATGAATTGCCCGGAGCACAGCCCGGTCACCGCAGGCTTTCCGTACTCTCGGAATTTCCTTCATAAACTGCGCCTCGTCCACCTCCCGAAGCACCTGCTTCCCGAAGCAGGCTGCAGCAGCCTTCATCTCCGCCGGAATTGCGCTGTAATCCGGTGTCAGATCCGCATGGGATCCTTTCGTATCCACGATACAAAGACTGTACTGATACGAAGCAAACGCTACCGGGATCTGCGTGACCACAGGCTCCTCCGGGTTCTGGAAATCAATCCGGATCAGGCCGCCCACAGAACACGCCATCTGATCCATAAGGCCGCTGGGCTTTCCGAAATATACATTTTCCGCATACTGAGCTGCCCTGGCTATCTCCACCGGATCGATCCTGCCCTCATAAAACAGACCGGAAATGATCGTTCCCACCAAAACCTCAAAGGCCGCCGAAGAGGAAAGCCCGGCACCGATGAGCACATCGCTGGTCACATAGGCACAGAAGCCGCCGACTGCTCCGTACCCGTGATTGGAAAACCGTCCTGCCATGCCGCGGATCAGCGCCGCCGTGCTTCCTTCTTCTTCCGCCCGTTTTTCCAGATCCGAAAGCTCCACCGTCACCAGATCATAGCCCTCCGATAAGATTCGGATGACCGGCTCTTCGATCCGTCGTACCACTGCAATCGCATCCAGATTCACCGAAGCCGCCAGAACGATCCCATGCTGGTGATCCGTATGGTTTCCGCCCACCTCACTGCGCCCCGGCACACTGTATACTTCCGCCAATCCCGGCCCGAACAGTTCCTCAAATCGGAGAACCGCTCTCCTATAACGCTTTCTCTGGCCCGGAATCCGTGCCGGATCCACATACAGCTTTTCCAGTCGCTCATCATATAACCCTGCATTGAGTTTTTCCAATATTGTTTTCGTCTGCTCCATCTTTTCTCCCTGATATTCCCTGTCATCCGGTGTTTTATAAAAAAACCGGCAGCTGTTTTTTACAAAGGAACTTTGAAATCATAAAAACCGGAAACAATATTTCCATCAACTGGGGATCTGCTTCCGGTTTCTTTTCCTGTTTCCGATTTTCCAGATCCGCTGGCCGCCGCACCCATCCGGTACGCAGCCAGCATCCGATCTGTTTTTCTTACGCTTCAGCCTTTTTCAGACGCTCTGCAGAAAGGACAGCTGTTCCGGTCAGAAGAACCGCTGCGGCTGCCGCATAGATCAGCGCATGGCCTTCTCCGGTTGCAGGTGCCTTATCTGATTTATCTTCCGTCTGCGTGGTATCCTTCTTTCCCTGCGGGCTTCCCTCAGCCGCTACGGTCATGGTCATACCAAAGGCCAGAAGTAATGTACAGATCAGTACAAGCATTTTTTTCTTCATTGTCATTTCCTCCTATTCTGTTATCTTTGTATAAAAAAGCTCCAGCACCCGTTCATAAAGTGCTTCTTCATCCGGCACAAACTCCGCGTACTGCTCTCCCTTCACAACAGTTCCCGGAATGGAAACCATCGTTCCATCATGGATTCCATTTTGCAGCACCAGTGACGCCAGATAAGCCATCTGGGACAGATCGATATCGGTCACCATATAATCTTCTGCTTTCTGATACAGAGAAAGGATGTCTCCAATCCCCGCTCCCGACAGCACCTGCTTTAAAAAGGTGGTCAGATACTGCTTCTGTCTTGCCATTCTGAAATTATTAGAATCCAGAACCGTGGTATCACGGTATCGTACATACGTCTCCGCCTGTTCTCCATGGAGCGTCACCACAGCGCCCTGCTCAAGCTCCTGATCCTTTTCGGTCAGATCCTCCAGAACCTCCACGGTTATTCCGCCAACCGCATCGTTCAGCACCGGAATTCCGGAATAATCAATGGCTGCATACGCGTGAACCGGCATTCCGTATAAAAGCCTAGAAACGGCTTCTGCTGTATTCTCACAGCTTTTTTCTCTCCCATCTCCGTAAGCATAGGAAAGACACAGCTGCATACGCTGCGTTCCAAGGAATCTTCCCTCCACATTATAGCGATTGATATCAACCATGGTCTCCCGCGATATATTCAGAAACGAAAGCGCGCCTGTTTTCTTATTGAGCACTGCCAGGAACACTGCATCCGCCTGTCCATTCTCGCCGATCTGGTCAGTTCCGGTCTGGGAAAGCTCCCTGTCGATCCCGAGACACAGGATCGAAACAACATCTTCATTATAACAGTATCTTTCTCCTTTGTAAACCACAGTTTTCCCGTCATTTTCCACGGAAGCCTCTTCCACAGCGCCGACTGTCTCCCCCGAAACGGTCTGTGACAGCTTCTTTTCCCCTTTGGCACGGAGATAAAAAAACACACCTGCCAGCACAGCCAGAAAAGCCGCCAGTGTGATCAGAATACCGATCAGAATGCGAAACCACAGCTTCTTTTTCTTTTTTGTTTCTTCCATTCCTTAGGACTCCTTTTCTCCAAGCAGCACGGCCTGCACCACATACCGGTATTTTTCTCCGGTTCCCACACAGGTTTCCAGCGTAATGATCTTATCGTCTGCCGTCACCTCCACGCCCTCCCGGATATTCTTATCCATGGATCGGACATGAAAAATATCACTCAGATACTGTGCGTACACCTCCCGATCTGTAAAATCAAAGGAATGCATGATATGACGGTCATCATACGTATAAGAAGCAAAAATTTCATACACCAGGCTCCGTTCCGGCGTATAGATGTAGACATATCGGTTTGACGCAAAGAAATCCGGATCTTCAAACAGATGCAGGTTCTGAAACATGGATTTATTTTTCATGTTATGACCGTAAATCACCGTATTGGGATCCGAAAAATCCTTCTGATTGCAGTCCTCCGTATAAATGCTGGCTGCCACCCGCTCTTCTCCGTAAATATCATGGGTCAGATAATACGTATCGTCCCCTTCCCTCTGAACAATGGGATAATCAATGTTCGTATCGGGAATCCGTATCCAGGCATAAATCTCCGGATTTACCTCTGAAAGCTTTTTAAAATCAATGGGATTTTCCAGATCCTGAAAGATTCCATCCGGAAGCTCCGCCGCTTCTCCGTCCTTTCCCTCCGGATCAGTTTCCGCCTCCGTCGTTGTTTCCGCTTCCGCGGTTTCCCGGGCCATGGACTGAAGCGCTTCATACTTCTTTTCTGCTTCATAATCCCGATACAGATACCAGACAATATAACCAAGAACACAGACAAGCACAGCCAGCGAAATCGCAAACACAGCCCGCCAGAGATTCTTTTTTTTCTGCTTCATGACAGTTCCTTTCTCTCTGTATATATTCCAGTTCATTATATTCCTCCCGGCTTTACAGGTCAAGAGGCCGCCGTCATCCCATTTTTAAATCGTCAAAAGAGTTTTAATTGTTTTAAAAATTCGAATAAATTTCTTTTAAAAAACGGTTGACATCTCCGTTCATTTATAGTATAGTTATCGTGTTGCCGCTGAGAAGCGGAACAAAATAAGAATGCTGGCGTGGCACAGGCGGTAGCGCACTTCATTGGTAATGAAGAGGTCGGCGGTTCGAGTCCGCTCGCCAGCTCGGTAAAACCCTCAGAACTGGATAGTTTCTGAGGGTTTTTAATTTTTATTTCACAGGCAAGTGCATCCTGTGAGGCAAAAACCGTTCCCGTGACAACTATTTCCGGATTATAATTCCCCGCATTTTTCGCAGATCCTCCCTTGCATTTTCCCGTTCTCCGTGATAACATACTGTTTTAACAGCGCATGGCTGTCTGCCGCGCCAGTCTATCGAAAAAGGAGAATCTCTATGTGTACTGCAGCCACCTATCAGACAGAACACTTTTATTTCGGACGAACCCTGGATTATGAATTTTCCTATGGCGACTCTGTGACCATAACCCCCAGAAATTATCCGTTTCATTTCCGCCACGCTCCGCTGAATGCTTCTCATTATGCCATCATCGGCATGGCCCATATTGCATCAGATTATCCTCTTTATTATGATGCCTGCAACGAACAGGGCCTTTGCATGGCCGGTCTCAACTTCGTCGGAAACGCCGTATATCGGGACGATCTTTCCGAAGCAAAGGACAATATCTGTCAGTTTGAGCTGATCCCCTGGATCCTCTGCCAGTGTGCCGATCTTTCCGAAGCAAAACGGCTTCTTTCCAGACTTCAGCTTCTTTCCGAGCCGTTCAGCCCCGCCCTTCCCACTGCCGGACTCCACTGGATCATTGCCGATAAAACAGGCGCTGTTACCGTGGAATCCACGAAAAACGGTCTGTTTGTTTATGAAAACCCGGCTGGAGTGCTCACCAACAATCCGCCCTTTGAAACACAGATGTTTTTATTGAACCAGTACATGAGCCTGTCTCCGAAGCAGCCGGAAAACCACTTCGGCGCGGAGCTTCCCTTATCCGCCTACAGCCGCGGCATGGGTGCGCTGGGACTTCCCGGCGATCTCTCCTCCACCTCACGGTTCGCCAGGGCTGCATTTGCCCGTGCCAACTCCGTTTCCGGAAGCTCGGAAAAGGAAAGCGTCAGCCAGTTTTTTCACATTCTCGGCTTTGTGGATCAGCCCCGCGGCTGCTGCGATGTAAACGGAACATATGAGATCACCCTCTATACCTCCTGCTGCAGCGCCGAGAAGGGAATTTATTACTACACCACCTATGAGAATCATCAGATCAGTGCTGTGGATATGCACCTGGAGGATCTGGATACAAAAACACTGATCTCCTATACCCCGGTCACTGCAGAGCAGTTCAATTATCAGAATTAAACAGAATTCAGCCGTTCGTATCCGGTATTTTCCCGGTCGAACGGCTGATTTTTTACTTTTATTTTCCCAGTCTCTGTCTCACGATCTCATAAGCCAGCACACCTGCTGCCACCGATGCATTAAGGGAATCAATGTCGCCCTTCATGGGAATCGACGCCGTCATATCGCAGTGCTCACGCACCAGACGGCTCACGCCCTCACCCTCATTGCCGATGACCAGGCCGATAGGGCCCTTCAGATCCAGGTCATACATTTCGGTTCCGCCCATGTCGGCACAGACAAACCACATGCCCTGCTCCTTTAATGCTTCCATTTCGCTGCTAAGATTTGTAACCTTTGCCACCGGCGTATAGTTGAGTGCTCCGGCAGAGGTTTTTGCCACTACTGCTGTCAGACCCGCCGCCCGGCGCTTGGGAATGATAACTCCGTGAGCCCCTGCCAGATTTGCGGTACGGATGATAGCCCCCAGGTTATGAGGATCCTCGATCCCGTCCAGAAGAAATAAAAACGGTGCTTCGCCCCTGCTCTTTGCCAGCTCCAGCATGTCCTCCACGGAAGCATATTCATAAGCCGCCGCGTAGGCAATGACTCCCTGATGTTTTCCCGTCTCCGACATCTGATCCAGCCGCTGCTTCGGCACATACTGGATCAGGCAGTCATGCTTTCTTGCCTCTCTTGCAATGGAAAGCACCGGTCCATCCTGACAGCCCTTTAACAGAAACACCTTATCAATGGTCTTTCCGGAACGGAATGCCTCCAGAACCGCATTGCGCCCCTCGATCACAAATTCCTCATATCTCATGTTCTTCTCTCCCGTTGTAGAAATCCACACATTTTTTCACCAGTTCCGTCATCCGGTCCGCCTGTCCGGTCAGATACAGATATCCGAACAGTGATTCCAGGCCGGTTGCATGGCGGTATTCGGACATGGTTGCATTCTTCGCCCGGCTGGGTGCCTGGGCATTGCGTCCACGACGGTACACACTCCGCTCCTCCTCCGTCAGTTCATCCGAAATCCCGCGGATCATGACTGCCTGCGCACCGGCCTTTACCAGCTCACTGGAGCGCTTGTGAAGCTTTCCGGGCGCCGTATTCCCCTCGGCGACGATCATGGTACGGATGTAAAGAGAAAACACTGCATCTCCGATGAATGCCAGCGCCAGCGGCGAGTAGGTACGGATATCCTGCCCGCCTTCAAACAGCGCTTTCTCCTGGCCTAAAAGCTCCGGGATACAGTCCCTTACGCTCTCGTCCATTTTACGCCCTCTCTGGTGTCCTTCAATAAGATTCCCTTTGCCGCAAGGGTATCACGGATCTCATCGGCTCTGGCAAAGTTCTTTGCCTTTCTTGCCTGGTTCCGCTCCTCGATCAGTGCCTCGATCTCGGCATCCAGAAGCTCTTCCTTTTTTTCGGTGATGATACCGAGAACATCGCAGAGCTTTTCAATCGTTTCTTTTACATAAGAAACAAGCGCCCTTGTGCTTGTCTCATTCACTGCCGTATTGGCCAGCTTTACCAGCTCAAAGACCGCAGAGATCGCATCTGCCGTATTGAAATCGTCCTCCATGGCGGTCTCATATTTTGCCACCAGCTCCTTCACCTGTGCCGCAGCGGCTTCCTCCTCCGCAGTCATGGTCTCGCCGGCCGCTTTTGTCTCCAGCTCGCCAAGACGCTCCACAGCTGTCAGAATCCGCTCCAGACCATTTCTGGACGCTTCCATCAGATCCGCACTGAAGTTTAAGGGACTTCTGTAATGGGCACTCAGCATGAAGAAGCGCAGAACCTGAAGATCATATTTTTCACTGATTTCCCGTACCGTAAAGAAATTTCCGAGGGACTTGGACATCTTTTTATTGTCAATATTCAAGAACGCATTATGCATCCAGTAACGTGCAAATTCCTTTCCGTTGGCAGCCTCACTCTGCGCGATCTCATTTTCATGATGAGGAAAGATCAGATCCTCGCCGCCGGCATGAATGTCGATCTGATCGCCAAGATAACGCTTGGACATAACGGAGCATTCGATATGCCAGCCGGGGCGGCCCTTGCACCACGGTGCATCCCAGTAAGGCTCGCCGTCCTTCTTGGGCTTCCAGAGCACGAAATCCAGCGAATCCTCCTTCTCCTCACCGGTTACCTTGATCTCACGGAAGCCGGACTGAAGATCATCCAGATTCTTATGGGACAGCTTTCCGTAATCCTTGAATTTTCTGGTCCGATAATAAACGGTACCGTCGGAAACCACATACGCATAGCCCTTGTCGATCAGGGTCTGGATCATGTCGATCATGCCGCTGATCTCCTGGGTCGCCAGCGGATGGGTCGTTGCCGGCTTCACATTCATGTCCGCCATATCCTTCTTACATTCCTTAATATAACGCTCGGAAATAACGGATGCATCCACGCCCTCCTCGATGGCCTTCTTGATGATCTTGTCATCCACATCCGTAAAGTTGGATACATAATTTACGTCATATCCCTTGTACTCAAAATACCGTCTTACCGTGTCAAACACGATCATCGGTCGGGCATTTCCGATATGAATGTAATTATATACGGTCGGGCCGCAGACATACATCTTTACCTTTCCCGGCTCCAGCGGTTCAAACTCTTCCTTTCTTCTGGAAAGTGTGTTGAAAATTTTCATAGTTTTCCTCCTGTTATTTATTTCGGGCAATCCCCGTATCTGATCTGAAGACAGAGAATTCTGAAGCATTCCCTGTATACATAAAATGCTCCGTCTCCGGTTAAGAGACGAAGCATATCCTCCGTGGTTCCACTCTTATGAGGCAGACTGCCCCACTCGATCTCCGTAACGTGGAGTTTCCGTACAAAACTGCTGATCCCCGGCTCATGACTCTCTCTGCGTATGCCGTTCGATCCATCATTCTGTCGGCTCCGGAATGCACTTCGCTTTATTCCCTGCAAAGCCTGTTTTCAGCCGGTGACAGGCTCTCTCTGCTGCCGTTTCTAAAGCTACTCTTTCCTTCTTCGCCTTTTCTTATTTCTGATTCCCTTTCAGTCTATGAAGTTTTCCCGCTTTTGTCAAGTCCTCTTTTCCAAAGAAGCCGGATTTCCTCTCTTTTCAACGAACCGGATTTTGTGCCGCTTCGGCATGCGCAGACCGGTCCGGCACTCTTCCCTTTACTCCTTCTGAACCTTTCCGCATCCGGTACATCCGGCACAGCCTGCCCTTCCGGGGCAGCCTGCATTCTCCTGTTCCATGGGATCATATCCGTAGCTTATATTTCCCACAGACTCCAGCAGTGCAATCGCCTGCGCAGAAATTCCTTCTCCCGTTCCCGTGAACCCGAGTCCTTCTTCCGTTGTCGCCTTGATACTCACCTGATCCACCGAGATTCCCAGTGCCTTCGCCACATTCTCCCGCATTTCTTCCCGGTAAGGGGCCAGCTTCGGTCTCTGGGCGATCACCGTTGCATCAATATTTCCGATAAAATAAAAATGTTCCTCCAGAAGCTCCCCGACCTTTTCCAGAAGCCTGATACTGGAAATTCCTTTATACGCCTCATCGCTGTCCGGAAAATGCTTTCCGATGTCGCCAAGGGCCGCCGCTCCCAAAAGTGCATCCATAATGGCATGGAGCAGCACATCTGCATCCGAATGCCCCAGAAGTCCTTTCTCATAAGGAATCTGAACCCCGCCAAGGATCAGATCCCGTCCCTCCACCAGACGGTGGACATCATATCCCATACCGACTCTCATGCTGTTCTCCTTTATTTTACGATTCCAAACTCATCTTTTCCAAAATCTCTTCTATTAAGTTTATCATACTTCTGCAAAAGCACAAGGTCATTCTTTTTATCTGCGATTGCTATATTCATTCAAAACCTTATATGGTAACCCATAAGAGCAATATATTCTGTAACAATCTCCTCCATAAAGTCGCCAAATTTGATTTCGCGACTTTGCGTTACGTTCTGAATCAGTTTTGTTTTAGCATTGGTGAGACGAAAAATACCAGTATATCTATGAGGTGATTTAATGACAGTTTTAAGGAGCTCAACATAAAAATCCTCATCTGATTTCACTTTTGCATTTAGCCTGCTAACAAAATCCGCATAATCAATCATCTTCCTCCTCACATATAATTTTTTGAGCTTTTACTATAATTAATTGTATCAAAAAGGGGAAACGAGGAAAAGAAACTATATCTGATTAATAGCGCGGTAAATTGAGACCATGTTATTTATTGCGGCACAAAAAACTACATATAAACTATTGCAAAGAAACAAAAGCAGACAAGAACCATTCGCGTTTCTTTTCTGCTTTTATATCCGACTATTCAGCTTTAAATAACTTTAACCGCACGGGTAGTGATTGCAAAAGCGATCTCTGTTAGTGCCTCGTCAAAATCCGGATCGTCGGAAAATTTGAACGGAATCCCTGCCTGCTCCAACATCTCGCATATATGCTGCTTTTGGTCCTGCGTCAGATATTTAATGCCGATAGATACCAAACAAGAAAACTCTTCACTAGCAGCAACACCTCGCAAGATTCTCTGGTGAAAATCAGTTTTGTTCATTGCATTGATTTGTTCAATACATACTTCGGCATCAGCCATGCATGTTTCCATTAATATCATCCTCCCCAATTTAATACTTCGGTAAAATCAACCTTTTTTCTACCACCTCAGCCACAAGCTGCAAGGTGTTCTGGTAACCCGTTTTCTGCAAAATATTCTTGATGTGGTACTTGACTGTATTTAGCGTAATATCCAGATCTTCCGCAATCTCCTCGTATTTTCTGCCTTGCGCCAGCTCCCGGATGATATCAAATTCTCGACTGGTAAACTCAGCGCTGTTGCTGTATCCAATGCGAATCACCGGCGTATCCTCGGGATAAACATATTCACCATTCATCACCCGGTCGCAGACCTCCATCAAGGCAGTGCTGCCATATTCCTTATACCAAAAGCCATTACAGCCGCATGTCTTTGCCTTTTGAATAAAGGAATGTTCCGGCATGGAGGTCATAATGATAATCTTGATTTTTGGATTATACTGCTTGATCTTTGCCGCAGCTTTCAGGCCGGATTCTTCGTCAGCCGTACATACATCCATCAAGATTAAATCGACACTTTCACGCAGACAGGCAATTTCTGCATTGGCTGCATTTTCTATGGAGGCGTACAGGACATATCTTTCTGATTTGGCAATCTGGCTCTCGATGGCGTCCCGGGTAATCCTGGAATCTTCTACTACTAAAACTTGTATCATTTCCGTCCTCCTTTCTGGACTTCGTCAAAATCAAAGGGAATATCCACAAGCAGGGAAACACTGTTGTCGCAGAGTACCTTCAGGGTAGCTCCTTCCTGCTCCAGCCGCTGACGCAATGCGCTGAGGCCATTACCCTCGGTAATACTTGAAACAGATACGCCGCCGTTGTCGGATATCTCTATATGATACCTTTGCTTGTCTTGTTTTATCTTTACCGTCAGTTCCGTAGCATCCGAATGGCGTACCGCATTGGTGAGTGCCTCTCGAACGGCGGCATATAGTAATTGCAATGCCTTGCGGCTTTTGGGCTGTTCTCCAAGGAAGGTAACCTTACAGCCAATCAGCTCCGCAACCTGCATCAGTTCAGACTGCAGAGAGGAATCGGGCACCGTCCATACTGTAGAGATATTGGAAAAATCATGAATGGCGCTGTTCCAATTTTCCCTCAGTACATCAGCGTTCTCAGCCAAACGGTCTTCCGTAATCGCCTTAGTGGTGGCCAGCAAACAATGCCCCAGCTCATCATGGATATGCATTTTCGCGGCAAGAATCTCTTTATTCAAATTGACTTCAACGATACTGTCCAGCAAGGCTTTCTGCCGCTTTTGAATCTCCTGCAGCCGGATAGTGTTCTCGTACAGTTCCTCGCTGAGCCGGTAGAGTTCTGTAATTTCCGCCGCCTCAACCTGAACGGTATTGGAATCAAGAAATCTCAGTTCAAAACGCCAGACCGAGCTGTCGGAGAAGCGGAAGAACAACTGTTGGTGGGTGCTTCCATTTTCATTGTCCGGATCTTTCGGTAACCAGGACTGATTCAGTTTTTCCGCCTTGCCGTTATTGGCAAAGTTTGCGAGTTCCTCCCATGCCGCCTTTGCATTCAAAATCGTGTGTCCGGTCAGTTCAAGCATCAGCTTGTTCATCTTCTCATTAACGAGAATGACCCGCCCATCCAATGCGGAGAAGCAGATTCCGCCGGGGTAAGAGTCGATGGCTTTTTTAATCATTTTAGCTGATGTATTCTTTTTCATGACTGCATCACCTCTCCCTCCTGCAAGAGCAAAAGCCGATAACCTGTCGGAACCTTTTCTGCCTGAAGACGATATCCTCCCTCTAAAAAGCGAGGAACAAACTCGCGATCTGTACCGGTAATCTCAAAGCAAACCGTATCGCTGATTTGGATTGTCATGGAGGCTAGACGAAAATCTACCTCCTCAAGAAGCGCTTCCAAGGCTTTCATAATGAGAAGAATCAGCTCTGGCTCTAAATTAGATGTGGGACAAAAATCCAAGCTTGTCCTGATTCCAAGATTCTTTATACATTTCGCCATATCCTGTAAACTGAGCGCCAAATCACCCATCGGAATCGTCTGTTGCTCCTGATAAGTGAGCCGCAAGTTACAGAACCGCTTGATATAGGTGCCAATCAGACAGATGCGGTTCCAGTCGTCCGTCGAAAAGGATTCCGATAAAAGCGCTGTCAGCAGAATAAGCTGCCCGGCCACCTCCGAGGATAAGCTGTCGTAAATATCATTGCGTGCCTGAATACTTGTCTCATCCGATTGAATTCGAATTTCCTGTGCCAGCAGATCTTGTTCTTCTTCCAATTCCGCATTCAGTCTCTGAAGCTCTCGTAAAGCCTGATTGATCTGCGAGAGATCGGTTTGCCAGACCATATACCCGCCCGGGATTTGGTGCAGGTTCATGGTAATATCTTCCGTAGCAGAAAAATGCTGATTTTGCTTTAGAGCTTCCAGCATAGCAGGCGTGATTTCCGCCGCATTTTCCGATGTCGCAATCGTCTCTCCGCTCAATGAAAGAATCTGCATTGCAACCGTAGACCGCCGGAACACTTCACCGTACTGGGTGTTTACTGGAATCAGTCCGGCTAAAATATAAAGCTCCCAGCAAAGCACAAGAATGAAAATCAGCCCTGCTGAATGCTCCACAAGCTCAAACCGCACCACGTAGGCCATTGCAGCATAAGGAATACTGAACAGGAACAGTAAAATCGGCTCATAGAAGGGAACCAGCTTTCGATAAAGCGAATCAGACTTTGTCGTGCTGTTACGCCGATAGATCACATATACCTGATAACCGATGATACCAAGTCCCCAAATATAGACGATATATGTTCCAATGTAGGGGTGAAAATACAAGTTCGGCTGGGATTCCTCCGACATAATGTAATAGAAAAAATGATGCAGATCGTTAGTCAGCGCCAGCATGCTCAGAAAACAAGCTGGAATCAGGAGCAGATACCACTTTTTGCTGATTCGGTAATCCTCCGACCTGCCGAGATAGAATGCACCGTAAAGACCAAATAGCGGGATAAAAATAGCCGCAATATTGATAAAGTATCCGGTAAAGCGCATCCAGGGAATATTGACATAGAGGAAGGCATCCTGGACGAAGCGAACCGTTAAATACAGGATACTGACGATATTTTGCGCAGTCAGGTGGCCGCGCATGGATTTCTGCATGATTTTTGTTGTAATGGTATGTTGCCAGCCAAAGAGGAGTAGCATATAGACCGCCCAGACAAGATATGGCCGCAGAAAATCTTCCGACCAATACCGCATGCTGAGCTGTCGGTATGCGGAGACTACAAACAATAACACTGCTGCTACAAAAAGACGGACAACGGATTTTTTGCGCTCGCTCATCCTAACCCCCTCCTTGCCCAAAGATGATTCCTTAGAATAAGATAAGAATATTATAGCATGAAAGATCAAATTCGCCCCACACAAAAGGGTAGGAATTGCGATTTTGCCGAGGATCAGCGCCAAAAAACACCCAGCCGAAGCTGGATGTTTTAAGAACACATCTAAGGTTTTGGACGAATTTAACAATGGAAGTACGGAAGAAAGATGAGATCGAACCGAAATGGGCGGATAAAGTATACGCAGTGCCGGGCGAATGTGTTCGTTTCCGCATCGGCATCAGGAATATGAGTTCGGAGATGTTTAGAAATCTGACCCTCCGCGATATTTTACCAACCGGCTTATCCTATATAAATGGAAGTACTATGATATACAATGCGAAACACCCCCAAGGGGTAATACTCAGCGATAATATCATTACAGATATGGGCGTTAATATTGGCGACTATGCCCCGGGCGCTAATGCGTGGATTTATTTCGATGCTACTGCATCTGAAATACCAAGCAGTAAAAATGTAATATACCGGAATATCATTCAAGCGTGCGGCGGCTATGGCGCAAAGGAGCAATCGGCAGATGTCATTATGGATACATATGAGGCGCTTTAAAGGACGAGTTTCTTAACCCTCTTTTGGGCTATGAACAAGAAAAATCCTCAGCACCATTGCAGGTGTTGAGGATTTTTCCGTTGCAGAGAATTTTTGTTTTTATTACTATGTCGGCGAACCGAATTAGGCCAAGATTGCAACAGAAAAGGCCGCATTGCTGCGGCCTTTTCTGTCCGAGTTTCGTATTCAGTTCTTTTTCAGTTCTGCTCCACACTTCGCGCAGAAGACACTGCCGGGTTTTACCTCAGCGCCACATTTGGTGCAAAAAACACCGGTTTGCGTGGCAGTTGGTTGAGAGGGAGCGGAAGTCTGAAAACGGTCTGCCAGATTACCGGACTGAGGCGTACTTTTTTGACTTCTTTTCGCAAATTGGTTAGCCACTGCATCCGTTGCTTTATCAATACCCCGCCCCAGTAAATTCTCAAGGAAGCGAATGATCAGGAAACAGACCACGCTTCCAAGGATTGCAACAATTACGCCAATTGGGGCGCTTTCCGTATAGGCTCCAGCCGCCATACCAAACAAAATACCTAAGATGATGCCGCTATACGCATAAGTTCTACTTCTCATTTCTATTCCTCCATTATTTGAATCGGTCTGCTAAATTTTGTTTCTCGGATTCCCTATAGGCACCCGATGCTCTGTCTTTCATATCTTTACTTTTATCTGCCGCTTTTGCAATTGCGTTATAGACAAGTTTACAAATCACCATAAGCACTGCTACAATTGCGGCTAAAATTGCAAATTCTTTCATAAAAGTCCTCCGGTTTCTTTAGAAAATACTGCGCTTTGTCGTGATTTCATTCTTGACCGTAGACACTTGCGCATTCGGATCAAGTTGAACGAACATTTTCTCCACCATGGTCAGGAGCATATTCATTTCATTTTCAAAGGAAGGCCTTCCGTATTTTGTTTTCCAGCTATCAAACTCAAAGCGATACACGCTGTTTATCTCGGTTTGCTCCATGCAGCGAATACTCGCACTGAAATATATACCAGTAAATTTGACGGCTTTTGTATTTCCCTCCAACGAAGTACCGGTTTTCTTTAAATCCAATGCTTTTAAGGCTGTGGCATACTCTTCGTTGGGGATAGGACGAACAGTAAATATTTCCGCATATTCAACGAAATCACTTGCACGCTGGATGATTTTTCCCTGACCAATCAACCGCCCTTTCCACCATGCCGAGAAGCCAATAGCTACAACAATCAAAATAACCGCCGCAATAATTCCACCCATAATTTCTTCCTCCTTGTTTTTTCTTTGTGTATGTACGTCCTTAGTCCTTCAGTTAAACTGTATGACTGTTTCATAATCGAAAAAAGCAGCACTTAATCCATTCTTTGCAGTTCCGTTATCTGACCGCCGTAAAATACGTCAATGTGATTATTATCCACGGTTTTTATAGTAAAGGTCAGCGTGTCGGTAGACATAAAGCTGGTAACGTCCAGCTTATAGGTATCGCCGTCCTGATAGAGTGCGTAGGTATCCTGCGGCGAGAAGAAGTTGCAGTTTGAGCCGTCAAAGACTACGATCGCTCCCGGCTGAGCCTGTCCAAAGCCGTAATCGCCTACACTTTTCCACTTACCCTCGATAGTAAAATCGGACAAGGTAACATAATCTTTGGAGGATGTTTCTGTCTCTGCTTCGGCAGACCCATTACTGGTTGTTTCAAAGGGATTGATGAATTCCAGCTCATAGACATCGCTTCCAGCTTCGATCCAGTCCGTCAGAGGGAATACCTTACACAAGTGTTGGGGATCGTGGTCCAACTCCCGGAAAACCTCATCGTACTGGAGTCTGACAATGCCGTCTGATACGGTCACATCGAAGTCATCTCTGCTGTTGGTTTCATAGGTCTTCCAATCCGCTGAGATGTTATGCAGGAGCGTTCCGTTCATGTCATACAGACCCAACGCTTCGTCCCGGTCATAGAGAAGGAGGTACGGTTCGTCATTTACAAACACGATACTATTCTCCTCATAGTTATAGCTGTGCGCACACTGCTGTATCGGCTCAAACAAAGACGTGCCATTACTGTCCAGGACGGTAGCGTAGTAATTCCCGTCTGCGCCAATGATATTCAGGATGGCGTACCCATCATGGAAGCAGGTCACATCCTTGCAGCTATCGGGGTAGAGATCCCTCAGATCCAAAACGGTATTGCCCAAGAGGTCTGTAAACCAGACCTCTGAATAGGTATAGTAGTTCTCATAATTTCGGATTAACCCATCCCTGACCTCGGAAATATTAGCGATGATACCTGAATTGCCATCGTATTCTTCCAAGACATTCATGTTTGTATCACATCTGGCCACATTACTGAGATCAACGCGATCCCTACTATTATAGTCACTGGTATAATATATGTCATGCCACGCCATAACAGCCGTTCCATTTTCAAATGGGATTGCAGGCACCCTACCATCAAGCCAGCGCACGGTATTCAGATTGAAGGTGTGATATGCTGCATTATCATAATACAACGTATACCAGCCCTCACCGAAGTATTCGAGTGCATTGTCACCCAAAAAGTAATGTGCATTGAAATCGTTTCGAATGAGCTCTTTCTCGATCAACTGTTTGCCCGCCACTGGGCCGTCTATGACATCACAGTGCGTATCCATCACATAAAAGGAGACATCCGCCTCCGTTATGCTGCTGGTATATTTCGCTACCATGAACCGACCATCGTCATAACCCAGAATGTGCTCCCAGGTTCTGCTGGGTTCGTCAAATTCCGTGCGGTAAAGTTCATTCCCTTGCTTGTCAACGATGACTTCATAACAGAGATATAGGTTTTTGCTATATTCAGAATAGGAATATTGACCCTTCGTGCTCACACGGTAAAACGCTACTCCATCATAAAAATCTGACGTGTAATAGGGATCTTCCTCCAGCGCGAAGAGGATGTTCCCCGCCTCGTCCACCGCGCAGGTTCGTTCCTGGCCGTCTGCTTCCAGGGATGTGGCCCACGCAACGCCGTCCGAATAAAACGAAAAGTCGGTCAGCGCCATGTTGTCAAGTCCGGGAGCAGTATCTTCTGTTTCGCTAGTTGTGGGTTCGAGGGAGAGATTGTTATCCGGGCTTTCATACTCGTCGGGGCTTTCATATTCTTCCGTTTCCGATTCGTAGGGTTCCGAATACTCATTTCTGCCATCATCCGATCTGCAAGCTGACATACACAGCGAAAGCAGCAACGCCAATATAAGAGCAATTGTTTTTTTCATGGTTCTTTCCTCCATTTTTTTAGTATCCTCATTCAACAGGGTTCTCCTCATAGTCCAGTATCAATCCCATTATTTTATAGGTCGATATGGCCGCCGTACACTGTATGCCCACTTGCTTTATCTGCAGGGCGCTTTGTACCGCAGGCACCGCAGAAATCCTCATCCGGCGGAAGTTCCCTGCCGCAGCCGGTACAGAATACCTTTGCATGACCCGGTTCAGCCCACGGCAGTTCCGGACGTCTTGTGCCACAGTTGACGCAAAATGTCTCATCCGGCAGCAATTCCCGACCGCAGTTGGGGCAAAACACCTTTTGTGCGGCGTCTGAAGCGCCAGCGCTCTGATAGACAGGCTGTCCGTAAGGCTGTCCATATGGTTGCGCAACAGGCATTTGGTAGACAGCCCTTTCCTTTTTATAGGGATGCGTCAGCCACCAGCCTAACAGGAACGCCATGGGAATCTGGAACAGGTCAGAGAAACCGTATAAATCGCTGCGCTTAAAATAGATGTTTCCCGCAAAATGCGCAAAGGCGATAAAGATACTGAGTATGCCAGGCAGGAACCACAGCCTGTGCAGTCCACGCTTGTGCTCACCATCCTCGGCACACGGCGTGATCGTCATGAGGACAAGGAGCAGATAGCATAGAATTTCCAGCACATAGCAGCCGCAGATGCCGATTGCCCACATCGCCGGGCCAAAGTGCAGCTCATACTCATAGGTTTCAAAAAAGCCCCGGGAGCCATTGTTGAGCAAAAAGCTTACAAGTGTAAAGACGGGTAATAGAGCCTGCATTGCCAGCGCACCCGACAGAAGTCCATTTCGTTTGCGCATAAACAGCAGAACCGTCAGCAGTACCATACTGCCGATCAGTAACATCTGATAGAGAATATGGGGAACAGAGTGGGTACTGCCAAATTCCACCACCATGCGGTAGCCGATCATCTGATCCAGCCTTCCTGCTCGTAACAACAGAGATCTTAAGTTTTCAATCAATCCAAGCGCCAGCAATGCTGTGAAAATCGCCGCTACCGGAAATTTCATTTTTTTCGTTTCGTTTATGTTTCTACCTCCAAGAAATACAATTAGACCGCCAATGGCCGCAATCGCTATCAGCAGAGCAATCTGCAGTCCGTTTCCAGCCTCCCGAATCGGCGAGATACTTCCGTCCGGGTTGACCTTTCCGCTGCGCAGCTAAGCATTCCGCCCAGGATAGCGAGATCGTTGTCGGATTCATAGGCGAATTTCTCGAACAGACTTTCTTTGAATTTCGCAGATGCTCGGCACAACGAATTGGAATTCCCTATGTTTCCTCTTTTTCAAATTAGCCCCCAACGTCCGAAACCCGCACATATTCTCTGTCTGGCCACCAACCGTCCGGGTAATCCACAACAATCCGGTTGTTCTCCAAACGATAAAAGATAGAGTCGATGCCGTTCTGGAAGGGTTCCGAAGCAGTAACGCTGCCGTCTTTGCTCCAAACAAAATCACGCTGGTCATATGCACCGCTTGCTGTGGCGAACACATAGACGCCGCGCACCTCACTGCCATTCGACTCATTGATGATAAACTGCTCTCCCTGATCTCCGTCATCGTATTGGTAAACACCGCACCAGTCTATCACGCTGTCTGGCCCATCCAAATCCTCCGGTGAATTCTCTGGAACCGCGATCCCCAGCACGTTCAACATATATTCCATATCCGTCCGGAGGGATTCCATCATTTCTTCTTTTACGTTTTCAAAACCTTTATCGTAGGCCAACTGGGTGTTTGTGTAAAACAGGGTTTCCTCGCTTTCCGTAAAATTCATCCCATCCGGAAGCTGGTTCATATAAAAGGCGTTGTTTTCATATTGATAGACCTCTCCAAATTCCCCATTCTCGTCAAAGCCATATAAATGAACATACATAGGGGCATTGTCCAGGGAATCATATACCGGAACATACAGGTTTCCGCCATTTTGATAAATGCGGCTGCTAATGGCAGCTTCGTGGTTTTCCTCCTGCTGCCTTTCGCAGAAAAGCTGAACCGCTTCGCCGTTTTTTACTGTCCATACATCAACAAACGGAAAAATACTCTCTTCATTGTTATAGAGCATCACCAATTCCTCAGTGCCATCCTGATTAAAGTCCATCAGATCAATTTTGAATACACCACGTGCACTGCATTCATACTCAGCTTCATCAAACCAGAGAGAGCCTTGATCTGCAAAGGTCTGTTTAACCACATTCGCATACAGCTCGGTGGTATTGACAGTCTCCTGATTATCTATTGAAGCGTCCTGATCGGATTCTCCAAAATAAATAATCGATCCGCCTTGTTTATCCGGGAGGAAGCAGTTATATCGTTCACTAGTTGCATCACCCTGCATCCAGCATGCATCATCGGCTCCAGCATAAATCAAATCCGGGATCCCTTCAACCTTGTCAAAAATCGTTTCCTCCAGAGTCTCTGTATTGAGGAAGTGGAGGGTCATATCCTTATAATAGTAGAGCCCGTTCTCGGAAAGGCAAAATCTGTTATATACGTCATCATCATAGGACGCAAGGGTTTCCGTGTTTCCGTCCTCGATGTTTAACCGGTAAATATTGTCTAAATCCGCATAATATAGATAATCCTCTTTGGAAATAAAGGAGAAATACTTCTCCACGTCATCATCGTCCTGGGATGGCACTCTACCGATTTCCTCTTCCTCAGAATCTACCGCTTTTCGATACAGAGTTTCGCCCATGAGATTATTCTCGATATCGGGAACAAGGTAATAATAGTATCCGTCGTTATACGCTACAAAGCAGGCAGACCCCTCAAGGTCAAGAAAATCCTCCTGTTTGCACAGCTCACCGGTATTCAGATCCAACCGGTAGAAAAAATATCTGTTGCCGAAGATGAGATAATCATCAAGGAAGAAAGCACCTTCCATTTGAGACAGTAGATCGCCATATGTATTGAGTTGCTCATAGCTTACAAGGGTGCCGTTTTCCTTGCCGTCTTTGCTGAGCCAATGAATTTCGAATTCTTCGTCGCCCTGCTCTGTGTAATTTGTGTATTCGATAAAACAGATTTTATCATTCCAGAGGAACATGCAGTGCATGGGATACATACTCCATCCATCGCCTTCAAATTCCTCTGATTCGTAGAGAATCTCCGGCTGTCCGCTCAGATCATTGCTGACCCGCTTAATACAGGGCGCCCAGGTTTCGGTCTCACTTAGAAAATATGTATACTGGTCATCGTAAACAACTGTGGAATATCCCAGATTGATAGAGCCGTCGTTGCCTTTAGAGCCGCCTTTCAGGCCGAACACAAAAATCAACCCCGCGGCAAGAATGACCGCAAGCAGCACGTCGCCAAGAGAAAGGCCGATGATAAGCCCCTTTTTAGATTTCTTTTGAACCGGAGCCGCCGCACCATAGCCCATTTGCCCATTAAAATTAGGCTCCTGCATCAGTGGCTCCGGTTTCGGTGTTTGGATGTTTTCCGTTTCATCCGATATACCTGCCGGTTGCTGCGGCACCGGCGAAGCTTCTTGTGATATCTTTACAGGTGCACCACACACACTGCAAAATCTCGCGTCATCCGACAAAGGATTTCCGCACTTTGAACAGAACATAATCTCTACTCCTCTCGCTTGGCGGAGACAAAAGCAACCCCAGCTTATTTTCCATCCCATTTTACCTGAACCGACAAAAAAGCGCCCCACACAATCAGGTAGTTTTCAGAAAATACTTTGAGAATTTTCTGTACACTACCCTTTTGTGTGGGGACAAAGTTCTCCTCTGCAAATATAATACTAAATAAAAAAACAGAGAAACTAAGCGAGCTGAAAACTTTGCGGAGCGCTTCGAGAAAGGTAGGAAATTATGAAAAAATACACAAAAATTGTTGCTCTCTTCTTGGCTGTCCTTATGGTGCTGTCTCTGTCGGCCTGTGGGAAAAAACTGTCCGTTGGCGACTCTTTACAGATGGGAAATGACGGAGATACTGATATTTGGTGGAGGTTATTGCTGTAGACGGCGATCGTGCTCTTGTAACCAGCAGAAATAGCGTGGATTGGAAATTATTCAATGAGCAATATGAGAACGTTACTTGGGAGACAAGCACCCTCCGCAACTGGCTGAATGATACGTTTTACAACAGTACTTTCAATTCTGAAGAACAATCGAAGATATTCACGACAACAGTTGAAAATCCGGATAATCCGGATTCCGGGGTGGATGGCGGAAATAATACCGAAGATCGGTTGTTCCTGTTGAGCGTGTATGAGGTGGAAGAGTATTACGAACGTGAGGCCTTTCGAGAGGCGTGGCTATCGTCAAAGGCACATAGCTCTGCACAAGAATATAATCCCGATGGGTATATTAGCGGTTTGAGTAGTAGCTGGTGGACACGTACACCCGGAGATGGCGGACTCAGCTTTATCTGCGTTGACAGTCACGGCGAGTTTGAAACGCGTCCCACCGGTCTTGCTTCGGATTTGTACACGAGCGGTATCGTCGTGGCTGATGACAAAAATGGCGCAGGCGTCCGTCCGGCTATGTGGATTCAGCGGTAATTATTTTACAGCTTGATCAATTCGTTTTTCGCTGCATGGTCAATTTCTTCGTTTTGAGGAAAATTGAACCTAAGGAACTCTCTTACGTAAAATGTCCGCAATTGGCGGAATTGCTGACATATACATCATAGAAAGAATTATACTAAAAGAGGTTGAGCATAGTGAAATTAAGAAATTTTCTTTATCTAAATACTAAATTGATTGAAGACTATATAGCCACGATTGATGGCTATACATACGATGAAGAATACAGAGCTACTGCAGTTAGTAGCGAAAATGCATTGGCTGGAAAGGGCGCAATCGGTATCATATCTGGGAACGGGTCGCATGCAGGAAAACAATCTGAGGAAGTGAAACGTTCTGTGCACATTAGCGATGCGGCAAAATTTGAGAAAATTTATAAATATCTCAAATCTTACGAAGACGATGGACTAAAATATTTCGAGTATCTTAGTGAAGCGGATTACGATGTACTGCATCGTGACGATTTCTTGGAAGTCTTGGTAACGGCTCGCTTCTCAAAAATGAAAGAGTTAACTGACAGTGTCAAGAAGATTACAGAGTTGGCAACTGCGCTTGAAAGAAATACCAATCAACAAATTCTGGACGAGAAGGCTACTGAAGCCATGAATGGTTTTTTGGCATTAGGCCAGATGAAATCTGGGAAAGAAATTTCTTGTGTTTTTGAGTTTGATAATGGAAAATACCCTCTAGTCGCTTATCTCGATGGAAACTGTTTTAGGTGCGTGCAAGATAGCTTTGTTGGACAGGCGTACCTATTATGTAAAATTATTCGAAAAGTTCCTAAAGGGCAAAGTATTAAGCTGGATGAAATTTTTGATGATATTAAGAAGCTACCTTTGAATAGGACACAGCGTAGAAATATGCCGAAGAATATGGATAACCCTGTAGAACTACGAGATATTATTAAAGGCCCTGCTCTTGTAGTTCTTCCCATTGCCGTATATCAGTGATAGTAAAGGTGTTTGGTATTGTAGCCGACACTACGAGGAGCTAAATAAGGACTAAAACATACATGGTAAAAAATAAGTGCAAAAACGATATAGAGAGTGAGCCCATTCGTTTAGCTATTCAAGCGGGGATAGTCGCAAGCTGTCTTGTTGTAATTACTGGAGGCTATGAAACTCTTGGGTCAAGCTTTCAGTTATTGGTTAAAAATATTGGCATTAGTCTTGGGCCTATTATCTATGTCGTACATAATGTTAACTGCTAGACTATATGGTTTCAAAGAAAAGAAAGATATGCTGGCGAGAGGGCGACTATATGATTGTTCGGTTACGTTTTACTGGTACATTTTTTCATCACTTCTATATTTGTTTGTAAGCGATTTTATTTCGTATTCAACCGGTTTGAATTTTTCTCAGATCTACGCCATGGTAATGATAGCAATTACGGTAACGATAGTAGTGTTATTAGTTATAAGAATCGTGCAAAAAAGAAAGAAAAAGCGCCAGGAATAGTATATATTAATCTATTCCATTTTCTAAAGCCGTGTGACTTATGTTTGCTCGCACCAATTTCTAATTTTTCGTTGAAAAGGACAATCCCGGGAAAATGGTGCAGAAAATGAGAAATTCTTATTTTTGATAAAAATGTGTGGCTCTATAACTCGAAATAACCCATTCAAAAAACAAGGAATGGTGCAAAACAAAGAAAAATCCCCGAGAAATCGGGGACTTTTCTCACGCCGCACCGCTATCAGTGTGACGTCATAATATGAAGCGGATGACGGGAATCGAACCCGCCTATCCAGCTTGGGAAGCTGGTGTTCTACCAATGAACTACATCCGCGAATGTACTTATTATACTAGAGATACTCTGTTTCGTCAAGGCACAGAAAGCATTTTCGGCAAAAGAAAACCTCAGGAAATCTCCTGAGGTCATTCGTAGCGGAAGGGAGATTTGAACTCTCGACACCACGGGTATGAACCGTGTGCTCTAGCCAACTGAGCTATTCCGCCATAGTGGGGCCTATAGGGCTCGAACCTATGACCCTCTGCTTGTAAGGCAGATGCTCTCCCAGCTGAGCTAAGACCCCATGTGCTTTGAAAATTTTTATTTTATTTTCGACTGCCTATGTAGTATACCCTTTATTGTTTTAATTGTCAACACTTTTTGAAAAATTTTTCAAAGTTTTTCTTTGCACACTGTTTATAGTTTTTTCCTTTGTCATCTTTCAATACCTATGCTACAATAAGCTTAGCGTTTTTAGTCAAAGGAGCGATCCCTATTATGTACTATTTTATTGTAAACCCGAATTCCCGTTCCGGAAAGGGACTGGAAATCTGGAACCGATTAAAGACAAAACTGGAACAAAAACAAATCCCCTACCGCGCTTATCTGACAGAGCATACCGGCCATGCGGCGGAACTGGCGGCGGAGATCTCCTCCCCCCGTTTTAAGGATCCCGAGGCAAAGATATTAGTTGCCCTTGGCGGCGACGGAACGTTAAACGAGGTCGTCAACGGACTTTCTCTTTCCCATTCCGTTTCCCTCGCCTATATCCCCTGCGGTTCCGGAAACGATTTTGCCCGCGGCATGAAGCTTACAAAAACACCGGAAAAGCTTCTGAACCGGCTTCTGGATGGCGGAGAATGCCGCTACATCGACTACGGGATCCTTACCTATATGAAAGAACACCCGTCCCACCGTCGTTTCGTTGTCAGTGCCGGGATCGGATTCGATGCCGATGTCTGCCGAAATATGTTTACCACCAAACTGAAAGGCACCCTGAACCGGCTGCACATCGGAAAACTGGCATATCTGCTCATCGGAATCAAGCGGATCGTTCTCTGCAAAAGCGCAGACGGTGTTCTGACTCTGGACGGCATAAAGAAAATGCGGCTGCACCGGATCCGATTTATTTCTTTTCACAATCAGAAATTCGAGGGCGGCGGTTTCCGATTTGCCCCTGCGGCCATTCCTGATGACGGGTATCTGAATCTGTGTATTGTTTCCGGTGTTTCCCGCCTGGGACTTACCAAGATCCTTCTGGCGTCTCTGTCCGGAAAGCATACGCTCTGCAACGGGGTCCGTTCTTATACCTGTAAAGAAGCGCAGCTCCAGATCGATCAGCCGCTGGAGGTCCATGCAGACGGAGAGTCCTGTTTTCCGCAGACCGAAATCTCTGTCCGTTGTGAAAGGCAGAGGCTTCGTCTGATCCTGTGATGAAATCTCTGTAAAATATTTTTTAAGAATCTTTTAATCCTCTTGCCAACCGAAAAAAAACGTATTATAATGGGGCGAAGTTATTTTAGTTTGTTATCCCTTACGGGAGGAAGGCGATACTGCGTGAAGGCAATCAAAGGCTTTTTCAAAAAATATCCCCAATGCTGGGTTCTTCTCTATGTATTTATTTATTTCCCCTGGTTTCTCTGGCTGGAACACCATGTAACCATCGGAACACCGTTTACAAATATCCACATTGCACTGGATGACAGGATTCCGTTCTGTGAATATTTCATCGTCCCTTATCTGCTCTGGTTCCTCTATGTGGCCGGTTCTGTTGCATATTTCCTGTTCAAACGGCCCAAAAAGGAATTTTACCGTATGACCGCCTTTTTATTCATCGGTATGACCATCTGCCTGGCAATCTGTACCCTGTTCCCTAACGGACAGACCATGCGGCCGCCGGTAAATCCAGAAAAAAATATTTTTTCAAAACTGATCGTCGTTTTATACAAAACGGATACTTCCACCAATGTATTCCCCAGTATCCATGTATTCGCTTCTCTTGGTGTAAATCTGGCTTGGTGGAGCAGCGCTGTCTCCGATGACCACAAATGGATCCGCCCGGTATCAGCAGTGATCGCCGTTTCCATCTGTCTGTCCACCGTTTTCCTGAAACAGCACTCTGTGGTTGATGGATTGGGCGCCATCGTCCTGACGATTATTCTCTATTTTTTCGTCTACCAGCCCGAGTTTTTAAAAGCCTCGGTCAAAGCCGCCAGAGTGCGGAGCAAAAACCGAAAAGCCAAAAAACTGTTTCTTGAAGATTAAGAATTGACCTGAATGTTTCTGACGGAAATGCCTTCCCGGCATTTCCGTTTTTTCTTCTGCTTATAATCATCCCCGAAAGCTTTTTCAGCCCCCAAACCTGCTACTGTCTCTTTTTCAAAATCCGGCAGACTGCCAGCAGCACTGCCGAAGCGAAAAAGATTGTTCCGAACACGCCAGCCGGCATCCGATCCCCGGTAGAAACCGTTCTTTTCGCGTTTCCATTCTTCACCGATACCATTCCCTTTGACGTTTCTGTTTCAGGCACGATTTTCGTGGTTTCCGGCTCCGTCTGTCCGACAGTTTCAGTCTCGGCTTCTGTTTCCGGTGGTTCTTCAACCGGTGTTGTTTCCTCCGGTATTTCTGTCTCCTCTGTGCTTTCGGTTTCTTCCGTTGTCTCGGTTTCCCGGATGGGATCCTCCATCCGGATCTCCAGGATTTCTTTTGAGTCCGGAACCGTGAACCACCGATCCTCCGTAGGCAGATACCCATCCGGCGCAGAAGCTTCGTGAATCCGGTAGCGTTTCCCAGCCGTCAGCTTTTCGATCTGCTTCGGCTCCTCTCCGGAAATCCATTCATCCAGTATATCCCCCTCCGCATTAAAAAGCTGCATGGCTGCTCCCTCCAGCGGTTTCTGCGTTTCCTGATCCACTTTCCAGATTTTTATGTTTGTTCGCTGATCGTTCATAACCACCGGCTCCATATTTCGTTCTGCCGTGAATGTGATCTGCTCCGCTGTCACATAGCCGTCCGGCGCAGATAACTCCGTCATAGTGTAACGTTTTCCCGGAATCAGTCCCCTGATCAGATGTGGCTCCTCTCCGGAAATCCACCGGTCGATCACGGTTCCGGTTTCATCGCACACCTGAAGCTCTGCTCCCGGAAGCTCTGCTCCGGTGGTCAGATCCTGTTTGGAAAACGACACCTCAGTTACAGCCGGCGTAATGGTAATCCGGAGGGATGCAGATAACGGTTCATAAAAGCCGCAGGTCATCAGATCCTGAAGTGTTCCGTCGGAATAAACAAAGCTCTGGCCCATCGTTCCACCCGGCAGCGGTTTTCTGAGCTGTACCGATGCTTCCGCGGCCTCCGTTCCCCTGGCTTCAATCCGCAGTTGGTTTCCGTTTTGAGAAACTGTTGCCGGCCCCTCTGTTTTCACGATCTCCATATCCTCTAATACTCCGTTTTCATCCGTTATGCTAACTGCCTGACCCGCTTCCACGGTAATCGTGCTGCGATCAAACGATGGCACCTTCAGATACTGTTCCACCTTTTGATTCACACTGTCATAATACGTTTGAAGCACCTCCCGGTTCGGGATTCCCGGTGTGATCAGATATTGTTCTCCTGTTTCTCCGTTCCTCTGAGTTAAAAGCTGCCAGATCATGGACTGACCTACCGCCCAGCCATCATATCCCCAGTCGGAATTCATACTGAAGCAGGCAATCAGCGAAAGCCGCTTTGCCAGTTCCCGGTCTCCCAGATAATCCGCCAGATCCGTTTTCGTACTGTGCAGACCGCCTACCCGATCCACATGGGGCTGCAGGCAAAACAGCCATTCTCCTGTATCTGCATCCAGAAAGATCATTCCCGGCGGACTGGACTGGATATGACCGTCTGTGTGATGGATCTTCCATCCTCCCGGTGCATACCCCGTCACATCAGACACCGCGCCATACGCCCTGGCGCGGATTGCCAGTGCCATGGTCAGCAGTACAGTCGTCAGCATCAGTGCAAGACAAAGAGTTCCCTGCTTTTTTCGTGTTTTCAGTTTTTGCATACTTCCTCCTGTTTTTGTTCCCGGAAATGAGATGGACGGGAACATTTGAATTGAATAGAATTGTTAGAAATGAATGTTAGATTTTTCTTATTTTATCACAGATCTGTTTTGATACAATCCATTCGTCTTTCTAAGACGATCTCCGCCCTGAAAAGACTTTTTTCGCCCATAAATCATACTGCGGCGAAGTGAAAGATCATCTCTTCACACTCCGCCGCAGGCAGAGAATCCTGTGCGCAGGATTCGTTCTTATTTACTTCCTGTTAAACCAATTGCTTAAACCAGAGCAACGGTCTCTCTCATGATGGCGATTTCTTCGTTGGTAGGAACAACTGCTACCAGCTTTGCAGAATCGTCTGTGGAAATTACAACTTCCTTACCGCGACAGTTGTTCTTGGAAGCATCGATCTTGATGCCGAGGTATCCAAGATACTCACATACCTTCTCACGGATCAGAGGAGCGTTCTCGCCGATTCCGGCGGTAAATGCGATGGCATCTACACCGTTCATGGCTGCTACATAAGAACCAACAGTCTTTGCTACACGGTAGCAGAAGATTTCGATGGCATCAGCAGCAAGCTGGTTTCCGTCACTCATGGCTGCTTCCAGATCACGGAAATCGCTGGACAGGCCCTTGGTCAGACCGTAAACACCGGACTTCTTGTTGAGCATGTTCAGTACTTCGCTGACAGTCTTGCCTTCTTTGTTGCAGATATACTCAACAACAGCAGGATCAATATCACCGGAACGGGTTCCCATTACAAGGCCCTCCAGTGGAGTTAAGCCCATGCTGGTATCCACGCACTTGCTGTCCTTAACGGCACTGATGGAAGAACCGTTGCCCAGGTGGCATACGATTACCTTGGAGTTATTGGGATCCAGGTTCAGGAACTTGATGGTCTCCTTGGAAACAAAGCTGTGAGAGGTTCCGTGGAAGCCGTATTTACGGATATGGTACTTCTCATAATATTCATAGGGGATACCATACATAAATGCCTTGGTGGGCATACTCTGATGGAAAGCGGTATCAAATACTGCTACGTTGGGCTTGCCGGGCATCAGCTTCTGGCATGCATAGATTCCCTTTAAGTTTGCGGGATTATGGAGCGGTCCAAGGTCACAGCACTCCTCGATCACCTTCAGCACTTCATCATTGATCACACAGGATTCTGTGATCTTTGCGCCGCCGTGCAGAACACGGTGTCCGATGGCATCTACCTCTGCCAGAGACTTTAAGATACCGGTCTTCTCGTTTACCAGAGCATCCAGAACCATCTGGATCGCCTCGGTATGAGACGGCATGGGAGCTTCGGTTACTTCCTTTTCCCCACCGGTGGGCTGATAGATCAGACGGCCATCGATACCGATTCTCTCACAGAGACCCTTTGCCAGTACCTGCTCGCTTTCGGAGTCGATAACCTGATACTTCAGGGAAGAACTTCCGCAGTTTACAATCAATACTTTCATTTTGCTGCATCCTCCTAAATAATTTTCCTCATTCATGTGCCTCGGCACATTCTGGTGCTTCTGTCATTCATTTCCTGTGAAATAAAATAGAAAAAGACACTATTATTAGTTTATCGCTTTTCCTCGCCGGTGTAAAGACTTTTTAACCCGGCCTCTGTACTTTTTTCAATGCGCTCCCGCTCCCTCCGGCGTGCCTCGCTCTCTCTCCTGGAAAACACGCAGCCGCAGTAATCCTGGCGGTACAGGCCGTACTGAGCCGACAGCTCAACCGAACGCTTATAACCGTTCTTCTTTTTAAAGTTGGACGGCAGATAGGACACGCCGTATTCCTCTGCCAGACGTTCTCCGATTTCCATGAGCTTTTCCGCATTCTTCATAGGACTGATGGAAAGTGTTGTACAGAAATAATCATAGTCTCCCGCTTTTGCCAGACTCGCAGCCTCCCGGAGCCGAAGCTCGTAACATTGGAAGCAGCGGTCTCCGCCCTCCGGAACGTCTTCCAGTCCTTTCGCCATGGCATAAAAGGTCTCCGGATCATAAATTCCTTCCCGGAAGTCGATCTGAGCGCCATCGATCTCAGAGGAAAACGCACGGATCAGACGCTTCTGTTCCTCCACCCGTTTCCGGTATTCCTCCTCCGGGCTGATGTTTGGATTATAATAAAATACCGTGACGGAAAAATACCTGCTCAAATATTCCAGGACATAACTGGAACAGGGCGCACAGCAGCTATGCAGAAACAGACGGGGCTTTTTCCCCTCCCGTTCCAGGCTTTCCGTCAAACGGTCCAGCTCTTTCTGATAATTTCTCTGCCCTGCCATGATTCCTCCTTTCCCTGAATTACAAAAGCTGCCTGCTTTCGCAGACAGCCCGTTTTTCATTTACTTCGCGTTTTACAGGAAATCACGGATCCGTTTGCTGCGAACCGGATTTCGAAGTTTCCGGAGCGCTTTCGCCTCGATCTGGCGGATTCGCTCTCTTGTTACATTGAATTCCTTCCCGACTTCCTCCAGGGTTCTCGGATGACCATCCTCCAGACCAAACCGGAGTACAATGACCTGACGTTCCCGCTCCTTCAGATCCTCCAGAAGAGAATCAATATGCTCCCGGAGCATAACCGATTCCACATTTCCCTCTGGCGTTACCGCATTGCTGTCCGCAACGAAATCACCCAGGTTGGAATCATCCTCTTCCCCGATGGGAGTTTCCAGGGAGGCAGGCTCTCTGGCGATCTGCATGATCTCCATAACCTTTTCTTCCGTCATGTCCAGCGCCTCCGCCAGCTCTGACACCGAGGGCTCATAGCCCAGCTCCAAAGTCAGCTTCCGCTGCATCTTGGACATCTTATTGATAGTCTCCACCATATGTACCGGCACACGGATCGTTCGCGCCTGATCAGCAAGCGCTCTCGTTACCGACTGGCGGATCCACCAGGTCGCGTAGGTACTCAGCTTATACCCTTTTGTATAATCGAATTTCTCAACGCCCTTGATCAGGCCCAGATTGCCCTCCTGAACAAGATCCAGAAAGCTCATCCCACGGCCTGTATAACGCTTCGCGATACTTACCACAAGACGGAGGTTTGCCTCGATCAGCCGCTCTTTTGCGACCTGATCTCCCTCTGCCTTTCTCTTCGCCAGCTTTAATTCTTCTTCCGCCGTCAGAAGCGGAACTGTTCCGATCTCTTTTAAATACATTCTGACCGGATCTTCCGTTCCGACACCATCAAGAAGATCAATGGCGTCTAAATCAATATCCTCTTCGTCTTCCTCTTCAGGAGAAAACCCGTCTTCATCCGTGCCCAGGACCATGTCATCATCAATGGCCAGTTCATCATTCATTACACGTAAGACATCGATCCCCTTGCTTTCGAGATAGGTGATAATATCCTCGATCTGTTCCACAGACAGCTCGACTCCCGTAAAGGCGTCGTTGATGTCATTCATATCGAGGGTGGACTTTTTATTCTTCCCAAGTTCTACAAGCTTCTGTAACTGCTCTGTAAATTTTGCTTTTTCCGCTGCTTTTTCCACTTGCCATCGTCCTTTCGCAAAATATCCCATATTGAAATATCAGTATACTACCTTTTTCGGCAAATGTAAAGCACTTTTTTTACTTTCCTGGATTTTCCTGTCCTTTTTTGACAGCTCCGGTCTTTTTCGGGCGGGAATGGGTCATTTTCATAATCTGAACTGCCTTGCAGCAGTTCTCAATCACCACTTCCTGCCGCTTTCCTCCAAACTCGCCGTCCAGCGTCCATTCCACCGGTTCCGCAAAATGAAACTTCACCTTTGATGCTGAAAAATGACGGACCAGCCTGGACTTGTGCCCATTCTGCAAAAGACTGGTGATCACATCGGGAAGCTGAAGGATATTCTGAGGATTTTCCACCAGAAGCACCTCAAACTTCCCATCATCCAGTCCCACATGCTTTCCGTTCAGTCCCTTGAACCCGGCAATCTGATTGGCATTGCTGACCATGCCCACCAGCACATCCCCTTCATAGCGCTCCTCATCAGCCTCCATGACGATATGACGTGCCTTAATGCCTCCGATGCTTTTGGCTCCCTCAATAATATAAGCCGGATGACCGAGTACCGCCTTTAATTCTCTCGGTGTCTTATACGGCACATCAATAAAGGCCCCGAACGCTGCTACATAATCGAAATACCGTTCATTAAATCTGCCGATATCAATGGGACAGGCTGTCCCCAGAACGATATTCTCCGCTGCCTTTACCATATCTCTCGGAATCCGGTGGGTAGCTGCAAAATCACAGGTGGTTCCGGCCGGAATATAGCCGATCATCGGCTTTTTCTCCATTCCCATGACCCCGGAGATCACCTCATTCAACGTTCCGTCACCGCCGCTTCCGACCACAAGATCCTTTTCACCGCCCCGCTCTTCCACGACACGCTTTGCATCAAGAGCGCGCTGAGTCACATGAACCTCCACCTGATAACCGGCTTTGATAAACACATCTAAAATATCCATGAGCTTTGTCTTGATCTGCGCCTTTCCGGACTGCGGATTAAAGACAAAGAGCATTTTTTTCTCCATTGTAAAAGACCTGCCTTTCCATTCTCAATCAGAAATTTTACACAGTTTTTACAATGTCGTCAAGCATTCCTGTCCGTTTCATAAAACTTTTAGATTTCCCTGACGGCTTCCTTCATGCGCTTCACATAATCCGCCACATAGGGGACGGCATCTGCTCCATGCTCAGCCACGATCTTCACAATAGCGCTTCCCACAATGGCTCCATCGGAAACTTCCGCCATTTTCTTTGCCTGCTCCGGGGTGGAAATTCCAAATCCTACCGCGCAGGGCACGCCGGAAACCGACTTTGCCAGGCTCACCATCTCGCCAATATCCGTGCGGATCTCGCTTCTCACGCCGGTAACACCGAGGGAGGATACACAGTACAGGAATCCCTGCGCTTCCCTGGCGATCAGCTTTACCCGTTCATGAGAAGTGGGTGCTACCAGAGAGATCAGATCCACGCCATATTTCTCACATTCCGGAAGGATCTCTCCCTTTTCCTCATACGGAAGATCCGGTACGATAAGACCGTCCAGCCCACACTCCCGGCATTTTTTCAGGAAGGCTTCTTTTCCATAGGTATAAATAGGATTCACATATGTTAAAAATACTATGGGAATCTCCACGGTTTTCCGCACCTTTGCCACCAGGTCAAAAAGCTTGTCTGTGGTACATCCTGCAGCCAGCGCCCGTTCATTGGCATTCTGGATCACAACGCCCTCTGCTACCGGATCCGAAAAGGGAACGCCGATCTCGATCAGGTCTGCGCCTGCCTCTGTCATGGCATAGATGAGCTGTTCGGTGACATCCAGGCTGGGATCGCCGCCGGTCACAAAAGGAATAAAGGCTTTTCCGTTTTTAAATGCGTTTCCGATTCTACTCATAAAGTTCAACCCCCCTGTATCTTGCAATGGCAGCCACATCTTTATCGCCGCGGCCGGAGATATTTACAACTATGATCTGATCCTTACTCATTTCCGGCGCCAGCTTTCTTGCATATGCAACCGCATGGGCACTCTCGATAGCCGGAATAATACCCTCGGTTCTGGAAAGATATTCAAAGGCGCTTACCGCCTCCTCATCCGTGATGGGCACATACCGGGCACGTCCCGTCTCGTTTAACATGGCATGCTCCGGCCCGATTCCCGGATAATCCAGACCCGCGGAAATGGAATACACCGGTGCGATCTGTCCGTACTTATCCTGGCAGAACAGCGATTTCATCCCATGAAAGATTCCAACGCTTCCGTTTGCCACCGTTGCCGCATTCTTGGGATTATCCACACCGAGGCCTGCTGCCTCACAACCGATCAGCTTCACCGATTCATCGGGAATAAACTCATAAAACGCTCCCATGGCATTGCTGCCACCGCCAACGCAGGCAATCACTGCATCAGGAAGACGTCCCTCCTTCTCCAGTATCTGTGCCTTGATCTCTTTTCCGATGATCTTCTGGAAATCACGGACGATCATGGGAAAGGGATGAGGCCCCATAACGGAACCCAGCACATACAGTGTATCATCCACCCGTCTTGTCCACTCTCTCATGGCCTCGTTGACGGCATCCTTCAGCGTCATGGTGCCGCTGGTAACCGGGTGCACCTTCGCACCAAGAAGCTCCATACGGAACACGTTGAGCGCCTGCCGCTCCGTGTCCTCCTTACCCATGTAGATCTCACATTCCATGCCCATAAGCGCCGCTGCTGTCGCCGCCGCCACGCCATGCTGTCCGGCTCCTGTCTCGGCGATGATCCTGGTCTTTCCCATCTTCTTGGCCAGAAGCGCCTGTCCCAGCACATTGTTGATCTTATGAGAACCGGTATGATTCAGATCCTCTCGCTTTAAATAGATCTTCGCTCCGCCAAGATCCTTTGTCATCTTCTCTGCATAATAAAGAAGCGACGGACGTCCTGCATAATTTTTATACAGATCATCCAGTTCTTTCTGAAACTCCGGATCATTCTTATAATGCTCATATGCCTGATCCAGCTCTTGAACTGCATTCATCAGCGTTTCGGGAATATACTGGCCGCCGTATCTGCCATATCTGCCTGCCTTCATTGGTTTCCTCCTGTTCTTGCCGCCTGCATAAAAGCGGTCATCTTTTCCTTATCCTTATATCCGTCCGTCTCCAGACTGCTGGAAACATCCACGCCATAAGGCTTTGCTTTCTGTATAACTGCCGTTACATTTTCCCTGGTCAGACCGCCTGCCAGGAAAAACGGCTTTGTAAGCTCCGGGATCAGGCTTAAATCAAACCGCTCCCCGCTTCCTCCGTAGACATCCTTTGTATAAGTATCCAGAAGCAGATACTCGCAGGGAAGCGTCTGAGCCTCCAAAACCTGCTCCTTACTCCGAACCCGCACCGCCCGGATCACGGGACGGTCGATCCGCTTTTTTAATGCTTCCATGTAAGCGCGGTCCTCATCACCGTGAAGCTGCACCACATCGATGATATGCTCCCCGCAGAGGGCTTCGATCAGCGCCGGATCTTCGTTTACAAAGACGCCGACCGCTTTGATATCCGGGATCAGCAGTCCGCTTAGCACCTCTGCCTGTGCGATACTTACCTGCCTTCTGCTCTTTGCAAACACAAAGCCTGCAAAATCCGGTCTTAACCGGTTCACGGCCAGAATATCCTCTGCCCGGCTCAGTCCGCAGATCTTAATCTTCGTCATTATCCACGCAGCTCCTCTAACATCTGTTTTTTATTGCTGCTGCGCATAAAGGTCTCACCGATGAGCACGCCGTTGACCTTTGCCTCCCGCAGCACCTGGATATCTGCCGCCGTCCTGATCCCGCTCTCTGCCACAAATAAGATCTTCTCCGGCACCAGGCAGCGAAGTCGTTCGCTGTTATGGATATCCACCTCAAAGGTTCTCAAATCCCGGTTGTTGACGCCGATGATCCGCGCCCCGGCCGCAACCGCCATGCGGATTTCTTCCTCATCATGAGCCTCCACCAGAGCCGAAAGTCCAAGGCTGTCACAGATTCCAATATACTTCTTTAAGGTTTTTTCGTCAAGCAGTGCGCAGATCAAAAGCACACAGGACGCACCGATCGTCTTCGCCTGATAGATCATATACTCATCAACCGTAAAATCCTTCCGGATAATAGGAATCGAGACCTCCCCGGCGATAGCCGCCAGATATTCATTCCTGCCCATGAAATATTCCGGCTCCGTCAATACGGAAATGCACGCTGCCCCGGCATCCTCATACTCCCTTGCGATTTCCAGATAGGGAAAATCCTCGGCGATGACTCCCTTGGAGGGAGACGCCTTTTTCACTTCACAGATAAAGTTGATGTCCTGCTGCCGAAGGGCCTGCTCAAAGGGAAAGGTCTTTTCCTCATCGGCAAGCAGCATGGCCCGCTCCCGCATCTGCTCCGGTGTTACCTGTAATTTTTCCTGTTCCACACGCGCTCTTGTGCATGCGGCCAGGGTATCAAGAATCTTTGTCATCACGTTCTCCTATTCTCTGGAAAGGGCCACATATTTTTCAAGCTGCACCCTTGCCCTTCCGTTGTCCAGTATCTCCTCGGCCTCTTTCACCGCATCTGTCAGAGTGATTCCGTCCCTTACCATATAAATGCAGGCCGCCGAATTTAATACCACCGCGTCACGCTTCGGCCCCTTCTCTCCGTTTAAGATCGACATGGCAATGGCCGCATTCTCCTCAGGATCTCCGCCGATCAGCTCGTTCAGGCTGCACTTTTTCAGACCCACCTGCTCCGGCTCCAGTACATAAGATTTCAGAGTTCCGTCCCGCAGCTCACAGCAGGTTGTCGGTGCGCTTAAGGTGATCTCATCCAGTCCGTCCTGTCCATGGACCACGATAGCACGCTTTACACCAAGCTTCAACAGCACCTGTGCCAGCGGCTCCACCAGCTTTTCATCATACACGCCAAGAAGCTGATAATTGGCTCCGGCAGGGTTTGCCAGCGGCCCTAAGATATTAAAGATGGTACGGATCCCCAGCTCCTTCCGAACCGGTGCCACAAACCGCATGGCCGTGTGGTACGTCTGGGCAAAGAGAAAGCAGAAGCCGATCTCATCCAGGATCTTCGTGCTTTTCGCCGGACTGATCGTGATGTCCGCGCCAAGCGCTTCCAGCACATCTGCCGCCCCGCATTTGCTGGATACGCTGCGGTTTCCATGCTTTGCCACAGGGATTCCCGCCGCCGATACGACCATGGAGGAAATCGTAGAAATATTAAAGGTTCCCACCTCGTCGCCGCCGGTTCCCACGATTTCCAGAACATCCATGTCATGGAGAAGCCTGGTGCAGTGCTTCCGCATGCCAGCTGCGCAGGCCGTAATCTCATCAATGGTCTCTCCCTTCATCCGCAGTCCCGTCAAAAAAGCTCCCATGTGGATCTGAGACGCTTCACCGCTCATGATCTCATCCATGACCTGCTCCGCCATCTCATAGCTTAAATCATTTCCGTTTACGATCTCATAAATTGCTTCCTTAATCATGCTGGTTTCTCCTTCTGTAGTCCTATTTTAAGAAGTTCATCATCATCGTTTTTCCGTCCGGTGTGAGCACCGATTCCGGATGGAACTGCAGCCCATAGAGGGGCGCTTCCCGATGCATGACCGCCATCACCTCGCCGTCATCGGTTTCTGCAATCACCTGTAAGCATTCCGGGATCGTCTCCCTTTTGGCTGCCAGGGAATGATATCTTGCCACCGGTTCCTCCTCCTTCATACCCTGAAAGATCGGCGCCGACAGATCCAGCCTTGCCATACTCTGCTTTCCGTGCATAAGGGCCTTTGCGTAGGTGACAGTCGCACCGAACACCTCACAGATGGCCTGATGCCCCAGGCAGACACCCAGGATCGGGATCTTTCCTGTCAAACGCTGCACGACCTCCTCGCAGACGCCGGCATCTGCAGGCTTTCCCGGCCCCGGCGATAAAATGATGTGGCTGGGCGCCATGGCTTCGATCTCTTCGGCTGTATACTCGTCATTTCGGATCACGCGGATCTCTTCCTCTGTCACCGAACCGGTCAGCTGGACCAGGTTATACGAAAAGCTGTCATAATTATCGATCAGTAAAATCATGCTTCCACCTCCCCGGCTCTGCGGATGGCCTCGATCACTGCCCCCGCCTTGTTGGCACATTCCTCATATTCCTTTTCCGGAACGCTGTCTGCCACGATTCCGGCTCCGGCCTGGACATAAACCTTATTATTTTTCTTAACGGCAGTCCGAATGGCGATGCACACATCAAGATTTCCCGAAAAATCCATGTAGCCGATGGCTCCGCCGTAAACACCTCTGGCAATCGGCTCCAGCTCGTCGATGATCTGGCAGGCCCGAAACTTGGGAGCTCCTGAAAGGGTTCCTGCCGGGAGAAGCGCCGGAACGGTATCACAGCCATCCAGTCCCTTTTTCAGCGTTCCCGTTACCACCGAAGCAATGTGCATCACCTTGGAAAACCGATGGATCCGCATATAATCCTCCACCTGAACGCTTCCATATTCAGCAATCCGGCCAATATCATTCCGCGCCAGATCCACTAGCATGTTGTGCTCTGCCCGCTCCTTTTCGTCTGCCATAAGCTCCTGCTCCAGCGCCAGATCCTCCTCGACGGTTCTGCCGCGCTTTCTCGTCCCCGCCACCGGAAAGGTCGTCAGCTTTCCCTCATAAAGCTTTACCATGGTCTCCGGTGATGCTCCTGCGATCTGAAGATCATCGCTCTGAATAAAATACATATAAGGCGACGGGTTGGTTGTCCTGAGAACCCGGTAAGCATTGAACAGGCTGGCAGAATAATCTGCCTCAAACCGTCTGGAAACCACTGCCTGGAAAATATCGCCCTCTTTAATGTATTCCTTGGTTTTTTCCACCATGGCGCAGTACTCTTCCTTTGTCATGTTACAGGTAAACTCCGGTGCTTCTGTGACCGGCTCCCGCTCCATAGGGATCGTTTCACGAATCATATGAACGATCTTGTCGATCTCCAGCACCGCTGCATTATAGCCCTGCTCGCCCTCCTCGGTTCTGGCATTGACCACTACACAGATCTTCTGGCGGAGATGGTCATAGGCGATGACCTTGTCAAAGAGCATGAGATCAAAATCATTGAACTCACTTTCCTTCAGCTTCAGCTTTTTTTCTGCGTAACCATACATTTCATAGGCGAAGTATCCGACAAATCCGCCGGTAAACGAAGGCATTCCCTCGATCCGCGGCGCCCGGTATTCCTTCATAAGCCCCCGCAGCACCTCCATGGGTTCACCGGGGATCACGGTTTTGATCTCCCCGCTTTTTACGGTCACACAGCCCTGCTTACAGGTGGCATGGAGGATCGGATGGAAGCCCAGGAAGGAATAACGACCCCATCGCTCTCCACCCTCAACACTCTCCAGGAGATAATAATGCTTATCCAGTCTCGACAGCTTCCGAAGAAGATTGATCGGGGTCACGACATCGGCGTAGATCTCCCGGCAGACCGGAACCAGGCTGTAATCCTTCTGATACTGTTTGGTCTCTTCATAGGTTGGTGTTACCATGGCGTCCTCCTTAACTACTCATTTCCTGTGAAACGGAGCGTTTTTTGTTTCCTGAAACGTACTTTCCTGTGAAACAAAAAAAGCCTTCATCCCTCTTCTCCAGGGACAAAAGCCTCTAACATGCTTCTGCGATACCACCCTCATTGGCACTTATGCGCCCACTCTGTCACATACCATCATATGTGCCTCATTTTTAACGGCTGAGGTTCCCGTCGAAGCCTACTGAGCAATGTGCCGTTCGACCCGCCCTCTCAGGTCCATTCAATCTGTTCCGAAATACCGGCTCACACCAGCCGCCGGCTCTCTGAAATTTCTTTCCTGATCTACTTCTCCTGATCATCGGTTTAAAGTGATACTTGATTAAGTTTTTCTAATTGGTCTTAGTATAAAACCGCAGTTTCCATTTGTCAAGCAAAAATTTCTTTTCGTATCTGATGAAACTTCTCGTTGCGCTTCCTCTCATGATACGCTATACTGAATTAGGATTTTCCCTGAGAAACCTATTTTTTTATTTCTTTTTCACGGAGGAACGTATGAAAAACCAAACATCCAGCAGCATCGGAAACATTTACCGCCTGGACGGACGGGTTCCGGTCGCCAAGGCAATTCCCTTCGGCCTGCAGCACATCCTGGCGATGTTTGTGGCCAATTTAACCCCTATTTCCCTGATCGGTGCCGCATCAGGCTTAGGCAGCGGCCAGATCGCCATTCTGCTCCAGAACGCCATGTTTGTGGCCGGAATCGCCACCCTGATCCAGCTTTATCCCATCTGGAAGGTGGGCGCAAGGCTTCCCATTGTCATGGGCGTCAGCTTTACCTTTGTCACGATTTTAAGCTATATCGGTGCATCCTACGGCTATGGTACCGTCATCGGGGCCGTTTTAGTGGGCGGTATCATCGAGGGCGTCCTCGGACTTCTCGCCCGGTACTGGAAGAAAATCATCACCCCGGTGGTGGCGGCTTCCGTGGTAACAGCCATCGGCTATTCCCTCTTCACCGTCGGAACAAGATCCTTCGGCGGCGGCTATGCAGAAGACTTCGGCTCCGCCCAGAACCTGATCCTCGGCTCCATTACGCTGCTTACCTGCCTCTTATTTAATATCTTTGCCAGGGGCTATCTGAAGCAGCTGTCGGTTCTGGCAGGACTGGTCGTGGGCTATGTTGCTGCCATTATCATGGGGCGGGTCGATTTCTCCCAGATCTTCTCCGGCGGACTGATCGCCTTCCCTCATCTGCTTCCTTATACGCCTGAGTTTCATCCCGGTGCCATCGCTTCCGTCACCATCATCTTTCTGGTATCGGCAGCGGAAACCATCGGTGACACCACTGCCATGGTCTCCGGCGGTCTGAACCGGGAGATCGAGGATCATGAGATCACCGGCTCTCTGGCCTGCGACGGCTTCTCCAGCGCCCTCTCCTCTCTGTTTGGCTGCCCGCCCTTAACCTCCTTCAGCCAGAACGTGGGACTGGTCAACATGACGAAGGTCGTAAACCGGTTCACCATTATGACCGGCGCCGCCGCTATGATCCTGGCCGGACTTCTTCCGCCCATCGGCAACTTCTTCGCCAGCCTCCCCGAATCCGTTCTCGGCGGCTGTACCTTAATGATGTTCGGAACCATTCTGGTCAGCGGAATCCAGATGCTTGCCAAGGCCGGCTTTAACCAGCGCAACATTACCATCGCTGCCCTGTCTCTGGCTGTCGGCATCGGCTTCACCTCCGCCAGCGAAGCGGAGATCTGGCACATCTTCCCTCAGGTGATCCAGGATGTTTTCTCCGCCAACTGCGTGGCCGTGGTCTTTGTCATGGCAGTGATCCTGAGCCTGGTACTGCCGGAAAATATGGATATCGAAACAACACAGAAGTAAACGGACAGGCAAACCAATTCGTTTCCTGTGACAAAACAATGCTCCCGGCCATTGCGGTCAGGAGCATTTGTCTTATATTTTACTGATTTTATGCTGCCGATGCGTTGGCATTGATCCGGTCGATCACGCTCCTGATCCCCTGCCATACGCTCAGATCAGTAAATACATCAATAATACTTCCCTGTTCCGTAAAGGGCAGCTCCTGGAGAACCGACAGATCCTTCATCATTCCATTATGCACAATAAACTCAACAATCTGATTCACAAAATAAATTTGCCGGCTGTCCAGCCTTGTCTCGTCCAGATAGGCAGAAAACGCCTCCTTCGCAGCCGCCATGTCCAGCCCGACAATTTCACGGACAAACTCTCCCAGCGGCTTCTGTCCATACTCCGCTTCATAATCCTGCTTTGTGCCGACTTCGCTCCACAGGATTTTTTCAAGCTCCTTCACATCTGCCTCCTTCAGAGGAACATTGTTCTTTAACTTGGCAATCACTGCATTGTCCTGATGCTGGCGTACATAATATTCTGCTTTCGCCTTATATGCTTTCAGATCATCGTTTTCCAGCTCCGCCCCCTTCCACTCCGACGAAAGGATTTCGTCATCTATATCGATATCAAACCTCCGGTGCTCCACCGGAAGATACTTGATCAGGTCACGAAGATTTTCCCGGATATGTTCAAACTCTTCGATTCCAGCCTTCTCCACATAATCAGTATGAAGAATCTGCCCGATCAGCTCCGACTGCGCCATAATCTCCGGAACATTGGCTATTCCGGCAATGGCAGCTGCCTTTTTCATCAGCTCATGACGCCCCCGGCTGTAGTTCTTTCCTGCCAGATAAGCCAGTTCAATCCCATACATCAGCGCATCAAACCGCAGTGCCTTCGCATCGTACTGTTCCGGTTCAATGAGCGGAGCAAGTTCCTGGCGGATCATCTGCGTATCTTCAAACGTCAGTGTCTGATAATTCTTCTTTTCCGCATACCGCTCCACATACTTTAAGTGCTGGCGGACTGCAAAATTCTCCCGGTTCAGTTCCTGTACCTTTCCTGCCATGTGCGACACCAGCCTGTCACGATATGCCGTCAGGCGTTTCGTCTGATACTGCAAATCCTGTAACTTATAGGAAATCTCAAACTCCAGGCTGAAAATGGCTCCCTGCAGCGCAATCATATTAGCAGTAGGTTTTCCTTTATTCATGCGGAAAAACTCAAAATTTCCGCAGAAATCAAAGATATAAAACTTCTTTTTGTCCTCCCCGTCCAGAAGCTCCGGACAAAGGCGGGTTCCGCGCCCGATCATCTGCCAGAACTTTGCCTTACTCATCACTTTTTTGAAGAATACCAGATTCAGAACCTCCGGCACATCGATTCCCGTGTCCAGCATATCAACGGAAATAGCGATCTGCGGCAGTTTACCAGGATCCGAAAACTCATCGATTGCACTCTGTGCATAATTGATATAATTATCGATCACTTTCGCATACCCGTTCAGATTCGGATACTCCTTCCCGAATACCTCCAGAATCTTCTCCGCATGCGCATGATTTTTCGCAAAGATAATGGTCTTTCCGATCTTATTTCCATAATCAATTTTCAGTCCGTCCCTCATGAGCACATGCAGAACCTCCCGAATGGTGTCAGCATTGAAGATCCACTCATTCAGGGCAGACGAACCGATCCGTTCCGGCAGTTCCCCGTTCTCATCCACAAAGGTTCCCTCATAAACTTCCTTATCCTCTTCCGAAAGCTCATCATATACGATCCCCTGCTGAATAAATTTCAGGGTTGTTTCCACCGACAGAAAATCAACCAGAAATCCGTCCTGTACCGCCTGAGCCAGCTCGTAGCCATAAGTCGGAACCCCATTTTCCAGTTCAAAAATCTCATAGGTATTCTTGTCGATCTCATCCTTCGGCGTTGCCGTCAGCCCCACCAGCGGCGCATCAAAATATCGGAAAATATCACGGTATTTGTTGTAGATCGAACGGTGTGCTTCATCACAGATCACCAGGTCGAAATGTCCACAGGTAAACAGCTTTCCCTCCTCATCACGAACCGCATCAATGCAGTTCATCATGGTCTGATAGGTGGAGAATACACAGTGTGCCCCATAATTTTCTTTTTCTTCGCAGAGATTTGTTACGGAAAGATCCGGCAGCAGATTCACAAAGCTTCGTTTTGCCTGTGTAACGAGGGAATTTCGGTCCGCCAGAAACAGTACGTTTTTCACCCAGCCCTGTTCCAGCAGAACCTTTACCAGCGCAATGACGGTACGTGTTTTTCCGGAACCGGTCGCCATTACCAGTAACGCCTTGCGGCGGTTCTTTTTTCCAAAGCTGTCACACACCGCCTTGACCGCCGCCTCCTGATAATAGCGGCCCGCGATGGATTTATCCACCGTAATATAAGATAAACTCGACCGCATTTTCCGCAGATTAAACAGCTTTTCCAGATCCCGCTTGGAATACATGGCTGCCACTCTCCGCTCCGGATACTGCCCGTCAATGATCCTTGTCTCAAATCCATTCGTCAAAAACTCCACCGGTCTGCGTCCCTGCATCTTCTCAATGAGATCTGCATACAGCTTCACCTGCTGTCTGCCCTTGGAAACATCCACACAGGTACGCTTGGCCTCGATCACTGCCAGCACTCTGCCATCGTCTCCCAGCAGCACATAATCGGCAAATCCCACCTCCGAACTGTTCTGCATCCCCGGAATTTTATACTCATTGAGCCAGTTCTTCCCCTCGATCCAGCCAGCCTCGTCCAGCATGGAATCAATATAAAGCTTCCTGGTCTTATACTCGGAAATATCCAGAGGCTTCGGCACATACGTCTGCTGCTGTTCCTCACGTCGATTTGTCAGCTGCTCCCGGAGCGCTGCGTTCTCCTTCATCAGCTCGTCCAGCTTCAGCTCCGTTTCCGGCGGAATCACCGGCTCTACCGGCTTTTCTTCTAACAGTGCCGGATCAAACGCCCCTTCCGAATACTGATCCGCATAACAGTACGCGACAAAATCCATGAAAATATATAGATTCTCCAGGCAAAGCACGGCCTGCTCTTTGGAGATTTTCCGCCCTCCATGAGCTGCCGTGTTTCCGCTCTTCCGGATATAATCCATCCGCCGCCGCAGATCCTCATCCACAATATCCCGAAACTCGTCGGTATTCATCAGACTAACCAATTTATCATCCCAAGGCTTCACCAGCACCCTGTCCACCGAATACATCCACTTGATCGCTGCTTCCATCGCCCGGCGGCAGTTCAGAATCGATGCCGTATAATCAATGGGCAGAATCCGCTCCGCCGCAATGGCCGCATCCGCAAACCCATCGAATTTCTTCTCGTTTTTCAGGAAATCGAAATTCGTCATATGTATATCCCCACCTCCCCAATGGTTTTTAGCCGTTAAAAAAGGTTATGTTACCGGCAAATAAATGCTGGCACTTTCTTTCACATCAAGTCATTTCACGCCGGCCCGGCAGATTAAATGCTGCCAAAGTTTTTACTTTATCTGCATTTTCTTTTTATCAACTATAACTCTAACAAAGTATTTTGTCATATGTTTTGTAAGGTAGATTGTTTAATCAATGGCAATTTTGATTTGTTGACTTGATCACTAAACGCGACATAATTTTCAATCATATCCATCGGTGGACAGATAATAGGAAACTCTTCAATATGCTCTTTGTTAAGCTGCCTTTTATCAATTCCGCCAACACATACGCTTCTAATCAAATCACGATATTCATTTGACACTAATATCCTAAGAATAAATTGATTATTCACCTCTGGCTTTAAACGAATAAAATATACATGTCCGTTAACATTGGCTGCATCATCTTCACCTAAATACAAAGCAGCCCTACCAAGAGAACTATTTTCAGTATTTATTCGTCCTGTTTTTGTCATAAGAATATCGCCATGTTTTAAACTACTGCGTTTCATCTTTTCGTGAGTACCAACATCTATATAGGCAATATCATCCATTTCCAATCTATCTTTCCAAACATTTTGGCTTCTAAAAAAAATTATACCTTTATTCACATAAACTGCTGCCCCGCCTTTAGGAGTATTTCCACTATTTATTTGAACTGATAATTCTTTCAATTTTTTAACTGGCCAACCTAATGGATTCTCAACAGGATTCCCAAACATCTCAACAAATCGAGCTTTGATAAGTTCATCTAATCTCTTTATTTCTTTTTTTCTTGCCTGGATAATTCCATAAATTTTCTCAAGTATACTGGAATATTCCAGTTGTTTTTCTAATGAAATATCTGGTACTAAAGTTTCTTCTAATACTTTTCTGCTAATCGCCTTAAATGTACTTCCCGTTCCTTTATTATTTAGTTCTACGTCTTTACCTCTGAGTAGCCAAAAAATAAATTCTGTAGAAACCTTAGATTTATCTGGTGTCAATGCAGCTAAACCACGTCCTATACAACAATCTTCTTTCGCATAATTCATTGCACCAATCGGCGCTCTTACTGAAATCAAAATATCTCCTGCTGCCGCCATTTTTGTTGGTTCTGAACACCACTTTCTTGTCACAGGATAACGTTCACCAAAATCTGCATTTCCTTGAAAAAAAGGAACTCCCTCTCCTTTGTCATTATAACTATTTGAACTTGGTGACTGTCCCATGTTGATGCTACAAACTTCTTTTAACATCAAATATTCCATTGTCCCACCTCTACAAACACAAATCCTCCTTACGCAATGAATTTCTGATGGGATGTTTTTACATTGGTTTGATTTACCATTGCATATTGCATTGTGGTATCGATCTGGGAATGTCCCAGAATCTTCTGTACCTGTTCGATTGGCATTCCTTTATCAATTGCTCTAGTCGCCATTGTACGCCGGAACTTATGGGGATGAATTTTATGAAGATTGATCTTCCGTCCCAATTCCCGGAGTCGGATCTCCACTCCGCTGATTTTCAAACGGTCATGAGGTGCATCTAGCGTTACAAACAGCGCCGGATTGTTGTCAGATCGACTGGATAAGTAGTTCTGGAGGTGTAGCTTTGCTTTTGCATCAAAGTATACCCTGCGCTCTTTGTCGCCCTTGCCAAACACCACACATTCACGGGCTTCAAAATCCACATCGGAAATATTCAGATTCACCAGTTCCCCCACACGAATCCCCGTAGAATACAACAGATCGATCATGGATAAATCCCTCATACAGGCACAATGATCTCTTAACAGCTCAATGGCCTCATCGGATATAATCTCTTTAACCTGCTGCTTCGTCTTAATCTTATGAATCCTCCGCATGGGACTTTTCAAAAGATAATCTTCTTCCTCCAGCCAGGAAAAGAAACTGGAAAGATTCCGACGGATATTGTCCACCGTCACCTTGCCACAGCCATTAATCTTCTGATAATCCGCAAGATACGCTCGAATCTCCTCCGTGGTAATCTTCCGAACCGGCGTTAAAACGCTCTGGAAAAAGCGCTCCGCCGTCACCCGATAATATTGCAGTGTCCGCTCCGAACAGCCTTCAATCTTTTTCGCATCAAGAAACAGTTTCAGATATTCTGTGTTGCTGATCTCTGCCTTCGGAGCTTCGTTCTCCGAAAGATTTTTCAGCAGCACCTCCTGTAACTTTTTCATTTGTGTAATGCTCAGATACTCTGCCATTTCGTTGAGAATCAAGACCAGCTTTTCCTCCATGATGAAACACTCCTTTCGTCTGTGTACCATCATCCTGCACCGGCTTTCCGCCCACCGAACTCTATGTTTTAGATTACTTTATTTTCTCTGTAGCATTCAAACAAATACGATGGATTCTCATAGTACATGCTGCTGTTATAATCATCAATCTTTGGACTGAGGAATGAATTATATACCTTTATCAACGCTTCGATGACGCTGATCTGCTCTTCTTCCGCCACCTGCTTGATCAGCCGTTTATATACTTTTCCAATATCCCAATGGGACGGAATCGCATACTTACAATCCGCCACATTATCAAACGTCCCTGGTTGAATCCCCGCCTCTTCTATGAAATCGTCACTTACCCGATCAATATTATCACAATGGTAAACATCTGCCAGCTCGTAGATTCTTTCTAAACGTTCTTTTCCAAGAGCATTTACAACCACAGCCCTGGTATTCTTTGTTTTTCTGGCAATATAATCGATCAATGCACAGGTAAAAAACAAATCATTATCTTTCCGGCTTTCACGCCCTTGCTCCATTACTCCTTCACCTCCTCATATACTCGATATTCCAGACATTTTAACGCTTTTTCTGAACAGAAATTGATCTGATGCGTCGGATATTTAAATTTTGCCAGTACCCAGAACTGCTCTCTTGTCAATACTCCGTCCATATAATCGGAAATAAAGTTATAAATCTGGTCGTCCGCCATTGCTCCGATCACAATATCATAATCATGACTTGTTCCGGCTCTGCAGGAAATAATAAAATCCAGCCATTCATCTGTCATGTCCCGAAACTCTTTTATTTTTAAATCAGGATCATCAAAATCCAGCCGCACATCATATATGGATACGATCTTGGTTGCATAACGCTTCGCCCAGCGCTGCGCCTGTTCCTTGATAATCGTGCAGTAAAATCCCACTCCAAAATCTTTTGTATTCCGTCCCACTCGGATTTCCGGGTGTTTGACTGGCTGATACCCTCCATGGTACACCGTTATTTTTGCCATTTAACCCCTCCCATTCAACCAAAATACTTCTGCATAAGACTATCGAATAATAGCTGCGTTTTATCAAGCGCCGCCTGAACGGCAGCTTTTGATTTGTCGGTCTGTTCGACGAAGGCCGCGAACTGCTCCTGCAGCTCCAACGGTGGCACATATCCACGCAGTTTTCTTATTTTACCTTGGAACAGATTTGCCTGCGAAGATTGTGTCGCTGACATAGAAATCTGTCGCTGTAATTCATCGGAGGTTATAAGCCATTCTGCAAAAACGGGCTTGATTGTATCATCAAATCGAATTAATGCAGCGCTCCGAACCATTTGGAACCGCAATTCTTCTGGTACAACACAACACCTTCCAATACTTCCAGAGCAAGAAATGAGTACGTCTCCTGCCTGCGGCACGACGCGATGAGCGATGCGAGTATACTCTTCTTCGTCAATATAGTCCACATCGTCTAACTGAAGTGCGTGATTCAAGATATTGCGAGCGGACAATAGATAGATGCCCTTATCAGTACGGCGGGGAGTTGCGTGCTCTCCATCGGTAATGAGTACGCTAATTTCATCGAATTTCTTAACCGGATAGCCTTTCGGGTTCTGCTTGGGGTCGCCGAACAGTTCGATAAATCGAGCTTTGATAAGTTCATCTAATTTCTCAATTTCCTTTTGATAAGCTTTTATTATATGATTGACACCATTTAATATCTTTACAATTTTATCCTGTTTTTCCCGATTTAACACTGGAACTGGATATTCTGCAACTGCCCTAGGCTGTGCTCTCGTAAGAGAACCGCCAATACCTGTAACTTCACTTGTCATAAGCAGTTTGAATTGAGGGCTACGAAAATACCAAGCAAGAAATTCTGGATTATACTCAGAATTTCTTATAACAATCCATTCCGAAGATGCAATATTCTGATATGGCGATTCATCTGCCACAACCCACACACGATTGATTCGCGGATTGATCTTGCAAAGAAGTACATCATCTTTTTTTACAATTACTTTATTAGACGCAATTTCTTCCCCTCGCAAATATTCTGGATGTCCCGTATCATAAATAGGCACACTATATAATTCAAACATTGTACCCGGTGTTTTCATTGGGCTAATACTTTCACTACTATACTCATTGATGTTTCTAATTTTTGTATACTCCATATTTCATCCCCTATATCCGCTTACAACACTAACGCCTGCTTGCTCGCGGCCCCTACAAACACAAATTGTCACTTTCACTCAAAACCTCGAATGACATTTTTTCTCTTTGCCTTTCGATAATAAGGCTTACTCCAAACTTATATTTATAGTTTCCATCTGGATCCATAAACTTCTCAATTTTCTTCATGTCTTGTCCGGTATCATTATTCCAGTATGTCTTAACTTCCATCACAAGCAAATTATTTTCATTATTCTGGCGCTGGTGAATAATGACATCAGGATATACACACTTCTCCTGCAATTTTTTAATATCTGTTCCGTCTCGATTATATTCACAATCGAGTACATAACCTTTAAACACTGGCATTTTATCCATAATATTCTGCATATAATGTGCCAGGCGAAATACAATCGCACGTTCTCCAACATGATGCCCCCCATTATCTTGTTTAACTCCAGGTACCATATCAACAAGACAACTATCTTTTTTATAGAATCGCTTCAAAGCTTTATTCAACAGTTCTTCTATCTGTTCTTTTGTCACTTCCATATCGCCCACTATCCTTCCAGCAGCTTCTCCAGCTCGTCCATTTCTTCCCCGATCTTCATTTCCAGTTCGCGAAGATCCGCCATGATTTCCTCTGTGGACGGATATTCCACCGGTTTATACTCAATCTTTTTGTATTTATTGATGCTTAAATCATAATCGTTGTCCGCGATTTCCTGTTTCGGCACGAAGAACGACTGCTCGGTACGCTGGCGTTCTTTCTCTCCCTCCGGATTATGAAACCGGGCAACAATATCCGGAATATCGTTTTCTGTAACCGGGCTTCGCTTATCATCTAAGCTGAGGCCGTCTGCTTTCATATCATAAAACCAGACCTGATCGGTTCCGCCGTGACCGGTCTTAGTGAAAATCAGGATCGCGGTGGACACTCCCGCATAAGGCTTGAACACGCCGGACGGCATGGAAATCACCGCCTGTAACCGGTTATTTTCCACAATTTCCTTTCGGATTGCCTTGTGTGCGGTGGAGGAACCAAACAGAACCCCATCAGGAACGATGCAGGCACAGCGTCCTCCCACCTTCAGCATGCGGATAAACAGTGCCAGAAACAACAGTTCTGTTTTCTTTGTTTTACACACCTTCAAGAGATCTGCGGAAACGGTATCATAATCCAGACTGCCCTTAAACGGCGGATTTGCAAGAATCAGGCTGTATGCTTCTTTATCCGGATTCTGGTCGGAAAGGCTGTCCCGATACTCAATAAACGGATTATCCACGCCATGCGTCATCATGTTCATGGCGCCGATCCGGAGCATGGTCCGGTCCATATCAAACCCATGGAACATATGATTCATATAGTGTTCTTTATTCTGACGGTTGAACAGTACCTCCTGCTTTCGATTTTCTCTCAGATATTCACTGGCCGCAACCAGAAAGCCGGAAGTTCCGCAGGCCGGATCACAGATTACTTCATCAGCCCCCGGCTCCATCATATCTACCATCATGCGGATAATATGGCGTGGCGTACGGAACTGCCCATTTACACCGGCGGTCGCCAGCTTGGAGAGCAGATATTCATACACATCGCCGCGGACATCCGCCGACTTCATCTGTGCCATCTGCTCATAAATCGTGTCCATTGCCGTCACGATCTTGTCCAGCATCAGCGGTGTCGGAACCTTGAAAATCGCATCTCCCATATATTTGGAATAGGCGCTTTCCTTATCCCCGTGCAGGTTTTTGATAAAAGGAAATACCCATTCCTGCACAATACTGTACATTTTTGCCGCCGGAAAGTCATGGAACACACTCCATTTCAACTGGCTTCCGTCGATCGATCGTTCTCCGATCTGTACTTCCTTCGCAAACACACTCTGATACGGAAGTCCAAGCATGGCGGCTTCCTTTGCATGACGGTTATCGGTATCATCCAGATCGCGAATAAACATGAGATATGTCATCTGTTCAATGACATCCAGCGGATTTGTCAAACCGCCTGTCCAGAAAATTTCCCATAAGCTGTCGATTTTACTTTTCAGTTCCCCAGTAACCATTGTTTCCTCCCAAATATCATGATCTTCATTGACAAAATCGTATTTTTATGTATCATATAAGTGAACCACTGAAACGGCTGATGCCCCGTAGGTGGTGTTTTTTATTTTGGATATTTATAATCTACTATACTTCATTTTCACCGTCAAGCGTCTTAATTTCGTCATTTTTTGTATTTTGACTAAATTAAACTTTATATGACATAATTATCTGAACCCAAAGTCGCCTCCTCCGCTGCAGTGCGATCCCCGCGGAGCGTTTTTTATTTCATAGAACGTTCCTATGAAATAAAAAAAGACGGCCCGTCTGATATGCCCCTTTACCGGGCGCCCCGTATTCTGGGAGACATATCACTCAAAACCGTCTTTTCCTCATAATTCGTTCTTACAGTACCCGGATCACACTGGAAATCTTCTGGATCGTGGACATACCGTTTAACACAGCCATAGCGTCTTTCATGCAGCATTCTTTTACCAGATCGGTCATGACGGCGATCTCTGCGAAGCCGTCCTGTGTATTTTTCTGGATCAACTGAGCAATGCTGACGCCGTTGTTTCCGAACACTGCCGCGATAGTGGCCAGAACACCGGGCTTATCCTGTGCATGGAGCCGCATAAAATATTTGCTCTCGATCTCGCCCATGCTCTTGATGGGAAGCTCCCGGTAGCAGCTGCTGCCGATCCGTCCGGTGCAGCCCCAGACCATGTTCCGCAGTACATCGATCACATCACCGACCACAGCGCTGGCTGTGGGCATTTCACCGGCGCCTCTTCCGTAGAACATCGTATCATCGACCGCATCGCCGTGAACGAACACTGCATTGTATGCATCCTTGACGGAGGCCAGCGGATGACTGCTGGGGATCAGCATGGGATGAACCCGGACCTCAATCCCGTCCTCGGTATTCCGCGCTACGCCTAACAGCTTGATATCACAGCCAAGCTCTCTTGCATACTTGATGTCCTTGGCACTGATCCTGGAAATTCCCTCTGTGTAAACATCCGCAAAGGTTACCCGGGAATGAAACGCAATGGAAGCCATGATCGCCATCTTGCGGCCCGCGTCGTGTCCTTCCACATCGGCAGTGGGATCGGCCTCTGCATAACCAAGCTCCTGTGCCACCGCCAGGGCATCGGAAAACTCCATGCCTTCATCGGTCATCTTCGTTAAAATAAAGTTTGTGGTTCCATTCACGATGCCCATAACATCCGTGATTTCATTGCCCATAAGACACTGACGAAGAGGACGGAGAATCGGGATTCCGCCTGCCACCGATGCCTCAAATAAAAAGTCACAGTGATGTTCCGCTGCTGTTTTCAATAACTCGCCGCCTCTTGCCGCGATCAGGTCTTTATTGGCGGAAACCACATGGCGGCCTGCCTTCAGCGCTTCCATGATGTAGGTACCGGCCGGTTCCAGTCCTCCCATGACCTCAATGATCAGGCTGATGGAATCATCTCCGATGATCTCCTGCCAGTCTGTGGTCAGAAGACTCCTGTCTGCCTTCTTCGCCGCCTTTTCCACATTTCGGACCAGGATCTTTGCTATCTCAATCTCCACACCTGCGCGCTCCGGCATTTCATCTTTGCGCATCTCCAGCAATTTATACACTCCGCCGCCGACGGTTCCAAGCCCCAGCAGGGCGATTCTTACTTTTTTCATCTGTTTCCTCCATATCATTGTCTTTGATGATCTCACCGTTTACGATGGAACTTTCATTCCTCATAGATTGTAGGAAAAAACATTCTGTTTGTCAACCGAAAACAAACGTTTTTCTCCGAGAAACATTCTGCTTGTTTCCTGTTTCATCGGCTTTTCATCCGCTTTTCCTGTGTTTCTTTTGGAAATTTTCCACCATTTCCACCTAATTTTTATAAGAATCCTGCCCGGAAAAGCAATATTTTTACCAAAAAAAGATTCGGGGATTGCCTATTTTCCAAATTCCTGTTAAAGTAATAGTTAATTATTTTAAGGAGGTTTTTCTCTATGTCTGACGATGAAAGATTTATCCCGACTGATTCCGATTTCGACACCCGTCTGGATCAGCTTGTAGAATATTGCAGGAATTCCAACCGCATAGATTTGAATCTCTATACCGAATATGATGTCAAACGCGGTCTGCGCGATTCCAACGGTAAGGGTGTGCTGACCGGTCTGACCGAGATTTCCGATGTTATCGGCTTTGATGTGGTACGCGGAAAAAAAATCCCTGCTGATGGCCGCCTGTATTATCAAGGCTATAACATTCAGGATCTGATCCACGGCTGCCAGGGACGCAAGTTTGCGTTCGAGGAAATCACTTATCTGCTGCTCTTTGGGAACCTTCCCACAGAAGCCCAGCTGGAAGAGTTTCTGGAACTGATGGGACATTTTCGTGCCTTGCCGGATACCTTTGTCCGCGATATCATTATGAAGGCTCCCAGCAAGGATATCATGAACTCTCTCCAGAAAAGTGTTCTGACCCTTTATACTTATGATAAAAACCCCGACGAGATCTCGATCCCCAATGTGCTGAAGCAGTCGCTTCACCTCATTGCCCAGATCCCGCTGGTTTCTGTTTATGCATACCAGGCCTATCGTCACTACCATCTGGATGACAGCCTGGTGATCCGGAATCCCAGACCGGAGCTTTCCACTGCGGAAAATATCCTCCGGCTGCTCCGTCCCGACGGACAGTATACCGAATTAGAAGCTAAGGTTCTTGACGTTGCCCTTGTTATTCACGCAGAACACGGCGGCGGCAATAACTCCACCTTTACTACCCATGTTGTATCTTCCACCGGAACAGATACCTACTCAGCCGTTACTGCTTCTCTTGGCTCCTTAAAAGGCTTCAAACACGGCGGTGCCAATTTAAAGGTTCAGAACATGTTTGCCGACTTAAAGGAGCATGTTTCCGACTGGTCCAATGAAGCAGCTGTTCAGGCTTATTTACAAAAGCTCATCAACAAAGAGGCCTTCGATCACAGCGGCCTGATCTACGGTATCGGTCATGCCGTTTATACAAAGTCTGACCCCCGGTGCGTCATTTTGAAGAAATATGCGGAAGCTCTTTCGGAGGAAAAAGGACGTACGGAAGAATTCAACCTTTACCAGACTGTGGAACGTCTCGCCTGCAAGCTTTTGCAGGAACAGAAAAATCTCCACAAGGATGTCTGTGCCAATGTCGATTTTTACAGCGGCTTTGTTTATAACATGTTAGGACTGCCCAACGAGCTCTTTACCCCCATCTTTGCCATCTCCCGTATTTCCGGCTGGTGTGCACACCGGATGGAGGAGCTCATTAACTCCAGCAAGATCATTCGTCCCGCCTACAAGTATGTGGGGCACCATAGAGATTATGTGGAGCTTGGCGATCGAATGTAACCATTGGCTCCTGTATGACAGGCGAGATAAAACAGACAGCCGCATATCGGAACTGTCACATAGTTTTTATTTCATAGGACGAACTTTCCTATGAAATAAAAGGCCGGAGAGTATTCAGGCTCTCCGGTCTTTTTATATACATGCGGCATAAACTATGACAAGTCACATTCGTTCAATTCTATCTCATGTAAAACAGTACGCCCAGGGTTCCCGGTCCGCAGTGGCTTGAGATCACGCCGCCGGCTCTTGTCTCAATTACATCCCTGAAAATCCCAAGGCTCTTTAAATACGCCCGCACCTGCTCCACGGTCTCCGGATCGCAGCCGGAGTGGGTAATAAATACCCGCGCCGGATCTGCCTGTAAAAGCTCCGGTTCCATATCCTTTGTGTATTTCACCAGAACCTTTCCCAGCGGCCCGCGATATTTTTTATCTACGCCCATCTTTCCGTCCTTGACAACGATCCGGGGCTTTAATTTTAAGGTATTGGCAAGAAGCGCAGTCACCGAAGAGCAGCGGCCTCCTCTGGCAAGATACGTTAATGTATCTACCACAAAGCTTGCCCTGACCTTTTCTCTGGCGCCTTCAATGGCTGCCACGATTTCTTCTGCCGATGCACCTGCTTCTGCCATCTCGGCAGCACGCAGCACCTGAAGTCCGATCCCTGTGGAAAGGCTCATGGAATCGATCACAAAGATCCGATCCGTCTCCAGCTCTCTCGCCGCAAGCCGCATCACATTACAGGTGGTACTCATATCCTCGGAAATACCGAAAAATACAATATCACGTCCTTCTTCCACATACGGCCTTGCCTTTTCAATGGCCATTTCCATAGAAATCGCGGAGGTCTTCGGAGTCGTTTTCTTTTCCTCCGCCCATCTGAAAATCTCCTCCGGCGTCACCTGGGTCCGGTCATAATAACTCTGATCGTCCATAATGATGCACAGCGGAATCATATCAATGTCATACTGTTCAAACAGTTCGTCTGTCAGATCACAGGTACTGTCTGCAATAATCTTAACCTTCTTCATAGCTTCGCCTCTCCTTTTCTGTTCCATTTTCATACTCCGCCAAACTCCACGGTTTTGCAGCCTGAACGCTTCTCCGTTTTACATCCTTCTGTTCTCTTCCAGAAATTTCTCCACCGTCTGGTTGAACAACGCCGGCTGTTCGGATATAAGAAAATGACTTCCCGGAAGGATCGTAAGCCGGCTGTCCGGAATGCACCGCCGGATCCGCTCTGTCTCCTTTTGACGGATCATATCTTTCGTTCCTGCGATCACCAGTGTCGGAGCCTGGATCTTTGCCAGCTCCGCCTCTGAAATATGAGGCTCCTTTACCATCAGCGCCAGCCGCTCTTTTCTGGCAATTGCTTTCTTATCTGCCAGTGCGATGAGCGATACCAGCCCATACCCCATGACAATGGGGATCTGAATGGACAGTTTCACCCCGGACGGACGCGTGTTTCCGCCATTTAAGATCAGGCTTTTTAAATATTCCGGATAACGGATCGCAAACAGCATGGCAATATTGGCTCCATCGCTGAAGCCTAAAAGATGGATCTTCGTTAACCCCATCTGATCCAGCAGAGCCTTCAGATCCTCCGCAAACTGCTCCAACGTAAACGGGCCGGTTCCCCTCGGTGATTTTCCATGTCCTCTCGTATCAACGGCGATCACCCGGTACTTTGCTTCAAAATAATCCCTCTGTGCCTTGAAAATCATCCGGTTTTCGCCATTTCCATGGAGCAGGATCAGTGGTTCTCCCGCCCCGCTCTCCTCATAATACAGCCTGAATATCTCATTTTCCACGTTCTGCCTCCGCTTATTCCGGAACTGCCAGATCCTTTTCCTCCAGCTCTGTAAGAATTTCTTTATAATTGCTGTCCAGCGCGATCTTTCCGGGTGCCTTCTTCATGTTAAGCATAACCTGACCCTTCGCCTTCGTCGGGCTCTGCATTACGCCTGCTCCACCGACACAGCCGCCGGGACACGCCATTCCTTCCAATAAATATCCGTCATACAGCCCTTTCTTTGCGTCTTTCATAAGCTGGCGACAGTTGGCCAGCCCCTCGGCACTGGCCACCTTCACCTCATGGCCCGGCTTCATGCGCTTAATACAGTTGACTACCGCCTTCGCCACACCGCCGCTGACACAGAAGCCCCGTCCGTCAGCACTGGAGGCTGTCATAGGCTCCGTCTGCTCAATGGCATCAAACTCAATCCCCTTCGCCGTAAACATGCCCATGACCTCTTCAAAGGTCAGCACGAAATCAATATCGCTGCGGATCGACCGGCGGCTTGCTTCCAGCTTTTTTGCGGAGCAGGGGCCAATAAAGGCTACCATACAGTCAGGATGTTTCTTTTTGATCAGCCGTCCTGTCAGCACCATGGGCGTCAATGCCATGGAAATATAGGGTGCCAGCTCCGGGAACTGCTTTTTTACCATCACCGACCAGGCCGGGCAGCAGGAGGTTGCCATGAACGGCTGTTTCTCCGGCACTTCCTCCAGGAAATCTCCCGCCTCTTCGATGGTACAGAGATCTGCACCCACGGCCACATCGACCACATCGGCAAAGCCCAGTTCTTTTAATGCTTCCGTTATTTTTTCCGGCGGCAGGTTCTTTCCAAACTGTCCCACAAACGCCGGAGCCACCGCCGCATAAACGGGAACGCCGCTCTTGATGGCCTGAATGGTCTGGAAAATCTGTCCCTTATCGGCAATGGCTCCAAACGGACAGTTTACCATGCACATGCCACAGGAGACACAGGCATCATAATCGATCTGGGCCCTGCCCAGCTCGTCCGCATGGATTGCCCCCACACCACAGGCTTTCACACAGGGCCGCTCCAGTTTGACGATAGCTCCATAGGGGCAGACCGATGCACAGCGGCCACACTGGATACATTTCTCCCGGTCAATATAAGACCGCCCCTGTACAATGGAGATTGCCTCCTTCGGGCATACTTCCGTACAGGGATGTGCCAGGCAGCCCTGACAGGAGTCCGATACCCGGACTTCGTTTTCCGGACAGGCCGAGCAGGCAGCCTTGATGATATTGACCAGCGGAGCTTCATAAAACCGCTTTGCCACGGCGCTCTCCTCGATTCCCTCCTCTACCGGGATATGCTTGGACATATCACGGACCGGAAGCCCGATCGCCAGGCGGAGACGCTCCTCCACAATGGCCCGCTCCAGAAATACACTCTCCCGGTAAGTAGCTGCTTCGCCCGGAATAATCTCATAGGGCAGCTCTGCGATCCGTTTAAAATCACCGCCCTCATACGCCATTTTTGCCACTTCGGAAAAGATCATCTGGCGGATCTTTACCACATTTGTATATACCCCTCTCATGCTCATAGGAATACCCTCCTGCTGTCATTCTCTGTCTCATGTCTGAATCCGATATCCAGACAGCATATTTTTTAGTGTATCATTTTCTCCCCGTTTTTTCAATGATTTATCCCTTTTCTTGCACATTCCTTCATTCTATTGTATAATAAACCTATTAAACTGACAGGAGTTTCGTTCTATGATGATCTCAACAAGAGGGCGTTATGCCCTGCGCCTGATGATTGATCTTGCCGAGCAGCCATCTGACCGTTTCACACCGCTTCGGGAAATCGCTGCCCGTCAGGAAATCTCTGAAAAATATCTGGAGGGAATTGTTAAATCCCTGGTTCAGTCCGGCCTCCTTACCGGACTTCGCGGCAAAAAAGGCGGATACCGTATGACAAAAAAGCCCTCGGAATACACGGTTTATGAAATCTTGTCCGCCACCGAAGAAGATCTCTCTCCCGTTTCCTGCCTGGAGTCAGGCACCCCTGCCTGCCCCCGTGCCGACGGCTGCCGGACGATTTCCATGTGGAAAAATCTGGATCAGATGATCATTCAGTTTTTCAGCGGAATTACACTGGAAAAGCTGATGGAAGATTCAAAACAGTCATTCACCTAAAAACAAAAGCGGCATATCTTGTGCTGTTACAAGTTATGCCGCCATTTTTAATTACATCAAACCAATGAATTATGTTGTTTTCAAACCTTCTTTTGCCCTTTTTCCACTGACCGCTTCTTTTCCAAGATCAGACGACTTTCTCTGACGTATCTTCGCTGCTCTCGAACCGTCTTTTCCCCATCATAATATCGAACAGTTATAATATCTACCGGCAATTCTTTATCCATATCGCTCACCTCCCAAGACTGTGAGAACATTCTATCATAAATAAAATGATATTCAAGTCTTGACAAAAACTGTCTTGAGTCAATCAATCAAAATTTCAAGTATGTTTGCATCATCGTTAAGAAATATATCCATACAATATTCACTTCCGCCATATTCAAGTACTGCCCCCATCTGTTTCTTCTCCGGAGCTTCAAAACACAGGTTTGTATTTCCATCCGGATAATGTGCGATAAATCCCCACTCATGAGATCCATAAATAAAATCAAATCTAATAAAACATAGTTCCTCATTCTCCCAAATTCCAACATTGATATACGTAGTTGATTTACTTATCTGAAATGCCATCATTTTGCTTTCTCCCTATTCTATTTTCATAATTCATGTTTACTTGTTTTACACATAAGTGTCTAACCCTGAAACCGGATTTCTTATATTTTATCTCCGCATTTCCCATCGAATATAGCTACTTCCATTCTATGTCCTGCCAGATTTTTATACTGTTACATGTTTGGGAATCATATAGAATATCAAAGAAAAAGCAATCTAAAAAAGAATTGTATAACACACGAAAGGTTTCCTTGTGGGCATTGTAAAAAATAATGACAGGAACATGCAGAATAAACCGATTTCTATTAGAAAAGCAGCAGTGAAAAGCAACTCATAACAGGCATCAACTGTCGGGCAACAAATGGGCGACAAATGGCACATAAACGAATCACTTTTCACTGCTTTTATCAACTCGTGACCACTCTTACAAATGGCTTAAATCCTTGATTTCTTAGAACTTGCCAGCCTTTGCAGCTTCCTCGATCGAAACTGCAACTGCAACAGTCATACCAACCATGGGGTTGTTGCCGGCACCGATCAGACCCATCATTTCTACGTGGGCAGGAACGGAAGAAGAACCAGCGAACTGTGCATCGGAATGCATACGTCCAAGCGTATCGGTCATACCGTAGGAAGCAGGGCCTGCTGCCATGTTGTCGGGATGAAGGGTACGTCCTGTACCACCGCCGGATGCAACGGAGAAGTACTTCTTTCCGGCTTCCAGACGCTCTTTCTTGTAGGTACCTGCAACGGGATGCTGGAATCTGGTGGGGTTCGTGGAGTTTCCGGTAATGGAAACGTCAACATTCTCTTTCCACATGATAGCTACGCCCTCAGGTACGCTGTTTGCACCGTAGCAGTTAACCTTTGCACGAAGTCCTTCCGAGTAGGACTTTCTGAATACTTCCTTTACCTCGTTGGTATAAGGATCGTACTCAGTCTCAACATAAGTAAAGCCGTTGATTCTGGAAATGATCTGAGCTGCATCTTTTCCAAGACCGTTTAAGATAACACGAAGAGGTTTCTTACGTACCTTATTTGCCTTCTCTGCGATACCGATCGCACCCTCAGCTGCTGCAAAGGATTCATGGCCAGCCAGGAAGCAGAAGCACTCGGTCTCTTCTTCCAGAAGCATTTTTCCAAGATTTCCGTGTCCAAGACCTACCTTACGGGTGTCCGCAACGGATCCGGGAATACAGAATGCCTGAAGTCCTTCGCCGATGGCTGCAGCTGCGTCTGCGGCTCTCTTGCAGCCCTTCTTGATTGCGATTGCAGCGCCTACGGTATATGCCCAGCAGGCGTTCTCAAAACAGATTGGCTGGATTCCTTTGATCTGGTTGTATACATCAAGGCCTGCTGCCTTTGTAATCTCAGCGGTCTCCTCGATGGAATTGATACCATATTCCTTTAAAACAGCAAGAATCTGTTTTTCTCTTCTCTCATATGATTCAAATAAAGCCATTTTTTACGATTCCTCCTAATCTATGTATTTAGACCTGTGAATTACTCCTGTCTGGGGTCGATGATCTTAACCGCGTCAGCAACTCTTCCGTACTGACCCTTTGCCTTCTCCCATGCAGTGTTGGGATCGTCACCCTTCTTAATGAAGTCGGTCATCTTTCCAAGACTTACGAACTGATATCCGATGATCTGATCGTCCGCATCAAGAGCGATTCCGGTTACATAGCCCTCTGCCATTTCCAGGTAACGGGGACCCTTCTTCAGAGTACCGTACATAGTACCAACCTGGGAACGAAGACCCTTGCCAAGGTCCTCAAGACCGGCACCGATTGCAAGACCTTCTTCGGAGAATGCACTCTGGCTTCTGCCGTATACGATCTGAAGGAACAGCTCTCTCATTGCAGTATTGATGGCATCACATACAAGGTCGGTGTTCAGAGCTTCCATAACGGTCAGGCCGGGAAGAATCTCTGCCGCCATAGCTGCGGAGTGAGTCATACCGGAACATCCGATGGTCTCAACAAGCGCTTCCTGGATAATACCGTCCTTTACGTTCAGGGACAGCTTGCAGGCGCCCTGCTGAGGAGCACACCAGCCCACACCATGGGTAAAACCGGAAATATCCTTTACCTCTTTGGCCTGAACCCATTTTGCTTCCTCCGGGATCGGAGCAGCGCCGTGATGAACGCCCTGAGCAACGGGACACATTTCTTCTACTTCGCGTGAATAAATCATGTTAAGACTCCTTTCAGAATATATATTCTATTCAACATCATATTCTGTTATATTTTCTCACAAAACCGCGAATTAGTCCAGATATTTTTCCCTTAAAAATTAGATAAATTGAAAAGAATCTCTTTCCCTTATTTCGGCAATATGATAAAATATAGACAATATGGATCCATTCTGCGCATAAGAATCCCTCAAAATGCCGGAATGACCCAACCAACATCTTCACAATTCAGATGGGAGAGGTAATATGATAATCACAGTCACAATGAATCCGGCCATCGACAAAACGCTGGATGTAAACGGATTTCAGGCCGGAAATGTCCACCGGGTTACAAAAGTCATCCAGGACGCCGGTGGAAAAGGCATCAACGTATCAAAAACCATTCATGCCCTGGGCGGCTCCACCATCGCTACCGGTTTTCTGGGGGGAAACTCCGGCCATATGATCGAGCATGCGCTGGAGGATATGGATATCGGCCACGATTTTATTCATATCGACGGTGAAACACGCACCAACATCAAAGTAGTCGATACCACAAAAAAAGGCTTTGTAACCGAGTTTAACGAACCAGGCCCGGAGATCACCCGGCAGAACATCGATGCTCTGGTAAAAAATCTGGAGGAGCTGGCACGCCCCTCTTCGATCTTTGCATTCTCCGGCAGCGTCCCCGCCAGTGTTCCAAGAGATATTTATGCGTATCTGACCCGAAAACTGCGGAAACGCCAGGCAACCGTCATGATCGATGCCTCCGGCGATCTGCTGAAGGAATCCATCAAGGCAAAACCGTTTCTGATCAAGCCCAACGTCTTTGAGCTTGCCGGTCTGTTCGGTCTTGAAGGCGAGCTTTCCACCGACACCATCGTGGATCTTGGAAAAGAGCTTTTAGGAAAGGGAATCAATACCATCGCGGTCTCCCGCGGACAAAACGGCGCTGTTTTTCTGGATCACAACAGGGTGTTTACGGTCAGCGGTATCCAGATCCAGGCCCATTCCACAGTCGGATCGGGTGATGCCATGTTAGCCGCCCTGGCTTATGGACTGGACACAGAGCTTCCCTATGAAGACTCCGCAAAGCTGGCCATCGCCGCCTCCGCGGGTGCCTGCACCACCATCGGAACAAAGCCGCCCGCAAGAGAGCTGGTAGATGAACTGGTAAAAGAAGTGAACTTGACTTATTTATAAATTTTCCGGATTTTTAAGTAAAAACGCCTGCCCGGTTTCTCCATCTGGATCCGCCGGACAGGCGCTTCTTTTATTTCTCAGGAAACTGCATCCTATGAAACTAAAAACTATGATTTTCAATTCCGATTTAATCTGCCTATTTTCTCACCAGCAGGGATTTTCCGGTCATTTCCTTAGGCTGCTCCAGTCCCATAAGCTCGATCAGCGTCGGTGCGATGTCTGCCAGACAGCCGCCCTCTCTCAGACTGTAAGCAGGATCTGCATTTACCAGAATGAACGGAACAGGGTTTGTGGTATGAGCAGTGTAAGGCTCTCCGGTCTCATAATCCACCAGCTGCTCTGCATTTCCATGATCTGCACAGATGAACATCTGGCCGTTCACTTCCTTTATTGCCTCCACAGCCTTTCCGACACACTCATCTACTGTTTCCACAGCCTTGATAGCAGCTGCTTCCACACCGGTATGACCAACCATATCCGGATTTGCGAAGTTAATAATGATCACATCATACTTTCCGGAACGGATTGCGCCAGTCAGCTTATCACATACCTCATAGGCACTCATCTCCGGCTGGAGATCATAAGTCGCAACCTTGGGGGATTTTACCAGAATCCGGTCTTCTCCTGCGTTAGGTGCCTCCACGCCTCCATTGAAGAAAAAGGTTACGTGGGCATATTTCTCAGTCTCAGCAATTCTTGCCTGGGTCATATGCTTTGCAGCCAGAAATTCACCAAAGGTATTGGTAATCTCTACTTTATGGAAGGCAACCAGCTTGTTGGGAATGGTCACATCATATTCGGTGAAGCATACATAGGTAGTCACTACCCTCTCGCCGCGGTCAAAGCCGTCAAACTCATCGGCACAGAACACTCTGGTCAGCTCTCTTGCGCGGTCGGGACGGAAGTTAAAGAAGATCACGGAATCGCCGGTCTTGATGGTCGCCACAGGCGCGCCGTTTTCCATTACAACCGTGGGAACTACGAACTCATCGGTCACACCCTCATCGTAGGAATCCTGGATCAGTTTTACCGGATCGGTTCCCGTCTTGCCCTCGCCCCTGGTGAGTGCCTTGTAGGCAAGCTCTACACGATCCCAGCGGTTATCACGGTCCATGGCATAGTAACGGCCGCTTACGGAAGCCACCTTACCGACACCAAGCTCGTTCATCTTCTCTACCAGCTGTGCCACATAATCCTTTCCGGAAGCCGGAGGGGTATCACGGCCGTCCAGGAAGCAGTGAACATATACCTTGGAAAGTCCCTCTCTCTTAGCCAGCTCCAGAAGACCGAAGATATGGGTGATATGGCTGTGCACGCCGCCATCAGAAACCAGTCCGTACAGGTGAAGGGCAGAATCATTCTTCTTGCAGTTTGCCACAGCTTCGGCAAACGCTTCATTCTTAAAGAAATCGCCGTCCTGGATCTCCTTGGTGATTCTGGTAAGATCCTGGTATACGATCCGGCCTGCGCCCATATTCATATGACCAACCTCAGAGTTGCCCATCTGTCCGTCGGGAAGTCCCACTGCCAGCCCGCTCGCATTGCCCTTTACAAAAGGACAGTCCTTCATTAACGCATCCATAACCGGGGTCTTTGCTTCATATACGGCGTTGCCGTCATGGCGGTCATTGAGGCCGTATCCATCGAGGATCATCAGTACCGTAGGTTTTTTACTCATAATCATTCTCCTTTATCTCTATGGTTTTCCAAATGAAACCGTTTGTTTCCACCGTGCATTGTACCTTATTTTTTTGTCCGGCGCAAGCCCCGATGCAGAAAATCTTTCCTGCAGATACCAAAAGGACGCCTGTTTCCAGGCGTCCCTATCCATATACCTTCCCCAAAATGCCTGTTCAGGCACCCACGAACAAACTTTTAAGTTTCTGTTTCTCCGGTTTTCCCCAAAACCGCAGACTCAGAACCTCTTATTTTCCAAGCATGATGTTCAGAATTTCCACATCAGTGGATTTCATTCCTTCACGTCCCATACGTCCAATGTTGCGGATGGTCTGTTCCATATCTTCTACGACCATGCCTTCGCCGGGCTTGAAGCTCCGGTCTCTCTTGGCCAGCTCATAACCCAGAAGACCTGCCTCCACAGCACTTGCAATCTTTGATGCACAGGAGGACTTTGCACCGTCACATACCATGCCGCCGATGGTGCTGATGGCATTGATAATGGTATGGCCGATCACATCCAGAGATGCTCCGTCAATGTAGGCAATACCGCAGGCTGCGGAGCATCCGGCGCTGGTTGCACCACAGTAAGCAGACAGGTTACCGATGTAACGTTTCTGATGTAAGGAAAGGAGGTTTGCCAGAGTCAGTGCACGCAGCATTTTTTCTTCCGAACAGCCAACCTTTTTTGCATAGACTAAGATGGGCATGCTGACAGTAATTCCCTGATTTCCGCTTCCGGAGTTGATCACAACGGGAAGTGCACAGCCGCTCATACGGGCATCAGAGCCTGCCGCTGCCATGGCTTTTGCCTTAATTCTCCAGTCTGAATCACCGTTTACCTCCAGAAGTGTCTGTCCAACCATGGAGCCCCAGGGATTTGCAAGACCTTCTTTTGCAATGGCTTCATTATAATCCAGCTGACGCTGCATCAGAGGCTTTACATCCTCCAGCTCTACGGTGTTTGCAAACTCATAAATATCTTTCAGGTTCAGCTTGCTCTTGTCACCCTGGGATCCGGCCTCCAGATCATCCTGAGAAAACAGAACCTTTCCGTTCTTCTCGATCCTGGAAATATGATTGTGCTTTGTCTTTACTTCAACGATGGCGCTTTCCTCTCCCGCAAATACTTCGGCACGGATGTAAAGATTTTCCTCACCCTCCTGAAGATGGCAGTCGCACATACCGGATTTTACCAGTTCTCTTGTCTTTTCAATCTGCTCTTCGGTTACACTGTTCACAACTTCCAGCTCCAGATCTTCCCGACCGCCGACAACACCTAAAACAGCTGCCACGTCGATACCCATCTGTCCGCCGGAATTGGGAACTACTACGCCTTTTACGTTTTTCACGATATTGCCGCTGCAATACATGTCCATACGTTCAGGCATCTTGCCCAGTACAGCCCTTGCCTTGGCTGCTGCGAATGCCACGGCAATGGGCTCCGTACAGCCCATGGCGGGCAACAGCTCTGCCTTTAAAATTGTCAGATAGTTGTCGTAAATGTTCCTTTCCATACTTTGGTACCTCTTTCCTTTCCTATCAGAAATGTTCCATACAGACCGCAGCCCCGCCTGAAGCTCAGGCGGGCCGCTGTATAGGGTAAATATAATATGTTACTTTTATGCACCCAGGTAAGCTTTCTTTACCTCGGGGTTCACAAGCAGTTCCTGACCGGTTCCCTGGAGTGTAATGTTTCCAGTTTCCATTACATAACCACGGTCTGCAATGGAAAGCGCAACCGATGCATTCTGCTCGATCAGTAAAATTGTTTTTCCCATGTCCCGGATCTTTACGATCAGTTCGAAGATATCTTCGATGACAATGGGGGCAAGACCAAGGGAGGGCTCGTCCAGCATCACGATGTCAGGATCCATCATCAGACCTCTGGCAATCGCAAGCATCTGCTGCTCGCCGCCGGATAAGCTTCCGCCTGCCTGCTTATAACGTTCCTTCAGTCTGGGGAACAGCGTATACTGCTCTTCCACCAGTTCCTGAAATCTTGCTTTTGTCATATTCTTGTTTCCAAGAGCACCTGCCCGCAGGTTTTCATAAACGGACAGAGCCGGGAAAATCTTACGTCCCTCCGGCACGTGACACATGCCCATGTGAACGATCTTGTTTGCATGAAGCTTTGTAATATCCTGGCCCTTGAAGGTGATCTTGCTTCCGGGGCGTTTCTCTACCAGGTTGGAGATCGCCATCAGCGTAGAAGTTTTTCCGGCGCCATTGGAACCGATCAGGGTAACGATCTCACCCTTATTGATCTCCAGATTTACATTGCTCAGTGCAATGATATAACCATAGTTTACCGACAGATTCTCAACCTTTAACAATGTCTCAGCCATTTACTTTCACCGCCTCTCCGGCAACAATGCCCTTACCGAAGTAAGCCTCCTGGACTTCCTTGTTTGCCTTGATCTCATCAGGTGTTCCCTCGCAGAGCTTCTGACCGAAGTTCAGAACCAGAATTCTGTTACAGGAATTCATAATAAATTTCATATCATGCTCGATAACTGCGATAGTATAGCCCTTTTCATTCAGCATCAGAATAAACTCACGGAGAGACTCGGTCTCATTGGGATTCATACCGGCAGCAGGCTCATCGAGAAGCAGGATCACCGGGTCAAGAGCCAGTGCTCTGGCAATCTCAACCTTTCTCTGCATACCGTAAGCCAGGTTGCCTGCCATGGTATCCTTATAATCTGCCAGTCCGATGGATTCCAGGATCTCCAGGCTCTTCTCTACCGCATATTTTTCGTCTGCCTTATATCTTTTTGTATGGAGGATTGCGTCCGCCATGTTGGATTTCGTCTGAATATGGCATCCGATCTTTACATTATCCAGAACGCTCATGAACTTGAATAACTGCAGGTTCTGGAAGGTTCTTGCCATCTTCTTTCTTGCAATCTGGTCGGGAGTCATCTTTGTGATGTTCTCTCCCTGAAGAAAGATCTCACCCTTTGTGGGGGTATATACACCGGTACACATGTTAAAGAAGGTTGTCTTTCCGGCTCCGTTAGGGCCGATAATGCCGAAGACATCTCCCTTCATGATCTTCATATCAACCGATTCTACTGCCTTCAGACCACCGAAGTATTTGCAAATGCCTTTTGCTTCCAGTACAGGAACTTCACTCATTATGCCTTTCCTCCTTCTGTCTTCTTTGCTTTTTCCTCTTTCATCTTGATCTTGCCGCCTGCCAGCATAGACTTGGAGGCACCGATCAGACCCTGAGGACGGATCCACATCATTGCGATGATGAGAATTGCATAGATCACATATCTCCAGCTTTCCAGGAAACGAAGAGCCTCAGTCAGCACGGTAACAACCGCTGCACCAAGGATCGGTCCTGCAAGCGTACCCTGTCCACCAAGAACAACCATAGCCAGTACATTGAATCCGGCATCGGTGGTGAACTGAGAAGCCTCAATGTAGTTTACAAACGGTGCATAGGCAACGCCGATCACGCCTGCCCAGAATGCTCCGTACATAAAGTTTACAGACTTATAAAAGCTTGTCTCAACACCAAGAGACTTTGCTGCGATCTGATCCTCACGAATCGACATCCATGCACGGCCCACACGGGATTTAAGTACACGGTTTGTCACGAACAGGAACAGAACCAGTAAGAATAAGAAGATGAAGTAATAATACTTCGGCTTGAACAGATCCAGACCGAAGAAGGACGGATAGGGGATCTGCTTGATACCGAGGGAACCGCCGGTAACCGGTGTCCAGGTCTGGGCAATAATACGGATGATTTCCGATGCTCCCAGCGTTGTGATGGATAAGTAAATACCGTTCAGTCTCAGCGTCGGAAGACTTACGATGAAGCCGACCAGCATAGCCAGGATACCGCCGACGAGCAGCAGAAGCCAGAAGCTGATTCCGAAATTCTTGGAAAGAGCTGCACTGGTATATGCGCCGATAGCGAAGAAGCCTGCCTGTCCGAGACACATCTGTCCGCTGTATCCATTGATCGCATTCAGGGAGCCGGCCAGAGTTGCATACATCATAATATTGCATAAGTAACGGATATAAAGGGTCTTCTTAATCACAAAGGGCAGAATCGCCATGACCACAAACAGAGCGAGCAGAACCCACACTTTGTACTTGCTGTAAAATTCTTTCATTTTCTGCATTATACTCTCGCCCCCTTCTTGCTTACGAATCCCTGAGGTCTGAATAACAGTACAAGGATCAGGAATGCGAACGCGAATACATCACGGAACACGGCTGCACTTGCAACAATACCAAGGTTCTCGATAATACCGATGCACAGACCACCAAGGGCAGAGAACCGGATGTCAACCAGACCACCAAGTACGGAAGCTGCGAATGCCTTCATACTGTAGCTGGAGCCCATGGTTGCAGATACGGAATAATAGTAAATGGAAAGCAGGATACCTGCGATACCACCGAAGCCGCAGCCGATACAGTTTCCGAGAAGCGCCGTCCGCTTCACGTTGATACCCATTAAATAGGAAGCATCCTTATTCTGGCTGACTGCACGAAGCATAACGCCCCACTTGGTCTTGTTAAAGAACAGAGTCAAGGCCACAGCCAGTACGATTACCAGAATAATAATTACAATCTGAAGAAGCTTGATGTTTAACACTGCTCCAAAAAGGTTAATATTAAACGTCTTATTATCAATGATGTTCAAAACCGGCTTTGTTTCAGGTCCAAACACGATCTGAGCCAGGTTCTTTAACAGCATACTGATTCCGATGGTACATAAAAGGGAAATATGCCGGGGAGCATTGAAGAAACGCTCATAGCACAGCTTATAAATCACAATACCGATTACAAAGGAGCCTACAAAGGCTGCCAGAATTGCGAGTGGAAGATTGTTTCCCACTCCCTGGAAAATATAATATGCAGAGAAGGCACCTATCATCATAACCTCGCCGTATGTGAAGGTTACCATACCTACTACGCCTACGATAACGGAATAACCAATGGCCATCAGCGCGTAAATTGAACCCTGGCAGATTCCGTTAAGGAGCTGATTGAGAATATATCCCATGCTCTTCCTCCATTACGAAAGAGGGGACGGCGAAATTGCTCACGCCGCCCCGCTTCTTGTTCAATGATTTTTACTGATCGTTTTCTTACTTGGAATAGTCAAAGCCTTCCAGTACGGTCCATTCGCCGTCCTTAACACCACAGATCATGTAGTTACGGTTGATGTCGCCATCTTCGGTAAACTTGATCTCGCCGGTAACGCCGGTGTAGGCAGGCAGGTTTGCAAGTGCATCACGGATTGCATCACGAGTGATCTCGCCATCGCCGATGGACTTGATTGCCTCAGCGATCAGGTATACACAGTCGTAAGCGCATGCAGGGTGGATAGTAGGAGCGAATCCAGCCTCACCTTCGAACCATTTTGCCCAAGCAGTCAGCTCTGCATCGTTCGGGTCAAAGAAGAACGGAGAGGTTACGATCAGATTGTTCTGATCGGTTAACTGCTTAGCAACCTGCTCAGAGGTTCCAGGCCCTAAAGCAACATGCTTGATCTCCCAGCCTGCAGCATCTGCCTGGTTGAATACCTGAGCAACTGCATCGCCCTGATCCATAACAACCAGAACATCGGGATTTACGGACTGCATCTTGGTGATCAGAGCACTGAAGTCCTTCTCACCGGAAGCATACTTCTCAACAGTTACTTCCATGCCCTCAGCCTCTGCTGCAGGAAGGAAGTTATCGTAGCAGGACTGACCCCAGTCACTGTCTACACGGATAACAGCTACCTTCTTTACTCCAAGGTATTTGCCAAGGATGTACTTTGCCAGGTAAGGAGCCTCAGCATCCTGACGTCCCATAATACCGAAGCAGTACTTGCTCATGGAAGCGTAATCAGGTGCAGATGCCGTAGGGCTTAACTGAGTGATTCCGTAACGGTCGCAGATCTCTGCGTTTGCCTTGCAGGCACCGGATGTGAAGTCACCGAGGATTGCCATAATTTCATCGTTCTCAGCAAAGTCAGTTGCCATTGTGGAAGATGTAACCGCATCACCCTGGGTATCCTTGATATCAATTTCCAGTTTGTAGCCGTTTGCGCCGCCGGCAGCATTGATCTCCTCGATTGCTTTGTTAAAGCCGATATCAAAGCCCTTGCCGTACTCAGCGTAGTTGCCGGTCAGAGGTGCCAGGCCGCCTAACTTAATGGTACCCTTGAAATCACCGCTTGCAGCTGCCTTTGTTTCCTTGCTGTCGTCTGCTGCCTTTGTTTCTCCAGCCTTTGTCTCTTCAGCTGCCTTTGTTCCGGCAGCGGTTGTCTCTTTCTCGTTCTTGGAACCGCATCCAGCTAATGCAGATACAGCCATTACAACGGAAAGAGAAAGTGCTAAAACCTGTTTTTTCATGTTTCTACCTCCCTTTTTTATAATGTGAGCATGCTCGCCTCATTCTTCCATTATACTTCTTATTTATGGAAGTGAAGCTTGCATACCGGACATCCTTTCGCAATGGTGTCAGTCAGATCCAGGGTAAGTCCCATGGACTCTGCAATTCCTCTGTCACCGTCCATTGCCATATCACAGAGCTTTGCACATGTTTCATCATCAATGCCCTGTTTCTTCCATGCCGCCAGTAAGGGGCAATAATGGAATTCAATCTTCAGATCATCTTTTGTACACTCCGTTACATCCATCTGGAATGTGGATTTTCCAAGATCATCCAGGAATGCATGCTCAAACTGTCTTAAATCCGAAGGATCTTCACAGGCTGCCTTAAAGCCTTCTCCGTGGAAATGACCTGTTGCACGGATGGCCTTTCTTGCGATACCCTCTGCATCAACGCCTTCCTTTACGCCTTCCTGGTAAGTAAGTCCCATCCAGGTTGCACGGTGCTCGATTGCTTTCCGGTTAATGTTTACTTTCTCATCATAGACGAGAGACACATTCTTAATTGCCATACTCTGATCCTCCTGATCGTTTTTCCTTTTTCTTTGCCTTTTTTGTGCATCTTCTGTAACATCTGCACTGTTTATGAACTAATCATATCAGTCATATATTATCTTGTCAATAGTTTTTTGGTAAATTTATTTTATTCTGCATTATTTTGTCAAACGGGCACACTTCCCCCTTGCTCTTTTTGTGCATTTTGACTTTCAATTGACAAACGCAATCAAAAAAGTTATAATAAAATTCAAATGCAGGCATTCGAAGGGACAAAACAAATGAACACTAATAATACTAGTTTAAAAAATCAAATTTACACTTCGATCCTTAACGACATTATCATCGGTGCCTATCCCCCTGATCAGGTCATAAATGAAAAGGGATTGATGGAAAAATTCAGCGTAAGCCGTGCTCCCGTCCGGGAAGCCCTCATTGAGTTATGTAACGAAAAGGTACTTTACAGTATCCCCTACTACGGATACAAAATCACACCCGTCACCGATACGGATGTTGCCAACGTTAAAGCCTACCGAAGCGTAGTAGAATGCGGGTTCATGCAGGAATACTGGCGAAAGCTGACCCCCGATGCGATAGAACGCCTTTCTGACATGATAAAAGAAGATATGGCACAGAAGGAGGCGGGCGATGCCATCTCCAACTGGAACGACAACCTGCGGTTCCATCTGGCATTTTTTGAGATCTACGGGAACCAGTACGCCTACAACAATCTCCGTTCCGCCATGTCTATGCAGACACGGGCTTATGCCCAGGCCCGCTGGAACGAATGGCACTCCCACATCTTCCACGATTTCCCCGCATTTCATGGCCCCATTCTGGAAGCCATCCAGGAAAACCAGATGGATCGGGCTTTACGACTGCTCCGCGCGGATATTATCAGCATATGATTCTTACAAACACCTTTTAACGCACACGAGGCGGTGTCTCCCATTCGGGATACACCGCCTCGTGTTTTCTCTCTTTGTAATTGCTTTCGTTAATTCCTGATGGATTTTACTTCCAGTTAACGATCTGGCCAAAATCAGCTTTAAGAGCTGCGCCGCCTACCAGGCCGCCATCGATGTCTGCCTGAACAAACAGTTCGGGAGCAGTCTTGGGATTTACGCTTCCGCCGTACTGGATACGGATTGCTTCTGCAGTTGCTTCATCATAGATCTCAGCAATGCACTTACGGATACCGCAGCAAACTTCCTCAGCCTGCTCTGTTGTAGCTGTCTTGCCGGTTCCGATTGCCCAGATGGGCTCATAAGCGATAACCGCAGTTTTTGCCTGCTCAGCGGTTACACCGAGGAATGCAATCTTAACCTGCTGACGGATGAAGTCCATGGTTACGCCCTGCTCTCTCTGCTCCAGAGTCTCGCCGCAGCATACAATGGGAGTAATGCCATGCTCAAATGCCTTCAGAACCTTCTTGTTTACAGTCTCGTTTGTCTCAGCGAAATACTGTCTTCTCTCAGAATGTCCGATGATCACATACTTAACGCCTACATCTGTCAGCATTGCAGGGGAGATCTCGCCGGTGAAAGCACCCTTCTCCTCGAAGTACATATTCTCAGCACCGATCTGGATGTTGGTTCCCTTTGCAGCCTCGATTGCAGGGATGATATCGATCGCAGGTACGCAGAATACAACGTCTGCTTCTTCTGTCTGTACCAGGGGCTTTAAGGTATTGATCAGTTCTACTGCCTGGCTGGGAGTCATGTTCATTTTCCAGTTGCCAGCGATAATTTTCTTTCTTGCCATTGTTTTGTTCTCCTATATTTGATAATGATTGTTTCTTCGTCAGGTATCCTCTCCTGCCCTCAGTCTCGCTTTGCTTTGCTGAGGGCGGAGAGCCGGTTTTCAACTCCAGAACCGATTCGCTTTACGCGGATCCCGCGCTTACGCGCTTGCCGGTTCTGTCGTGATAAGCCTCAGACAAAAGTAAATGCTCACTTTGCTCGCGCTTCCTTTTGTTTCTTCGGCGGGTAACCTCTCCTGGCCCTAGCGCTTGCTTCGCCTCGCTGAGGGCGGAGAGCTAAGTTCACACTAAGCTCTGTCTGCGCCTTCCGGCTTGCCAGTCGCTAAGTGTTTACTTATCGTTCGCAGCCGCTACGCCGGGCAGTTCTTTGCCTTCCAGGAATTCCAGAGAAGCGCCGCCGCCGGTGGAGATATGTGTCATCTTGTCACCAAAGCCAAGCTGATTTACTGCTGCTGCAGAATCACCGCCGCCAATGATGGTGATGGCATCGGTCTCAGCCAGAGCCTTTGCAACTGCGATAGTTCCCTTTGCAAGAATCGGGTTTTCAAATACACCCATGGGGCCGTTCCAAACAACGGTCTTTGCGGACTTCACTGCATCAGCGTACAGCTTTGCAGTTTCGGTTCCGATATCCAGACCCATCTTGTCTGCCGGGATCTTGTCTGCGGGAACAACCTCCACAGCGATCTCAGCATCAATGGGGTTCGGGAATTCTGCTGCGATGGTGGTATCAACGGGCAGAAGCAGCTTCTTTCCAAGCTTCTCAGCCTTCTCCATCATTTCCTTGCAGTAAGCAATCTTTTCATCATCAACCAGAGAAGTACCAACCTCATAGCCCTTTGCCTTTAAGAAGGTATATGCCATGCCGCCGCCGATGATTAGAGTATCACACTTCTCCAGCAGGTTCGCGATTACATTTAACTTATCAGCAACCTTGGCACCGCCGAGGATTGCAACGAAGGGACGCTCCGGGTTATTTACTGCGTTGCCAAGGAAATCGATCTCCTTCTGCATTAAGTAACCAACTACGGAAGTCTCCACATACTGGGTAACACCTACGTTGGAGCAATGTGCTCTGTGGGCAGTACCGAATGCATCGTTTACAAATACATCGCACAGGGAAGCCAGCTCTTTGCTGAATGCTTCACCGTTCTTTGTTTCTTCTGCTCTGTAACGGGTATTCTCAAGAAGAACAACCTCGCCATCCTTCATTGCCGCTACAGCAGCCTTTGCGTTGGGGCCGACAACCTCGGGATCAGCAGCAAATTTTACTTCCTGGCCGAGAAGCTCGGACAGTCTCTTTGCAACGGGTGCAAGAGAAAGCTCCGGCTTGGGCTCTCCCTTAGGCTTTCCGAGATGGGAGCAGAGGATTACCTTTCCGCCATCAGCGATCAGCTTCTTAATGGTAGGAAGAGCTGCAACCAGACGGTTCTCGTCTGTGATCTTTCCATCCTTTAACGGTACGTTGAAATCACAGCGTACCAGGACTTTCTTTCCTTTAACGTTGATATCATCAACAGATTTCTTATTAAGCATAACTGCCTCCTTATAACCTGTTATTTTTTCAATGAAACAAAAACAGGTCCGGTCCTTTAAAAGAACCGGACCCGCCGATAATTCCTATTTACACTGGGTTTACAATTAAGCTAACTCAGCGAAGTACTTGATGGTTCTAACCATCTGGCTTACGTAGGAGTTCTCGTTGTCATACCAGGAAACAACCTCAACCTGAGTCTTGCCATCAGCAAGAGGAGAAACCATGGTCTGAGTTGCATCGAACAGAGAACCGTAAGTCATACCAACGATATCGCTGGAAACGATCTCATCTTCGTTGTAACCGAAGGACTCAGTCTGAGCAGCCTTCATAGCAGCGTTTACTTCTTCCTTTGTTACAGCCTTGTCTACAACTGCGAACAGAAGAGTTGTGGAACCTGTAGGGGTAGGTACACGCTGAGCAGCGCCGATGAGCTTGCCGTTCAGTTCGGGGATTACAAGACCGATAGCCTTAGCAGCACCGGTGGAGTTGGGAACGATGTTTACAGCGCCTGCACGGCTTCTTCTCAGGTCACCCTTTCTCTGAGGACCGTCAAGGATCATCTGATCACCGGTGTAAGCGTGGATGGTGCACATAATACCGGACTCAACGGGAGCCAGATCGTTCAGAGCCTTTGCCATAGGAGCCAGGCAGTTTGTTGTACAAGAAGCTGCGGAGATAACGGTATCTTCCTTGGTCAGAGTCTTGTGGTTTACATTGTATACGATAGTAGGAAGGTCATTTCCTGCAGGTGCGGAGATAACTACCTTCTTAGCACCAGCCTGGATATGAGCAGAAGCCTTCTCCTTGGAGGTATAGAAGCCTGTGCACTCGAGAACTACGTCTACACCAAGCTTGCCCCAGGGAAGATCCTTTGCGTCCTTCTCTGCGTAGATTGTGATTTCCTTGCCATCAACAGTGATGGAGTTGTCGGAGTAGCTTACGGTATCAGCCAGAGCGTACTTGCCCTGAGAAGAATCATACTTCAGCAGATGAGCCAGCATCTTGGGGCTGGTTAAATCGTTGATTGCTACAACGTCATATCCGGGTGCATTGAACATCTGTCTGAAAGCCAGACGGCCGATACGTCCGAAACCATTGATTGCTACTTTTACTGCCATTTTGAATTCCTCCTAAAATAGAATATGGTGAATTGTTAGTAATACCTTTTATCAAGTAGTACCCTAAGTTCATTAGCTATTTTACATAATTTGTTTAAAAATAGCAAGCCATTTTTTTTGATTTTTAAGTGAACGCAGCGGTTTTATTCATTCTCCACAATATTTTTTCAAAAACGTCCCAAAATCCGGCATTATGACATAAGTTTCACAGATTCTCAGGATTCAATCCGTACAGTTCCGGGATTACAAACCGCCCGTCCTTCCGGATCAGCACTCCGTCGAAATAAATTTCCCCTCCGCCATACTCCGGTGTCTGGATGCAGACAAGATCCCAGTGGATCGAGGAGCCATTTCCGTTGGGCGCTTCTTCATAGCAGTTCCCCGGTGTAAAATGGAAGGATCCGCGGATCTTTTCGTCAAATAAAATATCCTTCATGGGCTTTATCACACAGGGATTCACGCCAAGGGCAAATTCTCCCACATATCTTGCTCCCCCATCCGTATCAAATACGTGGTTGATTTTTTCTGTATCATTGGCCTCGGCTTTCACGATCCTTCCGTTTTCAAAGGTTAAACGGATGTTTTCATAGGTGAAGCCCTGATAGACCGACGGCGTATTATAGGAAAGAACACCGTTTACGGAATTTCTTACCGGTGCGGTAAACACCTCTCCGTCAGGAATATTCATGATTCCCGCACAGGGGATTGCCGGAATATCTTTAATGGAAAACGTAAGGTCTGTTCCCGGCCCCAGGATGTGCACCTGGTCGGTCCGGTTCATCAGCTCCACCAGCGGCTCCATGGCCTGTCCCATTTTTTCATAATCCAGACAGCATACATCAAAATAAAAGTCCTCGAACGCCTCCAGGCTGGTGCCGGCGCTCTGTGCCATAGACGGAGACGGATAACGAAGTACTACCCATTTCGTTTTAGGCACACGGATCTCATGATGGACCGGTGTGGTGTAAAGAGAACTGTACATGGACAGCTTCTCCGGCGGCACATCAGAAAGCTCATTCAGGTTATCTCCGCCCCGCACAGCAATATAACAGTCCATCTGCTCCATCTCAGAGCTGTCCACCTGTGCCATCAGCCTTAACTGTTCCTCGCTGCAGTGTAAAAGAACCTCCCGCTGTACTCTGGGATCGGTATAATGAGCAAACGGAAGCCCGCCCGCCTCATAAACCTCCTTGATCAGTGCCCTTGCCAGATCCTGAGTATCCATACCGGTGTAATGCACATACACCTTTTCTCCCGGCTGAACTCTGCAGGAACTATGCACCAGATTATACGCCAGTTTCTTTACTCTCTCATCCATGTTTTCTTCCTCTTTTCCGATATTTTTTACAGACGGACAATGGTTCCACCCATGAGCGCTGCTTCCTCTTCGCTGTGCGTGATCATGATCACCGTTTTTCCGACACCGTTTTTCCGGATAAACCCGGAGGCACCGGCTTTTGTCTCCGTATCCAGACCATCAAATGGTTCATCAAACAAAAGCATTCCTTCCGGACCAAACCGCTGTCCTGCCAGGACCGCCCGCGCAATGGCCACTCTCCGCCTCATACCGCCGGACAGCTCCAAAACCGGCTGATCCTGTGCAGCCCCGATGATTCCAAGCTCCGAAAGTGCTTCCCGGATTTCCCGAAGCTGTTCCCCGCGTCTTTCCCGTCCGGTTCGCTTCCTCCCTGTACAGTCCGCTGCTTCTCTTTCTGTCCCGGCAATCCTCCGCCCTCCGCCCGGAAGCACAGCCCGGATATTTTCCACCGCGGAAAAGGCTTCAAACAGCCGATCCTCCTGGAATACTGCCGTTCGATTTTCCGGCACGCCCAGGATCCGTCCGCCATCCGGCGTTTCCAGTCCCATAAGAAGCCGCAGAAGCGTCGTCTTTCCGCAGCCCGACCGTCCCATGAGCACCGTAGTCTCTCCGCAGAAAAAGCGCCTGGAAAAGCCGTGAAACACAACCGTCTTTCCATAACGCTTTTCCAGATTTTCTATTATGATTTCCCGCTGTTTCATTTTTTACTCCGTTTCCGGCTGTTTTTCTGTCCGCCGGGCAGCTTACCTGCCATTTTCATGAATACCAGCTCAAAGCATGCGCAGACGGCTACGATCAGGATCGTCCATGCAAACAGATCCGCTGTTTCCAGATAGATCTTTGCCTCATACAGCCGCTCTCCCATCGATCCGTCGGGAATCCCGATGACCTCTGCCGCCACACCGGCTTTCCAGGAAATTCCAAGCGCCAGAGAAGCTGCCGAAAGAAAAAACGGGCAAAGCTGCGGCAGATACAGATAGTAAATTCTTCTCCCGGTACTCATCTGAAAAACCTCTGTCATTTCCAGAAGCTTCTGATCGGTACTGCGGATTCCCTCCAGAAGGTTAAAATAAAACACCGGAAGCACCATGAGAAAGGCAATCAGGATTGACAGACCGGAGGCCTTTACCCAGATCAGCGCCAAAATAATAAAGGAGGCCACCGGAACCGTTTTCATCGCCTTCAGGTAAGGCCATAAAAACACTTCCACGCTATGAAACCGTGCAGAGAGCGCCGCCAGAATGCCGCCCGTGATCATGCCGAGAAAGAATCCTGCTTCAATCCTTAAAAAGCTGTATCCCACCGTTTTCCAGGTGTCTGCCCTTCCAAGAAGACTCCACAGGCGCCCTGCCACATGAAGGGGCGAAGGCAGAAGAAGCTTCTGCCCCAGCCACATGGATAACAACTGCCAGAGCAGGATTGCTGCCGCAATGGACAGAAGCCGCTCTGTGATGGTTTTTCGTTTCATTTTACTTTACCAGATAAAAATCGTCTCCGGGCATGGCACCGCCAACTGCCTGTGGATTCTGCTCAAACAGGATCTGCAGATAGCCGGAGAGTGCTGTTTTCATGTCTTCTCCGTCCAGATAGGTAATATTGCAGGCCGGGATTGCCTGCTTTGCCACTGCAGCCTTTACAATGTCATATTTTTCCACCAGGGCAGCGCCCTCTTCCACATGCTCATTGATGTATGCCGTAGAAGCCTGATATTCCTTTAAAAATGCTGCCAGCGCATCGGGATGCTCCTCTGCGAAGGCCTTCCGGACAATAAGACCGGCCGTGATCAGCATGCTTGTGTTGTCCAGTGCCTCCCACTCCTTTGTCAGATCCAGAGCCACTTCCAGGCCTTCCACCTGTCCCTTTGCAACGGTTACGAAGGGCTGAGGCAGCATTGCAATCCCACTCTCCTGCCCTGCCAGAAGAGATACCACCTCGGTCGGCTCACTCTTCCACTCAATGGCCACATCCTTCTCCGGATCGAGACCGTTCCGGGTCAGCAGATAATTAAGCGCATACTCCGGTGTGGAGCCCTTACCGGTTGCATAGATCGTCTTTCCCTTCAAATCGGCAAAGGAGGTGATCCCCGCCTCGCCTTTTTCCACAATATAAAGTACACCAAGCGTATTGACAGCCGCAAACTGTACCTTACCCTCTGATTTATTATACAAGACCGAAGCCAGGTTTGCCGGTGCTGCCAGAATATCCAGTTCTCCCTGAAGAAGCTTCGGAGTCAGCTCATCTGCACTGGCTGCCATGGTAAAATCCACGGAAAGACCGGAAGCTCCGTTCTCCGCATCATCCAGAAGCTTGACCATACCCATGGTGGTCGGACCCTTTAAGCCGCCAACACGGATCACCGTATCGTCCGCTGTCTGGGAGGCTGCCGCCGATGTTTCCGTTTCTTTTTCTGTTTCAGTCTCTTTTACGGTTTCCGTTTCTGCTGCTTTCGTGGTCTCCGGTGCCGTTGTCTCTTTCCCTGCGCTTTTTCCGCAGCCTGTCAGAACAGACGCCGCCAGTAGAATGATTAATACCCATGCTGCCGTTTTTTTCATGTCTCCAGTCCTCCGTTTTCGTTTACTCTTTCTTCTCAGGATCGAGAAGCTCCTGTTCCTGCACAGAAGCTTCCTGATCCGATGCTTCTGCTTCCTTTTTTTCCGCTTCGTTGTTCTCTGTGTCGTTGTTCTCTGTGTCTTTGTTCTCCGCTTCGTTGTCTTCCGCTTTTTTCGGATACTTTTTTCCGCAGTAAGCTACAATCGCGATTCCTGCGATCAGCATAAAGACCGCAATAAACTGGGAGGTGGAAAGCACTCCCACCTCGCCTCTGGGATCATCCCGGAAGCACTCGATAACAAACCGGCCGATGCTGTAAAAAATCAGATAAAAGCCGCCCACCTGACCGTCGGACTTTGTCTTTTTCGCACAGAATAGCAGTGCAAAAAAATTCAGGAAATCTCCGGCACTGGAAAGAAGCTGAGTCGGAATCAGTGGAATTCCTCCCGGTGCAAACCGGCATTCTGCCGGAAAGATCACATGAAATGCACTGGTGGTCTCTTTTCCGTAGCAGCAGCCTGCCAGAAAACAGCCGATACGCCCGAAGGCCTGCGCCAGTGCGATAGACGGCATAACCAGATCAAAATATTTCAAAAAAGAAAGCTTTTTGATCCGGCAGAACAGCCAGCCGGTAAGGATCCCGCCGATCAGTCCGCCGTATACTACAAATCCATTGGACAACGTTGCCAGAAACTGTTTCGGATCTGCGATCAGGCTCGGAAGCTCCGTGATCAAAAACAAAAGCTTCGCCGATGCCCAGCCTCCCACCAGACACCACATTCCCAGCGAAAATACCTGATCATTGCCGATCTGATATTTTTTCTCCCGGAACATGGCTACCCAGAACGCCAGGACAATCCCGATTGCAATCATCAGACCGTATCCGTATATGGTAAACGATCCGATCTGGACGATAACTTCTTTCATTGTTTTATTCTCCTCTTTTTTATTCGCTTCATTATACCACGTCTGTGTTTCATTATCCACCTCTGTTTCCGCTTCCGATAAAGTTTCTCCAAAAGAAAAACTTTCCATGAATCGAAAATAAACTTTTTGTTAAATGTTAATATTTCATTGACTTTCAGTGAATATTTGTTATACTTTTTGGAGAACCCTTAAAGGAGGTATTTTCATGAATCAAAAAAGCTCCGATCCAAGGCATCTGGCCGAACAGCTTCTGAACTTTTCTCTTTCTCTGTATGTCCGCATGAAGGAGCATCTCCTTCCCGATACAGACATAAAGCTAAGCAGTCATGGCTTTCATATTTTATACATTTTAAATGAAAGTCCTGATGGAACGGTTCCCATGACAGAACTGGTTTCCCGGCTGGGCCGTACCAGACAGCAGCTTTCCAAGCTGATCAGCGATCTGGAGGATGACGGGCTGGTTAACCGCGTTCACACCAGTGAAAACCGCCGCCTGGTCTACGTTTCCCTGACTGCTGCCGGAAAAGAAGCCGCATGCAGGTCCCGTCAAAATATGACCGATGCTGTGGAACAGGCACTCCGGACAATACCGGCCGAAAAGCTGAATGAGCTTGACATGCTTACCAGCCAGCTTGCAGACCTTGGATCCCGTATCAACCACTATTTACAGGAGGTATCTGATGAAAGAAGTACAACCACCTAAAAAGCCACTGTTGTTCTACTACCTGATCGCCCTGATCCTGCTGCTTCTTCTGAACGCTCTGCTGTTTCCACGGCTGTTCAGCACAAGGGTCTCGGAAGTAGACTACGGTACCTTTCTTACCATGATTGAAAATAAAACTATCGGTGAAGTGGAGATTGATGACAATGAGATCATCTTTTCCGATAATGAAGATCCCGCCCATTACTATAAAACCGGAAAGCTGGAGGACGGTGATAAGCTGGCAGACCGCCTTTACAACGCAGGGATCACCTCATTCAGCACTCCCATTGTCCAGCAGACCTCCCCGATCCTGAGCTTTTTACTCAGCTGGATTTTCCCGGTTCTGTTCTTCGTTGCCATCGGACAGCTTTTAAGCCGTTCTCTTGCCAAAAAGATGGGCGGCGGTATAGGCAATGCCATGAGCTTCGGAAAAAGCAATGCCAAGGTTTATGTCCAGTCCACCACCGGCATTAAATTCAGTGATGTGGCCGGTGAAGATGAGGCAAAGGAGATTCTGCAGGAGATCGTGAATTTTCTTCATAATCCTGCCCAGTATACGGAAATCGGTGCAAAAATGCCGAAGGGTGCTCTTCTTGTCGGCCCTCCCGGAACCGGAAAGACTCTTCTTGCCAAGGCGGTCGCAGGCGAAGCCAACGTTCCGTTCTTTTCCATCTCCGGCTCGGAATTCGTAGAAATGTTCGTCGGCATGGGTGCTGCCAAGGTTCGTGACCTGTTTAAGCAGGCTGCCGAAAAGGCTCCCTGTATTGTCTTTATTGATGAGATTGATACCATCGGAAAAAAGCGTGACGGCGGCGGTGTCGGCGGCAACGATGAACGGGAACAGACCCTGAATCAGCTGCTGACCGAGATGGATGGCTTCGATGGTACCAAGGGCGTTGTGATCCTGGCTGCTACCAACCGTCCGGATTCTCTGGATCCTGCCCTTCTCCGTCCCGGCCGTTTTGACCGCCGTGTACCCGTGGAGCTTCCGGATCTTCAGGGTCGTGAAGCCATTCTCCGTGTTCATGCAAAGAAGGTCAAGATGGGCGACAACGTGGACTTCTCTGCCATCGCCAGAGCCGCCGCCGGTGCCAGCGGTGCCGAGCTTGCCAACATGATCAATGAAGCAGCTCTGCGTGCAGTCCGGGACGGCAGAAAGTTCGTCACTCAGGCTGATCTGGAAGAAAGCGTCGAAGTCGTGATCGCCGGATATCAGAAAAAGAATAAGCTGCTGACCGACAAGGAAAAGCTGACCGTTGCCTACCATGAAATCGGACATGCACTTGTCGCCGCACTCCAGACCAACTCCGCACCGGTAACAAAGATCACCATCATTCCCCGTACCTCCGGTGCACTTGGCTACACCATGCAGGTAGATCAGAATGACAAGAATCTGATGTCCAGAGAAGAGCTGGAAAACAAGATCGCCACCTTCACCGGCGGACGGATCGCAGAGGATCTGATCTTCCACTCCATCTCTACCGGAGCCTCCAACGACATTGAGCAGGCAACCAAGCTGGCCCGCGCCATGATCACCCGCTACGGCATGAGCGATGAGTTCGGCATGGTAGCCTTCGAGACCATACAGAATCAATACCTGGGCGGCGATACCTCTCTGGCCTGCTCTGAGACCACCTCAGCCAAGATCGATGATATGGTGGTAGCACTGGTAAAACGCCAGTACGACAAAGCAGAACAGCTTCTCCGCAGCAATATGCCGAAGCTTCATCAGCTTGCCGAATACCTTTACAGCCATGAGACCATCACCGGTGATGAGTTTATGGAGATCCTCTCCAGGCCCATCCCCGCTGTTGCCGATCAGTCCACAAAGGAGAATCACTGATCATGAACAAAAAAGAAATCTCTGAAATCAAGAAGCAGTTCACTCCGGCCAACTGTGCCATCACAAGGCTCTGCGGCTGTTATGTGGACAACGAAAAAGAGAGGAAAGCCGAATTCAAAGAGGCCTTCCTCTCCCTCCCTGAGGAGGAAATGTTTAAATATTTTGAATTATTCCGAAAAAATCTCTCCGGCACTCTCGGGAAAAATCTGATCAACATGGAATTTCCCCTGGCCGCAGAGAATCCCGGAAGCACCCATGACCTGCTCATGCAGCTTCGGGAAACCAGACTGACCGATGACATTCTCATCGACACCTTTTACGACAAGGTTCTGGACAGCCTTGATGAACCTGGAAACTTTCTCATTCTGCTGATTCACGGACTTTATGATATTCCCGGAAAGTCCACCGACGGAAACGAGATGTTCGATGCCTCCGAGGAGGTTTACAGCTTCGTGTTATGCTGTGTCTGCCCGGTGAAGCTGACAAAGGCCGGTCTCTGCTACAATGCCTCCGAGGGCATCATTCAGAACCGGATCCGTGACTGGGTGGTGGACATGCCCTTAACCGGCTTTCTATTCCCCGCCTTCAATGACCGGAGCACTGACATCCACAGCCTCCTCTTCTACTCCAAGGACGCCGACCAGTTCCAGGCACGTCTCATTGAGGATATGCTTGGCTGTACTCCTCCCATGCCGGTTACAAGCCAGAAGGAAGCCTTTCAGGCTCTGGTGGAGGACACCCTCGGTGATGACTGCAGCTTTGAAGCCGTAAAGAACATCCACGAAAAGCTGACAGAAAAGCTGGAGGACGGCAAGGACTCCCCGGACCCGGCCGCACTCACCAAGCGGGATCTGTACCTGCTTCTATCCGACAGCGGCGCTGATGAGGAGCATCTGGAAGCTCTGGACGAACGCTTTGAGGAAACCGCCGGAAAAGACGCTTCCCTCTTCGCCTCCAATGTGATCAATGCCAGAAAATTCGAAATCAAAACCCCCGATGTCGTGGTTCAGGTCAAGCCGGACCGCGCCGACCTGGTGAAAACCATGGTCATCGACAGGCAGGAATGTCTGGTGATCCCTCTGGAAGAGCATGTGGAGGTAAGCGGAATCGTGATCAAAACAAAAAGTGAATCATAAGGATTCTCATCAAAATCACCGGTCCTACTTCAGGATCTTCCGCACGATGCAGAGCACCGCTCCCAGAACTGCGCAGCTTCCGGCAGTTTTTGTCACGGAACCGGCCACGGAAAAGTACAGATTGACGCCGTCCAGGATTCCTGCCCGGTAAGGCAGAAGCATTTGGATCGCGGACGCGGTGAAGATCAGCAGCGCAAACAGGATAAATGCAGTCAAGCCGCGTCCGGTATCGAACTTTTTCAGCCTTCCGTCGTATGCCATGCGCCGTCTGGACGCCATCCAGGCAAGTGAAATCAGACCGTATAACAGGGTCACACCTGACATGGCAAGAAATACCGCCTCGCCTTTATTGAAATTCTCCGGCTGAAGGCTCAGCGTTCCCAGAACGCTCCGCTCGATCCAGATCTCTTTTCCAAGGAACCCGATAATTCCAGCCATAAGAACTACACAGGCCAGACGAAGGACGGTAGAGATCAGACCGGAGGCTGCGCTTCCGGCTGCCTTTCCGGCTTTCCCAACCGTTTTTCCGGCACTTCCAATCGTTTTTCCCGCAGTATGTCCGACAGATCTCACGGTCTTTGCCGCTTTCTTTTTCTTCTTTTTCTTTCCGCCTGTCTTACTGCCCTGGCCGTAGGAATCATCCTCCTCCCAGAGTTCTTCCGGCTCCTCGTCCACATTGGCATAGGGATCCCGTCCCAGATTTCCTTTTGCCACAAAGACGTTCTGCATTCTCTCGCCCAGCTTCTTTCCGGGCTTTGCACCTTCCTCCGCAGTTCCGGTTTCAGAAACAGGAGTTCGTTCCGGATACGCAGCTCCTCCGGCCAGATTTCTCGGTCCCTCTTCCGGCGTATATTGATCCAGCGGCTCCAGTACCACGGTTTCATCGCCAAGACCATCCGGTTTCTCAAAAAAACGTTCTTCCGGAATAAAGGACTCATCCTCCGGTACAAAATCTATATCAGAATAAGACGGCACTTCCCGCTTTGCTCTTTTGCTGTTTCCTGCACCCTGCCCGGGCAGCTTTGCACCGCAGTAACGGCAGAACGCACCGTCTGCCTGTTTTCCACAGTTTGGACAATACATGTTCTCTTCTCCCTTCTGTCATATCCGGCCTTTTCGCCTGCTGAGTGGTTATTATAACACGCTCAACTCCAAAAAGCAAAAGAGTTCACAAAATCTTAACTATTATGAAAGAAGCTGTTTTTCCACGTTTTCAAATCCAAGACGCGCAATGGTATCGGCAAACCGCTCCCCCGGCTGTCCATGATCCTTAAAGAACAGGATCGCCTTTTCGATCACGGTCATGACCTCTTCCTTTGTGGTAAAGAACTGATTTAATGCTCTTCCCATGGCCACCTTCTTTCCCCAGCGGCCTCCAATGTAGATCTTATAACCGTATGTACCGTCTGTGATCGAATCAAACCGGCATGTTCCGATACAGCGGCCGCACTGATTACAGAGCTCGGTATTCCGTACCAGAACGCCGTCCACCACCTTCGATGCCCCGACAGGACAGGCAGCCTCTACGGCACACTTTTTACAGCCCTTGCAAAGCTCCTTATGAAACTGCGGGATCCGCTGGCCTACCACCCCCAGATCATTGAGGTTTGGCTTCACACAGTTATTGGGACATCCGCCTACGGCAATCTTGAACTTATGAGGCAGCTTCACATCATGATATCCCACATAAAACCGCTGATGGATTTCTTCAGAAAGTGCATAAGAGTCCAAAAGCCCATACTGGCAGGTCGTACCCTTACAGGACACCACCGGCCGCACCTTCGGCCCGGTTCCGCCGGCCATGAGTCCTTCCTCTGCAAGAAATGACTGAAATTCCCCGATCTTTTCATAGGGGATTCCGGGAATCTCCACGGTCTGTCTCGTGGTGTACGTTAAGGTTCCGTTTCCGAACCGTTCGGCTGCTTCTGCCATACGCCGGTGCTGGGCGGCAGTCACTCTTCCGTTTCCGGTAATCACACGGGCGGAAAAAGAATCCGTCCCCTTATTGTTTAAAAACCCAAGTCCTTTTAAGCGCTTCTCCTCGTCTGCGCTGATGGTTAACGCTGCCATACGCTCCTCCTCCATTGTCCTTCTTTTTGTTTTTCACCTGTCTTTTTCTAATCTGAAATCAAGTTTCCTCTTTACTATACCACTTATCTTTCCATATGTCATCTGAATATTATTTTCATTGTTGCCCAGTGCGGCTCCATGAGCGGTGCCGCCAGAACCCTTTACCTTTCTCAGGCAGAACCGGGAATTAAACCTGCCGGAGGGAATTGGAAAGCTGACGGAATAAGGTTCCACTGTCTGTCAGCAATTTTCCATTATTTTCCAAAATACATCCACCAGAGTTTCATCTGCCAATATAATCCAAGCTCATAATGACCTTCTTACAAGGTTTTCAAGTGCTCCAGTCTCCTCTGAAACATTTCATACATCTGCGGAAGCTCCGAAAAAGCCTCTTTCTTCACCTCCATGATCTGATTCAGCCCGACTGCCCGTACTGCTTCCTCCGCAGCTTCCCTCTGGGTCGCATGACGGCCAAACAATGTCTGACAGCCAGCTCCGTCAAACGTATCATAGGAATGAAAGGCCTGGTTAAAATCCATCAGCTTATGGAGTGATATCGGACGGTTTGTCCGATTATCCACCAATACGCCCCAGTTTCCCCAGTGACGGTCTGTATTTCCAATCAGGTAATCCAGCAGATTCATCATATAATATCCGTGACGATCCAGTGAGAGCACTGTTTTTTCCAAATTCTTATCATGATTCATCACATACAATTCGAATGCCTCCATGGAGGCAATGGAAACCTTCAGAGAAGTCATATTTTCACTGACACTGACATCCTCTCCCTCAAAGCTTCCTCTCTCATAAAGCACCTGATCTTCCGAAAAGCACCGGCAGACCTGGCTGGCCAGCAGCTCCCGTTCCACTGCCTCTTTTCCGCCGTCCTTCAGCAGCTGGAATCCGTTTCCGGTTCTCCTCCATGCTTTCGCAAAACAGCCGTTGGTTGCCGCATCTCTCGCAAGCTCCTGATTTTCTACCATGTACTGTCTTCCTCGAAGGGAAATATCCAGAAACGTGTTATCCAGATGATTCTGATACAGATTAACCTCTGCAAACGTCACCGGTTCTCCGGTCCGGCGCACCCAGAATACATCCGTCAGCGATGCACAGCGATATGACAATGCGATCTTGGCCCGTTCCCGGTCCGTCACCGCCTGCCTCATTCCCATGCTGTTTAAAATTTCTTTTGCATATTTCCGATCCAGTGTCAAGACCCTGGATGCGCACCAGTAATAGAAGTTGGTGATATTATTAACCAGCGTATCCAGATCCTCCGCTTCCTCCAGCCACAGATTATACGGAAGAAATGCCTCCTCATAGATTTTACTGTGTCCGTACTGATCAATCCGCGCCGTAAGCCGGTCCATATGCATGATCTCATAACCAACCGCTTTGATTTTTGTCAATCTGAATTCCTCCATTCGCCATAGACTGATACCGCAGGCCTGCGCTGCTGTACAAATGCTTTCCGGACATCACCGTCTCATTCCCATCATACCATACCATATCTCTTTTTACAAAATAAAAGAGAAGAAACCGCAGTCTCTTCTCCTCATTTATTTACAGGCTTTCTTCCAGAATATACGGCGTTACCTGATATACGTAATAATTCACCCAGTTGTTATACAGCGCGTTGGCGTGCATCCGCCAGGTAAGCATGGGTCTCTGGCTGGGATCATCATTGGGATAATAATTTTTCGGAATGGCAGTGTCCATGCCCTTTCCGTGGTCTCTGCGGTACTCGCCGTCCAGGGTGATCCGGTCATATTCCGGGTGACCCATAACAAAAATCCGCTTGCCGTCCCGGCTCTGTACCAGGAATACTCCAGCCTCCTCGGACTCTGCCAGGATTACCAGCTCGGAACACGCCTCGATGTCCTCCTTCCGATCATAGGTATAACGGGAATGAGGTGCACGAAATACATCATCGAAGCCACGCACCAGAGGCACCGTCCGGTCGATGACACGGTGCTCATAGATCCCGAACAGCTTCTTATCCATGATATGCTTCTGGATTCCGTAATGATGATAAAGCCCCGCCTGGGCCCCCCAGCAGATATGAACGGTGGAGGTTACATGGGTGGTGGTCCAGTCCATGATCTTCGCCAGCTCCGGCCAGTAATCCACATCCTCAAACTCCATCTGCTCCACCGGTGCGCCGGTGATAATCATACCGTCAAACTTCTGCTTCCGGATCTGATCAAAGGTCACATAAAACTTGTTTAAATGGCTCACCGATGTATGGGTGGACTCGTGGCTGGACATATGGAGAAACGTAATGTCAAGCTGGAGGGGCGTATTGGAAAGCGCGCGGAGAAGCTGAGTCTCCGTGTCTTCCTTGATGGGCATCAGGTTCAAGATCACAATCTGGAGGGGACGGATATCCTGGGAAAGGGCACGGTCCTCATCCATCATGAAAATATTTTCGGTTTCAAGAATTGCTCTTGCGGGCAGATCGTTCTGTACTTTAATCGGCATGTCTGTTCTCCTGTCTTGTCATCGCAAGGAACTCCGCTTCCGTAAGAATGGGAATTCCCAGCTCCTTCGCCTTTTTATTTTTGGAGGAGCCTGATGTGCTGTCATTGTTAATGAGGTAATCGGTTTTTGAAGTCACCGAGCCGGTCACCTTTCCGCCCAGAGATTCGATGAACGCCTTCGCCTCGCTTCGGTTGGCGAACTGCTCCACGCTCCCGGTGATCACAAAGGTCTTTCCGGCAAGGATCTGAGATTCCGCTGATGGCGTTTCTGTTTCAAACGTCACCAGCTTTAACATTCGATCTGCCTCCTCATTATGCTTTTCCGATGCAAAATAAGCCAGGATCCCGTCCGCGATCACCGGACCGATCCCCTCAATCTTCTCCAGCTCCTCCCGCTTTGCATGGCGGAGAGCATCAAAATCATCGGAAAACGCACGGCACAGTACCTTGGCATTGGCGGCGCCGATCCCGGCGATTCCCAGTCCGTACACAAACCGCGCCATGGTCGTATGCTTCGCCCGCTCCAGCGCAGCCTGGAGATTTTCGTAGGACTTTTCTCCAAACCCATCCATGGAAACGATCTGTTCTTTATAGCGGTCCAGCAGGAACAGATCGGCAAATTCTTTCACAAAGCCCTGATCCACAAATTTTTCCAGTGTCGCCTCCGAAAGCCCGTCGATGTTCATGGCATCGCGGCTCACAAAAAGCGAAAAGCGCTTGATTTTCTTGGCAGGGCACTCACCGTTTTCACAGTACAGTGTTTTTACCCCGTTTTCATTGTGAATCCTGGTTGGTCCTCCGCAGACCGGGCAGATCTCCGGAATTGCTGCCGATCCGCTCCTTGTGAGATTTTCCGCGATCTGGGGAATGATCATGTTGGCCTTATAAACCGTGATCTCATCCCCCTCGCCCAGCTCCAGTGCTTCCACAATACTCACGTTATGGACACTGGCGCGGCTTACGGTCGTGCCCTCCAGCTCCACCGGCTCAAAGACCGCCACCGGATTGATGAGCCCGGTTCTGGACGCACTCCACTCAATATAGGAAAGATGGGTCGTCTGGATCTCATCCTTCCATTTAAAGGCAATCGAATCTCTGGGGAACTTGGCCGTCCGTCCTAGAGACTGTCCGTATGCAATATCATCGTATAATAACACCAGTCCGTCGGACGGAAAATCATTTCCGCCGATCCGCTCCGCAAACTCCTTCACAGCCCCGGGCAGAGATTCCCTTGTCACCCGCTTATATTCCACCACATCAAAGCCCTGGGATTTCAGCCATTTGAACTGCTCCTCCCTGGAATTTTTGAAATCAACGCCTTCTGCCCGCACCAGGGAAAAAGCAAAAAAGTTCACATTCCGCTTTGCCGTGACTGCATTATTCAGCTGGCGGACCGTTCCGCTGCATAAATTTCTCGGATTTTTATACCGGGCGTCGGCCTCACCGATTTCTTCGTTGATCTTATAAAAATCCGAATACTTGATGACCGCCTCACCGCGGAGCACCAGCTCTCCCTTATACGGGATCTGAAGCGGAATGTTGGCAAACACTCTGGCGTTATTGGTAATAACCTCGCCAATCTCACCGTTTCCGCGCGTAACCGCCTTCTGAAGTGTTCCGTCTCCGTAGGTCAGCACAATGGTCAGACCATCCAGCTTCCAGGAAAGAAGCCCATCCTTGTCCTTCAGCCATTCTGCCAGAGCTCCTACATCCTTTGTTTTATCCAGAGACAGCATCGGACGCTCATGACGCTCCTTGGGAAGCTCACTCAACAGCTCATAGCCCACCTGCACCGTGGGGCTTCCTGCCAGAGTCGTTCCCGTCTTCTGTTCCAGGGACAGCAGCTCGTCATAACGTGCATCGTATTCATAATTGCTCATGATCTCGCGGCTTTCCTGATAGTAAGCCTTCGATGCTTCCCGAAGCTGTTCCACCAGCTCCTTCATCCGCGTCATTTTTTCCATATGCTCCACGGCTGTCACCTGCCTTCTGTCTTACTTATGTTTATGGGTCTCCCGATAAGGACGGCCGCTGGAATTTTTTAACCGACGCTCCAGCTCCCGCTGCTCTGCTTCTGTTGCCTCCCGATAGCCGCCGGAGGGGATTCCATCCAGGGTAAATTCCATGACACGAATCCTCTTTAATGCCACAACCCGGTAACCGAAATATTCACACATCCGACGGATCTGGCGATTCAGTCCCTGGGTTAAAATGATCTTAAACTGGCGGACACCGGTTTTCTCGGTCTTACAGGGCGCTGTCACCGTATCCAGGATCGGAACGCCGCGGCTCATGGCCTCTAAAAACTCCGGTGTCACCGGCCGGTTCACCGTCACCAGATATTCTTTTTCATGGTGGTTGCCGCCCCGAAGGATTTTATTGACCAGTTCTCCCCGGTTCGTCATAAGGATCAGTCCCTCTGATTCCTTATCCAGCCGTCCAACCGGATAGACACGAACGGGATAATTCACCATGTCTACAATGTTTTTCTCGCCCTTGAATTCCGCTGTCGTGCAGACGATCCCGGCAGGCTTGTTGACCAGCAAAAGCACCGGGCGGTCTTTTCCGCCGACCATGGTGCCGTCAACCTCCACCTGGTCTCCCGGAAGGATCTTCTGTCCCATGGCCGGAAGTTCGCCGTTCACGGTCACACGGCCTTCTTCCACCATGCGGTCCGCCTCTCTTCTGGAACAGATACCGGCCTCACTCAGATATTTATTTAAACGGATTCCTGTTTCTTCCATAGTAATTCCTGCTCTCCGATCTGGTTTTATAACCGGCTTTCAGTATAACAAGAACGTCCGCCACTGTCAAGCCGGGTTCCGAGAATGCACACTGTCCGTCTGTCATAGACATTCCGTCCACGGACGGCAAAAGGGACCCGGATTTCTCCGAGCCCCATATAAAAAAGGAAAATACGATTAAGGCTTGTTTATGAAATTACTTTTTGCTGATCTTTACCTTTGTGGTCAGTGTCTCACTTTCCTTGTAAGGACGGAACAGCATGTAAAGAAGGAATGCTACCAGAGCAATTGCAATGATGAATGCGATCACATTGCCGTTTCCGGTAAACATCATACCAAACTGATATACAACGAATGCGATCACATAAGCGAATACGCACTGATATCCGATTGCAAACCAGGTCCACTTAGGGCTGTTCATCTCACGCTTCATGGCACCGATTGCTGCGAAGCAGGGCGCGCATAACAGGTTGAAGATCAGGAAGGAATAGGCGGAAAGCTGCGTAAATTCCATTCTCATGTTAGCCCATACCTGCCAGCCGTTCTCTGCAACCTCATCGAATCCGCCGAAGAGTACGCCGAAGGTACCAACAACATTCTCCTTTGCGATGAGACCGGTGATGGAAGCAACCGCTGCTTTCCAGAAACCCCAGCCCAAAGGTGCAAAGATCCAGGCGATGCAACGGCCGATGGCTGCTAAAATACTCTGCTCCATATCTACCATGCCGAAGCTGCCATCAGCCCAGCCGAAGTTGGAGGTGAACCAAACCAGAATGGTTGCAAGAAGGATGATGGTGCCGGCCTTCTTAATAAAGGACCAGCCACGCTCCCACATGGAACGAAGAACGTTGCCAACGGTCGGCCAGTGGTATGCAGGAAGCTCCATAACGAAGGGAGCAGGATCACCGGCAAACATCTTTGTTTTCTTTAACATGATACCGGAAACAATGATCGCAGCGATTCCGATGAAGTATGCACTGGGGGATACCCACCATGCACCGCCGAACATAGCGCCTGCGATCAGGGCAATGATCGGAAGCTTTGCGCCGCAGGGGATGAAGGTTGTCGTCATAACGGTCATCTTACGGTCACGGTCATTTTCAATCGTTCTGGAAGCCATGATTCCGGGAACGCCGCAGCCGGTACCGATCAGCATCGGGATAAAGGACTTACCGGAAAGGCCGAACTTACGGAAGATACGATCCATAACGAATGCGATACGGGCCATGTATCCGCAGCTCTCCAGGAATGCCAGGAACAGGAACAGGACTAACATCTGAGGTACGAAGCCTAAGACAGCGCCGACACCGGCAACGATACCGTCAAGGATCAGACCCTTTAACCAGTCTGCACAGCCGGCCTTATCCAGACCGCTCTCGATCAGTCCGGGGATACCGGGAACCCATACGCCGTAATCTGCGTTGTCGGGCTCTTCATGCGTCAGAGCTTCTTCATAAGTATCATAATCAACCGGCAGCTCTTCGGTTACATTTCCGTCATCATCATACAGATAAGCGGTTGTGGTAACCTCCTTTGCTGCATCGGTAAGAACGGTTTCCTCATCCGTGGAAGCAGCTTCATCCACAGCACCCGCTTCGTCACATGCATCCAGGAATGCATCGATCTCTGCGCCGTAAGGCTCATATTCCTCTGCTGCTTCTTCATAAGCGCTTCTGCCGATTCCGAACAGATACCAGCCATCGCCGAACACACCGTCATTCGCCCAGTCTGTAGCAATGGTACCGACAGTGGACACCGATACATAGTAAACAATGAACATAACGATCGCAAAAATCGGCAGAGCCAGCCAGCGGTTGGTTACGACCTTATCGATCTTATCCGAGGTGGAAAGCTTTCCGGCGCTCTTCTTCTTATAGCAGCTCTTTATGATGGAAGCGATATAGATATAACGCTCGTTGGTGATGATACTCTCGGCATCATCGTCCATCTCTTTCTCTGCTGCCTTGATATCGTCTTCTACATGAGCCAGGGTTGCCTTATCAATCTTTAACTGCTCCAGCACCTTCTGGTCACGCTCAAATACCTTAATGGCATACCAGCGCTGCTGCTCTTCCGGCATGTTATGTACAACGGCTTCCTCGATATGAGCCAGTGCATGTTCCACCACGCCTGCGAATTTGTGCATGGGGATTGTCTTCGTACCCTGGGCAGCCTTGACCGCTTCCTCTGCTGCTTCCATGATACCGGTTCCCTTTAATGCGGAGATCTCCACGACCTTACAGCCAAGCTGTCTTCCCAGCTCTTCCGTGTTGATCTTATCACCGTTCTTCTTTACAACATCCATCATGTTAACTGCAACAACAACCGGAATTCCAAGCTCGGTAAGCTGTGTCGTCAGATACAGGTTCCGCTCCAGGTTGGTTCCGTCAATGATGTTTAAGATTGCATCAGGACGTTCTGTGATCAGATAGTTTCTTGCAACAACTTCCTCCAGGGTGTACGGAGAAAGCGAATAAATACCGGGAAGATCCATGATGGTAACATCATTATGCTTCTTCAGCTTCCCTTCCTTTTTCTCTACGGTTACGCCGGGCCAGTTACCAACAAACTGATTGGATCCGGTCAACGCATTGAACAGAGTCGTTTTACCGCAGTTGGGGTTACCCGCCAGGGCAATTTTGATACTCATAGTTCTTCGTCCTTTCCTTGAATTAGTCTCCTCTAATCATACTTCTGAAAAAACAGCTCATTTCTGAGCGTTTTTCTAGTTGATCTCTATCATCTCGGCATCTGCTTTTCTCAAAGACAGCTCATATCCTCTCACCGTTACCTCAATGGGATCTCCGAGAGGTGCTACCTTCCGTACATGGATCTCCACACCGCGTGTGATTCCCATGTCCATGATTCTGCGTTTCACCGCGCCTTCACCGTGGAGCTTCACTACGGTTACGGTGTCGCCGATCTTTGCCTGTCTCAACGTCTTCATACCATAATCCTCCTGTTAGTCTGCACTGGCCTGCACCATGATCTTACCTGCCATCTCCCGGCTGATCGCTATGCGGGATTCCTTTACGTTCACGATCAGATTTCCTCCGATGGTGGAAATCACAGTCACAAATCCACCGGAAACAAATCCCAGGTTCTCCAGATGGGTCCGTACCCCTGAATTTCCACCCACCTTGTGGATCATCTGCTCTTCTCCGATGGGTGCGAATGTCAACGGCATCATAATTTTCCCTCTCTTTCGTCCGGCACGGCAAACTGCCGCCGTAATCTCACTGCCATGTCCGCTTCTCCGAGAGATAGTGGACGCTAACCAGCGATTTAAAATATTGGGTTAGAAACTTCTAACCCAACCAACTGCAATGTTAGCATGCTCTAACCTCTTTGTCAATAACTTTTTTCATTTTCTCAATATTTTTTTGCCGGCAGCAAATTCCGGTCACGATGCTTCAATCCTTCGGCGTCTTCTTCAGTGTCTCCTCCAGTTCCCGCACTGCCGTCCCGATCTCCGGCGAGAAATCCAGATACCATTCTGTACTCTCTTTTATATAGTTTCGTTTAAATTTCTCGCTGCACGCAGAAGCGCTTTTCAGGTTATGAAGCCGGTCTGCCGCTTTCACCGCCCGCGCCATGGGATTTTTCTTAATCCCGGCGATGTAATCCGCCATCACATAGCCCGGCCGCTTTGTCAAAAGCCGCACGGCCTCCAGTACCTCGCGGCCTCCAAGTGCTTCAATCTCCGTCTCAGACGCATCGGTGTCCTCCAGAAGGTCATGAAACAGGCCGGTGATCTGATAGTCCACATCATAGCCCTGTGCACGCAGAGCCGCCGCCACCGCCTCCGGGTGGGTCATATAAGGCTTTCCGCCAATCCGATACTGTCCCGCATGCTTCTTCGCCGCATACTCATACGCCCTCTGATACCGCTCCTGATCCGTCATGACATTCCTTTCCGGACTGTGTATTCCACCCCGTCCGCCTGTGTGTATTTTTGTTCAGTATATCATAAAACTAACGGAAAGGACAGCGGCTCCGGATTGAAAACGAGGCGTTAGCTCGATTCCGCTTCGCTCCATCTCGCTATCGGCCGTCGCCCCGTTTCAATCTGATATAGCCACGAGACGTTAGCTCGATTCCGCTTTGCTTCATCTCGCTATCGGCCGTCGCTCCGTTTCAATCTGATATAGCCACGAGGCGTTAGCTCGATTCCGCTTCGCTTCATCTCGCTATCAGCCGTCGCTCCGTTTCAATCTGATATAGCCACGAGGCGTTAGCTCGATTCCGCTTCGCTCCATCTCGCTATCGGCCGTCGCTCCGTTTCAATCTGATATAGCCACGAGACGTTAGCTCGATTCCGCTTCGCTCCATCTCGCTATCGGCCGTCGCCTTATAGAAATAAAAAAGGAAGCCCGCAGGCGAGTAAACTCGCCGGGGCTTTCTTTTTTATTTCTGCACGTCTCGTGGCTATATTACATCATTCCCATACCGGGGTTTGCTGCGGGCATGGCGGGTGTATCTTCTTTGATGTTTGCTACTACGGATTCGGTGGTTAAGAGGGTTGCTGCTACGCTGGTTGCGTTCTGCAGTGCGCTTCTGGTTACCTTAGCGGGATCTACGATACCTGCGGGGATCATTTCTACATATTCCTCATTCAGTGCATCGAAGCCGAATCCGGGCTTGGATTCTTTTACCTTGTTTACGATTACGGAGCCTTCCAGGCCGGCATTTGCTGCGATCCGATACAGAGGAGCTTCCAGAGCCTTCAGTACCAGCTTTGCACCGGTCTTCTCGTCACCTTCCAGGCCGGCAACCAGCTTCTCAACTTCTTTTGCTACATGAATGTAAGCAGAACCGCCGCCACAGATGATACCCTCTTCTACAGCTGCTCTTGTTGCCGCCAGTGCGTCTTCCATACGAAGCTTTGCTTCCTTCATCTCGGTCTCAGTTGCAGCACCGACACGGATTACTGCTACGCCGCCGGAAAGCTTTGCAAGACGCTCCTGAAGCTTTTCTTTATCAAATTCAGAGGTTGTTTCCTCGATCTGAGCCTTGATCTGGCTGATACGATCTTTGATTGCCTTGCCGTCACCCTTGCCATCAGCGATAATGGTAGATTCCTTCTGAACCTTAACAGACTTTGCACGACCAAGCTGATCCAGAGTTGCATCCTTCAGTTCCAGACCAACCTCTTCAGAGATCACGGTACCACCTGTCAGGATTGCGATATCCTTTAACATCTCTTTTCTTCTGTCGCCGTAGCCGGGCGCCTTTACGCCTACTACGCTGAAGGTTCCTCTTAACTTGTTCACGATCAGAGTAGTCAGAGCCTCGCCCTCGATATCCTCAGCGATGATCAGAAGCTTTGCGCCGCTCTGTACAACCTGCTCCAGAAGAGGCAGGATTTCCTGAATGTTGCTGATCTTCTTATCGGTGATCAGGATATAAGGATTATCCAGCTCTGCACACATCTTCTCCATATCGGTGCACATATATGCGGAAAGGTATCCTCTGTCAAACTGCATACCTTCTACCAGATCCAGTTCGGTCTTCATGGTCTTGGATTCCTCGATGGTGATAACACCGTCCTTGGAAACCTTCTCCATGGCATCTGCAACCATCTCACCAACGCTGTCATCGCCGGCAGAGATTGCCGCAACTCTTGCGATCTGCTCCTTGCCTGTGATCGGCTCGCTCATTGCTGCGATTGCTTCAACAGCCTTATCGGTTGCCTTCTTCATACCCTTTCTCAGGATAATGGGGTTTGCACCTGCTTCCAGGTTCCTTACACCCTCATGTACCATTGCCTGAGCCAGTACGGTTGCAGTTGTGGTGCCGTCACCGGCAACATCGTTGGTCTTGGAAGCAACTTCCTTGATCAGCTGTGCGCCCATATTCTCAAATGCGTCTTCCAGCTCGATCTCCTTTGCAATGGTAACACCATCATTGGTGATCAGGGGAGTTCCGAAGGACTTATCCAGAACAACGTTTCTTCCTTTCGGTCCAAGGGTTACTCTTACCGTATCTGCCAACTTATTTACACCGGCTTCCAGGGCCTTTCTGGCCTCTGTACCAAACTTAATTTCCTTTGCCATGATCTCTCAGTCTCCTTTTCTTATTTTACAATTGCCAGAATGTCGCTCTGCTTTACGACAACATATTCTTCATCGTCCAGCTTTACTTCTGTTCCTGCATATTTGGAATAGATGACCTGATCGCCGACTGCAACTTCCATCTTTACTTCATCGGTTCCGGGGCCAACTGCGATAACTTCTGCCTGCTGGGGCTTCTCCTTTGCTGCACCGGGGAGAACGATTCCGGATTTTGTAGTTTCTTCTGCTTCAACCTGTTTTAATACGACTCTGTCGCCTAAAGGTACTAATTTCATGATTTATTCCTCCTTCTTGATTTGCTAGCACTCACTTGGTTTGAGTGCTAACCAACTGTCACTATACTATAAGATTTACCCTCAAAATGCAACACCGCCCTCCGTCCTGTTTTTGTCTATTTCATTCTATTATCTCTTGTTTTCTCTTGTTTTCTTCTGTTATTTTGTTTTTTCTTATTTTTCAATGCAGAAGCTTCATTTTCTTTTACATTTTTTCGAAACTGTCCTCTTTTCAAAAGACACAAAAAGGATTATAATAAGTCGAAATCTTATGGAACAGAAAGGAGACCGAGTAATGCGGAAACATATATTTGGAAAGCTTGCTGCCGCAGCAGTCGTTGTCGGAGGGACAGCTGCCGCTGTTTCCCGTCTGTTAAAGCTTCGTGAGGCACGGGAACAGGGATGTGATGAATGTGATGAAGATGAGTTTGATCATGAGGCTTTTTCCGGAAAAACGGAACGTACTTATGTTCCGTTGACACCAAAGGCAACAGCAGACCAGGACACTCCGGAAACAGACTCCGAAGAAGAAGCGGTGGAAGATCTTTTAAACGAAAGTGAAACTGCGGAAGCGGTCGAGGACTGATCTCCCCGCATTCCATCCAATCTCAAAGACCTCCTATTGCCCCTGAAAAACCAGGAGCAGTAAGAGGTCTTTTTATCGCCTGAGATCCACGGATCTCCAGATGTTTTCTTCCTTATTTCGGCAGCTTGAAGGAGCTCTTCAGGGAGACGATCCGGTTAAATACCGGCTTTCCAGGCTCGGAATCCTTGCTGTCCACGCAGAAATAACCGTTTCTCACGAACTGGAAGCTGTCATATGCCTTAGCCTCAGCCAGACCGGGCTCCAGACGGCAGTCCTTTAATACCGTGAGGGAATTGGGATTCAGATTCAGGCTTCCGTCCTCCTCATTATAAACACCCTTTTCTTCATCTACGATATTCTCATAAAGACGAACCTCGGCGGGAACCGCATGACGGGCAGATACCCAATGGATCGTTCCTTTGACCTTTCTTCCGGTGAAGCCGTTTCCGCTTCTGGTCTCCGGATCATAGGTGCAGTGAATCTCGGTCACATTTCCGTTTTCGTCCTTCACCACATCAGTACAGGTTACAAAGTATGCATTCATGAGGCGTACTTCATTTCCGGGGAACAGACGGAAATATTTCTTCACAGGAACCTCCATGAAGTCCTCCTGCTCCACATAAAGCTCTTTGCAGAACGGAACCGTTCTGGAACCAAGCTCCGGATTCTCCTGGTTGTTCTGTACTTCCATGTACTCCACCTGATCCTCCGGATAGTTGTCGATTACCAGCTTTAACGGATGAAGCACTGCCATCATTCTGGGCTTCTTTAACTTCAGATCCTCGCGGATACAGTACTCCAGCATGGGCATTTCACAAACTGCATTGCTCTTGGAGATACCGGCCATCTCCACAAACATCTTGATTGCCTCCGGTGTATAACCGCGGCGGCGCAGACCGCTGATGGAAACCAGTCTGGGATCATCCCAGCCGTCCACAATGCCTTCCTCCACCAGTTTCTTGATATAACGCTTTCCGGTCACCACATTTTTCAGATACAGCTTTGCAAACTCGATCTGCTTCGGCGGATTCTCAAACTCACATTCCTTTACAACCCAGTCGTACAGCGGTCTGTGATCCTCAAACTCCAGGGTACAGATCGAATGGGTCACATGCTCCACGGCATCCTCGATGGGGTGGGCAAAATCATACATGGGATAAATGCACCAGGTATCACCGGTGTTATGATGGCTCATATGGGCCACACGGTAGATAACCGGGTCACGCATATTAATATTGGGAGATGCCATATCGATCTTGGCACGGAGCACCTTTTCCCCGTCCTTATAAACGCCGTTTTTCATATTTTCAAACAGCTCCAGATTTTCCTCCACGGAGCGGTCACGGTAAGGGCTGTTCTTTCCGGGCTCCTTTAAGGTACCGCGGTACTCACGGATCTCATCGGCAGTCAGGTCGCAGACAAACGCCTTTCCCTTCTTAATAAGCTTTACGGCACACTCATACATGGTCTCAAAATAGTTGGAGGCAAAGAACAGACGGTCCTCCCAGTCAGCGCCGAGCCATGCCACATCCTCTTTAATAGAATCCACAAACTCGGATTTTTCCTTTGTGGGATTGGTGTCATCAAACCGGAGATTGAATTTTCCGTTGTATTTCTTGGCAAGTCCGTAATTCAGAAGAATGGACTTCGCATGCCCGATATGGAGATACCCGTTGGGCTCAGGTGGAAACCGGGTCTGGACATGGTCATACACGCCCTCTGCCAGGTCCTTATCTATGATCTGTTCGATAAAGTTTTTTGTTTCGTTTTCCATATAAGCCTCCTGCGGTCTGTATTTTAACGAATCCCGCCCTCGCCGGCGAAATCCAAGATTCTTTTATCATATCACAGAATCCTCATTTGTAAAACCCCAATTTCCGAACTGCCCTCTTACTTTAAAAATGCCCGGAATGCCAGATAGTTTTCATAAAGGTCTGCCTTGGAAACCACCTCATAGGGGGAATGCATGGAAATCACCGGCACACCGAGATCCACAGTATCAATGTTATACCTGGCGATATATTTGGCGATGGTTCCGCCTCCGCCAAAATCGACTTTTCCCAGTTCTCCGGTCTGCCAGATCACTCCGTTTTCGTCAAAGATCCGGCGCAGGAAACCGATGTACTCGGCACTGGCATCGTTGGAGCCGCTTTTTCCTCTTGCTCCGGTAAATTTCATCATTCCGGCGCCGCAGGAGAGATACACTGCATTGGTCTTTTCGCAGACATCGGGATAATTGGGATCATAGGCCGCCGTCACATCCGCGGAAATACATTTGGAATGTGCCCGAACCACCGACGACGGAACACCGAAGCTGTCGGACAGCGCCTCCATCAGATCCAGAAACAGTATGCTCTGCATTCCGGTGGTTCCCTCGCTTCCGATTTCCTCTTTATCCGCCAGGATCACCATAGTGGTATGGACATCAGAAGACTCCTCGAACAGTGCCCGCACCGCCGCATAGGAGCAGACACGGTCGTCCTGTCCATAGCTTCCCACCAGTGCCCGGTCAAAGCCCACATCACAGGCCTTGAACGCCGGGACAAGGGAAAGCTCGGCACTCATAAAATCCGCCTCTGTGATTCCGTATGTATCAGAAAGAATCCGGAGAAGCTGTTCCTTCACGGTCTTTTTGTCCTCCTCAGAAGCTGCCGTAAAGGGAATGTTTCCAAACCAGATATTCAGATCCTCCCCCTCGATGGCCTGTCCCAGAGGCTTCTGGTTCTGCTTTGCTGCCAGATGCGGAAGCAGGTCGCTGATATAAAACACCGGATCCCCGGTCTGTTCTCCGACACACACGTTTACCACAGAGCCGTCCTTTCGAGCGACCACCCCATGGAGTGCCAGAGGCATGGCTGCCCACTGATATTTCCGAAGCCCGCCGTAATAATGGGTCTTTCCAAATGCGATGCCCTCTTTCTCATAAAGCGGAAGCTGCTTTAAATCGATCCTGGGACTGTCGATATGAGATGCCACGATCCGAACCCCGTTCTCCGCCAGGTTCTCCGTACCGACCCGGATCAAATACAGGTTCTTTCCGCGGTTATTGTAATATACCTTGTCGCCGGAGCGGAGCTTTTTTCCGAATGTAAATGGAACATATCCCTGCGCTTCCGCCTCTTTTATCACCTCGGCACAGGCCTCCCGTTCCGTTTTTGCCAGATCCAGAAAGGTCTTGTATCCCTCTGCAAAAGAAAAAATCTCTCTTTTTAACGCTTCGTCTGCCGCCTCATAGACGTTGGTCCGCTGATATGCTAATGTTTCTGTCTGTTCACTCATTTTCTGTTTCTTCCTCCTGCTGTTTATCGGTCTGTTTCTACTTCCTGTATCGTTTTCCCCTCTTCTGTATCAGAATTTTTCACTTTCATTGACACTGCTCTGCTCCCATGATACACTCTCTGTAAATATCAGGAAAGAGGGATTTTATGAATTTTCAGGAATTTGTACTGCTGACCAGCATGCTTGTGATCATCTTTTTTCTGTTTTCCATGGCAGGCTGGCTCATCGAAGTAACGCTCAAGTATATCCAGTTCCACCGGTTTATCAACCGCGGCTTCTTCATCGGTCCCTACTGCCCCATCTACGGCTGGGGTGCTGTCGCCGTTACAGTTCTGGTCGGAGGCATGATCGGACGCCACGGAACCATCGGGGAAACCTTTTTAGCCGGTATGTTTGTCTGCGGTGTTCTGGAATATTTCACAAGCTGGTACATGGAAAAGCTGTTCCATGCCCGCTGGTGGGATTACAGCCAGAAGCCCATGAACCTCCACGGCCGGATCTGGATCGGCAATCTTGTGCTGTTCGGTGCCGGTTCTGTGGTGATCGTCAAATGGATCGATCCGGTGCTCTTCCGTATTCTGGGCGGCTGGACCCCGCTTGCGGTAAAGCTGACCGCGCTTCTGATCCTGCTTCTGCTGCTCGCCGACGGAATCATCTCCCATTATCTCATGGGGATTGTCGGAAAGGAATTCAATACTCAGTCCGGTGACAATACCGAAGAGATCAGTAAAAAAGTTCATGCACTCCTAAAAGAAAAAGGGTATTTCCTGCGTCGTATCCATGATGCCTACCCTGCTGCCCAGGCCCGCTCCAGCCGGATGATCCGAGAATGGAAGGCAGCAAAGAAGAAATTTAAAGAAGCTTCCCAGACCTGGAAAGCAGAGAAGAGTAAGGCTGCGAAAGAAGCAAGGCTGAAAGCTCAGACTGAGCTTCGCCGGATTGAAGAAAAGCTGTTCCCGCCTCATTCTGAATCTCTGTGAACCAAACCCTCCCTATGAAATGGGAAAGAAAACAGCAGTCGCCGTGGCTGCTGTTTTTTTACTGCTTTCCAGCACTGCCTCCGCGCAGAGATTTACCAGGCTTCTGCCCACCTTAACAGCCCGTGCCGTCACCAGAAGCCGTTCCCCCACCGGAACTGTTGCAAGATAGTTGATCGTCATGGATACCGTCGGAGTCCGCAGCGTTCCGCTCAGATAACGAACCAGGATCCCACAGGTTGAATCGATTGCCGTGGCAATCAGTCCACCATGCATAGTGCCAATGGGATTCTGTTCCCATTCCTCCACCTCATAAGAAAGAGTGATCCACCGTTCCTTCTCACTGCAGGCCACAAAAGACTTTTTCATCATCTCATGGATTCTGGGCGGATCATTTCTTTCCTCAACGGCCATACGGATCCCATATTCCATGGCTTTCTGTCGTTCCTGTTCACTGGCATTCTCCGTCAGATTCTTCTTTTTTTCCAGTATTTCTAAGTAATCCATTCCGCTCTCTCCTGTATTTTTACCGACTGCGCCTGTGCCCGCACTTCAGGCAGAAGCACGATCTTCTGCTTCTGATGTCTCCCATGCTGTCCTTGTATGTCCGGCTCTCAGGCCTGCTTCCGGAAAACAAGAAGTTTACTGAGTACATAGTTTCCGACCGTCACTACCACCTGGCTCACCAGCTTTGCTATTTTATCGTTTCCGTGAAGCACGGTCACCAGCAGCCACATGACTGCCATATCCATCAAGAGCGTTGCCACACGGGAACCGACAAACCGTGCGGCTTCTCCAAGTTTATTCTGATTTTTGCTTTTAAATACGAATGTTCGGTTTGTCACATAAGCAAACGCAACTGCTCCGATCCAGGAAAGGATATTGGCAATCTGGAGCTCCAGCGCATGGTTCGGATTCAGAAAGGTCAAAACGCTGCCGTAATAGATGAAAAGGCTTACCACCGTAGTCAATACTCCCACGATCAGATAATTGATCAGCTCTTCGTATTTTTTATACAGATTTTTACAGGTATTCCACATTTTATTTTTTTCCTTTCCGATAAAACTGGGCACTCCGTTCATAAAATGTACGGATCTGGCTGCTGTTGCTTAACCGGATCACATTTTCTGTCCGCCGCGTCACAAAGTCCGTCAGCTTTTTCATATATTCGTCCCCGGTAATACTGCCCTCTGCCACATAAGTAAGCCCTTTTTCCCAGCTTGCCGTCAGCTCCGGATTGAGAAGCGGACGGATTGAGACATAAACTGCGTCATGGATTACCTCTCCCAGCAGCGTCGGTGTGATTACCTGGGTTTTCTTATTCAGCGCCAGATATTTATTGTTCACCAGCTTCTTTAAGATCTCTGCTCTCGTGGCACTGGTTCCGATCCCGCTGCCCTTGATCTGCGCACGGAGCTCCTCATCTTCAATAAGCTGTCCGGCATTCTCCATGGCAAGAATCATGGTTCCGGAGGTATAACGCTTCGGCGGTGAGGTCTCCCCTTCTTTGATCCCGATCTCCGAGACCGGCAGCCGCATTTCCTTTTTCAGCTTTCCAATGGCCTCCAGAAACACCGGATCACTGATGTCCGCCACCTGGTCGTCTCCGTCTTTTTCCGGTTTATCCGGATTATCCCCGGAATCATTGCTGTTCTTTGTCTTTTTTCCGCCCCCGTTCACTCTAAGCCAGCCTTCCTCCATCAGGACACGAAAACCAGCAGTAAACCGCTCGCCGCGGATTTCCAGTCCCAGAGATACCTTCTGATAGACGGCCGGCGGGAAAAAGATACTTAAAAACCGACGCACGATCACCTCATAGACACGCACGGAAATCTGGGACAGATTTTTTAATGTCCCGATTCCCTGTCCGGTCGGAATAATCGCATAATGGTCGGTGATCTGTTTATCATTGACATACCGGGTTTTAGCAATTCCACGATAGGTTCCGTCCTCCAGGATCCTGGAAACAAAGCCTGCCACACCCGGAATGGCTGAAAGCCCCCTTATATTCTTCTGGATCTCCTTCGCCACCGCTGTGGAAAGCACTCTGGCATCAGTTCGCGGATATGTAACCAGTTTCTTTTCATACAGCTCCTGAACAACCCTTAAGGTCTCGTCCGGGCTCAGCTTGAACCGTCTGGAACAGGTATTCTGAAGCTCCGCCAGATTAAATAACAGCGGAGGATTCTTCTTTTCCTTTTTCTTCTCCACCGAAACGATCCGCGCCTCAACCGGCTTCTCTTCCATCAGCCAGGAAACAAATTCCTCCGCCCTTTCCCGCTCCAGAAATCCGTTATCCTTATAAAGATAAGGCGCCATGTAATGACGGCTGCCTTCAACCGCATGCCACTCCGCATCAAAGGACTTTCCCTCGCAGGATACAGTGGCCATCACACGAAAAAAAGGAGTTTTTACAAAATTCCGGATCTCCCGCTCACGCCGGACCACCATACCCAGCACGCAGGTCATGACCCGTCCCACACTAACCACGGTACGATCTGATTTCATGCAGGCAGAAATGGCATTTCCATATTTCAGCGTCAGCAGTCTGGAAAAATTGATCCCCATAAGATAATCTTCCTTTGCCCGCAGATATGCCGATTCCGCCAGATTGTCATAGGCGCTCAAATCCTTCGCGGTACGGATCCCCTTTAAGATCTCCTCCTCCGTCTGAGAATCGATCCAGACCCGCAGACGTTTCTTTCCTTTTACTCCGGCCTCCTGTTCCACCAGACGATAAATATATTCTCCCTCCCGCCCGGAGTCGGTACAGACATAGATTGTTTCCACATCATTTCTGGTCAGCAGCCGCTTCACAATCCCGAACTGCTTTTTCACACCGGAGATCACTTCATACTTAAAGATATCGGGAATAAACGGCAGCGTTTCAAGGCTCCACCGCTTGTACTTACTGTCATAGACCTCCGGATAGCTCATGGTCACCAGATGACCGACGCACCAGGTTACAATCGCTTCTTCTGATTCCAGATAGCCGTCACCGCGTTTCCCGCCAAGCTTCAGCGCCTTGGCAAATTCCTGAGCCACACTGGGCTTCTCTGCTATGTAAAGTGCCTTTCCCATAAACCTGTCTTTCCTCCAATGGTCTTTATCATATCATAGACTTTTGCATTTCGCAAGCAAGTTTTTAGAACATATGTTTGCATTTTATATAATTATGTGCTATACTGTTTTTATCCAACAGAACATGGAAAGGAGGCGTTTCATGAACACCAACCCGCTTATTTTTCATATCGATGTGAACTCTGCTTATTTAAGCTGGACTGCCGTTCATGAGCTGGAGCTCGGACGGACTGAGGATATCCGCCTGGTTCCCTCTGCCATCGGCGGAAACAGGGAGACCCGCCACGGAGTCATTCTCGCCAAGTCTCCATCCGCAAAGGCCTGCGGCATCCGTACCGGTGAACCTGTGGTCACTGCTCTGAAAAAGTGTCCTTCCCTCCAGCTCTTCCCGCCGGACTTTGAACTGTACGATAAAAATTCCAGAGCGTTTCTTTCCATTTTAAGGACCTACAGCCCCCATGTGGAACCGTTTTCCATTGATGAGGCGTTTATGGATATGAGCGGAACTGAACTACTTTACGGATCCTCCCTGAACGCCGCCAAACAGATCCGGGATCAGATCTTCTCGGAGCTTGGCTTTACCGTCAATATCGGTATTGCCGAGAACCGCCTTCTCGCCAAAATGGCCAGTGACTTTGAAAAGCCCGGAAAGATCCATACCCTATTTCCCCCGGAGATCCGAACAAAGATGTGGCCTCTTCCGGTCACTGATCTGTTTATGGTGGGGCGGTCTGCCGCAGAAACGCTGCATGCGCTCGGAATCCATACCATCGGCGAGCTGGCCTCCTCCAACCCGGCCACCCTTCGTGCCCATCTGAAAAAACAGGGGGAAATTCTCTGGAAATATGCCAACGGACAGGATGACGGTCTCTTCGACCGTGACACCAAAGACCGGGAAATCGGGAATTCCACCACACTCCCCGATGATATTGACTCCTCCGATGCCGCAAAGAAAATCCTTCTGGCTCTCTGTGAAACCGTATGTACAAGGCTGCGCCATCAGAACCTGCGGGCAGCCTGCGTTTCCGTACAGATCACCGACTGTAATTTTATCCGCCGCAGCCACCAGAAAGCGCTTCCGGTTCTTACCAATATCACCGGTGAACTTTACAGTGCCGTCTGCGCTTTATTTGATGAACTGTGGAACGGAACTCCCATTCGGCTTCTCGGTGTCCAGACCAGCAAAACAGCTTCGGAATCCTACCGTCAGTTCAGCCTGTTTGATTCCGGGAAAGCAGAAAAACTGGAAAAACTGGATTCCTGTGTCGATGAAATCCGAAAAAAATTCGGAGATGATTCCATCAAACGTGCCAGCTTTTTGAACGGTCAGACCCGTCACATGATCGGAAAACAAACAGGAGCGAAAAAACACGATTGATTCCGTTCAGGAGGTTAAATATGCCCGCATGGTGCGCAGTGCGCTTTTTTCCAGCCGGCTTACCTGTGCCTGGGAAATAGCGATCTCTCTGGCCACCTCCATCTGGGTTCTTCCCTCATAAAACCGAAGATGAATGATATGACGCTCCCGCTCGGGAAGTCGTTTTAAAGCTTCACCCAGCGAGATTTCTTCCACCCACTTTTCCTCCCGGTTTTTCTTGTCACTGATCTGATCCATCACATAAAGCGTATCTCCTCCATCGGTATAAATGGGTTCATAAAGGCTTACCGGACTTTGTATGGCATCCAGCGCATATACAATCTCCTCCCTGCTCATACCCACCTCCTCCGCGATCTCCATAATGGTCGGCTCCTTTTCGTTCTTCCGCAGAAGAAGCTCCCTGGCATAAATCGCCTTATAAGCTGTATCCCGCAGGGAACGGCTAACCCGCAGCGGACTTCCCGAATCTCGCAGATAGCGGCGGATCTCCCCGATGATCATGGGAACCGCATAGGTGGAAAACTTTACCATCATATCCGGATTGAAATTATCGATGGCCTTCATAAGCCCGATGCACCCAATCTGAAACAAATCGTCAATATTTTCCTGATTCCCGGAAAACCGCTGGATTACACTGAGCACCAGTCGAAGATTTCCTTTGATATAGCGTTCTCTCGCCTCCGGATCTCCCTCCCGGATTTTCTGAAACAGTACCGTCTTTTCCTCCTCTTTCAGGAGTGGAAGCTTTGAAGTATTTACTCCGCAGATCTCCACCTTGTAAACAGCCATACCCGTACCTCCGCGTCATCATTCTGTCGGTTTCATACGCCGGTCTCCGATTTCGGCCAGGTTCCAAGCCTGGTACGATCAATCGTTCCCAAACCGTTGTATCTTATTTGAATCATGCACGTTTTTTTCGGGATTTATGCAGTTGGAGGAATTTTCCTGTCTGACAGCGCAGGCATAAAAAGAACAGCCAAAAGGATTCCTTTTTATCCTTTCAGCTGCTCTTCTGTTTTTCTTGTTTTCCGAATAATGATCCGAGCTTACCGTGACATATTGACTACCTTATCGTCAAGTGCCTCCATTCGCTCATCACTGATTACATACACATTATTTTCTTTGTCATAATCCAGAACCACATCTACATTGATTTTGCTTCCCCTGGTCATAGCAGAAGTCTTTCCTTCCAGCGCTGAGATCACTGCCTCGCCGTAAGCTTCCTCGTATTCCTGCTCACTCAGATCATCCAGTTCTCCGTTTTTTGCCCGGTTATTAAAATCATCTACCGCCGACTGAAAATCCGTCTGCAGGGTTCCGAAAAAGAGAACCGGTTCGATCTCCATGGTAACGGTATACGTATCACCATCCCGAAGCACATCTACCGCCTGATAGCTTGCCTGCCCGTAAACAGTCTTCGCCATAGTAGAAATCCGTTCCGTCAGACCGGCACTGATCATATCCATCTTGATGGAAAGCGCATCGCCGATTTCCTGAGTAAAATCCTGAACATTTAACTCATAGATCTTCTGGGCTTCTTCTTCTGTTGCTCCGGTGATCTCCATATATTTATCGTAGGATCCAAGATAATTCGCGTCCATGATACCGGTCACATATTCTTTATAGGCTTCCTTTCCGCTGGAAGATCCGCCGCTTCCGGAGCCACAGGCTGCAAGTCCCACAATCATTCCGGCAGCCAGTACCACTGCTGCCGCCCGTTTCAGTATCGCAGGTGTTTTCATCTTAAACTGTTCCTCCTGATCTTTTCTCTTTGATTCGCAAAATTTACCCCATATTATAGCACAACTATTGAAATTGTACAATTTCTTTTTTTAACTGATGAATGATCTTCTTTTCCAGCCTGGAAATATAGGATTGGGAAATCCCCATAAGATCTGCTACCTCCTTCTGCGTCATCTCATTTCCATCGGTTCGTCCCAGCCCGTAGCGCAGTGCCACGATCCTTTGTTCCCGTCTCGACAGTTTTGCGATAGCAAGGCGGAGCAGCGATTTTTCCACTTCATCTTCAATCCCGCGGGAGATCACATCCTCTTCCGTTCCAAGAATATCAGACAGCAAAAGCTCATTTCCGTCCCAGTCCACATTAAGCGGCTCATCAATGGACACCTCCAGTCTGGTCTTGCTGTTCCGCCGCAGATACATTAAGATCTCATTTTCAATGCAACGGGAGGCATAGGTTGCAAGCTTGATATTCTTCCCGCTGTTAAAGGTATTGATGGCCTTAATCAGACCGATGGTTCCGATGGAAATCAGATCCTCCACACCAACTCCCGTATTATCAAACCGTTTTGCAATATAAACCACCAGCCGCAGGTTATGTTCGATCAGTGCCGCCTTTGCCTCTTTCTCCTCCGCCGTTCCCAGCCGGGCGATCATCTGCGCTTCCTCCTCCGAAGCCAGCGGTGCCGGAAGCACCTCGCTCCCTCCGATATAATGTACCTCATTTTTTCGGGCAAACAGAATACTCCTCATGCTGGAAATAATTTTTAACTGAAATCTGCTTGGAACTGCAACCCTGATGACCATGTTTCTTCCTCCTCTTTCCTTTCCATGCTGCCATTTCGCTAAAACTGCCCGGCAGGATCAGCTGAAAGCTGCCATCCGATGTCAGTGCTCCCTCTTTTAATCCGATCAGCACCGGCCCCGGCTTTCTGCCAAGTACCGTCCCCTCCTCTGTAAGAAACACCAGCTGATCTGCAATCCGTCCCTCCAGAAGCCCGTTCCCCCCAACAGTCCGATAAGGGATCATCAGAACACCGTCCGATTCGGAAAACAACGAAATGAATGCCTCCCGTTCCCCTACAGACACTGCCAGCCCCGTCGCCGGGTCCGTCAAAAGATTTCCGGTATCCCAAAGTGCCCGAACCGTAACTTCCCGTTCTTTCCTCTGTACCCGTACCAGAACCAGCTTCTGCGTTTCCTCTCTCTGTGCAAGAAAAAAAGAAATTGCCGATTTTCCAAGAAGGACCGCAAAAGCCGTCAGAGCACCAAACAAAAGCAGATCCGCCGCCCCGTCCGTTTCATGAAAAAATCGTTCTGCCATATATCCGATCCCGGTGTGAAACCGTACCAGCGTGAAAGCTCCGCCTAAAAAGATCGATGACAGAAACAGGCTTATCACGGCTCTTGCAAGGAATCGTCTGCTCCTTTGTCCAAAGGCGATCCTGCACAGCAGCGGGCCTGCGATTCCCACGGTAAGGAGGACTCGCCATACTCCGGAAAGCTCCAAAAACGGGATCACACTACTCCAGATTCCTCCGAAGCACGCTGCCAGAAGTAATCGGTGCCTCGCCACCGTTACTCCCATGATCCATGCCGTCAGAATCAGAAGTCCAAGATCTGCCCAGGCGTTTACCGCAAACAACACATCTATGTATAATTTAATTTTCACGGACTTATTATAAAAAATCCTCTCTGCAGAATCTGCCGAAAGGACAGGGCTGTTATAGACTTTTCATTGACCGATTCAGCCGTAAACAGGCAGGATTTTTCATTTCCATGGAAGATCAGACAGAAAAAGACCAGAAAAAAGAAAAATGGTGGGATTTTCGACATGAAATAAAGAAATAGAAAGGTTAAGCTGTGCTGTGGCGGCGACTCTGAATCATTCACAGCCCGCTCAAATTCAAAAAGATCCGGCTTCAGGCAAGTAAACTTGCCATAGATCATCCGTTATATCGAACACATAGTGTCCTGGCTTCGCCAGTCCACACGCGGGCAGCACTCTGTGCGCTTTCCTCCGGGCTCGAAAACACCTCGCCTCGGAGTCAATGCGTCGTAAAATGCCCGCACAGAAAACGAAAAGGCATACTCTTCGACAAATAAATTTGTCTCTGAGGATGCCTTTTCATTTTCTATGCGTTCGCTTTACTCAAAGCTTTCGCGTTCAGTTTCGTCTTGTGAGGAAATCAGGGATTTTAATTTCTTTGTTTTCAGGTGTTTTATAGGTTGCTCCGCCGTTGAAGGTGGGAGCGGATACCGGACGGGTGGGTGTTACAACCCGGCGTTCCGGTGCTGCGCTCTGGGCAGGAGCTGTCTGTCTTACCTGCTGTGCTGCACTCTGAGGAGCTGCCTGTGCATTCGGACGGTATGACTGGTAGGAAGCGGTCTGCTGAGCAGGAGCAGGCTGTGCTGCTGCCTTAGGCGCTTCTGCTGCACCATAAGTTTCCAGTCCGGTTGCGATAACGGTAATGCTTGCTTCGTCCTGTGCGGTATCATCATACTGTGCACCGAAGATAATATTGGCTTCATCTCCTGCAAGCTCCTGAACATAGCTGGCAGCCTCGTTTGCCTCGATCAGGCCAACATCACCGGAGATGTTGATAATCACGTGGGAAGCACCCTCAATGGTTGTCTCAAGCAGAGGGCTGGAAACAGCTTCCTTAACTGCCTCGATGGCCTTATCATCGCCCTTTGCACGGCCAATACCGATATGGGCAATCCCCTTATCGATCATGGCAGTCTGGACATCAGCAAAGTCAAGGTTGATCAGAGCCGGTACATTGATCAGGTCGGTAATTCCCTGAACTGCCTGCTGAAGGACCTCATCTGCGCGCTTCAGTGCTTCAGGCATAGTAGTACGGCGGTCAACGATCTCCAAAAGCTTATCGTTGGGAATTACGATCAGTGTATCTACATTCTCTTTCAGACGTTCGATTCCGGAAAGGGCATTGTTCATACGGACACGTCCCTCAAACTTAAAGGGCTTTGTCACAACACCAACCGTTAAAATCCCCATTTCCTTTGCAAGACCGGCTACCACCGGTGCTGCACCGGTTCCGGTCCCGCCGCCCATACCACAGGTAACAAATACCATATCTGCACCCTTGATGGCTGCGGTAATATCCTCAGCGGTCTCTTCCGCTGCCTTCTGTCCTACCTCCGGCTTTGCTCCGGCACCGAGGCCCTTGGTCAGCTTCTCGCCGATCTGAATCGCTGTGGGAGCCTTGCAGAGCTGAAGCGCCTGCTTATCGGTATTGATCCCGATGAACTCCACACCGCCGATATTTTCATCAATCATACGATTAACAGCGTTATTGCCGGCACCGCCGACACCGATTACAATAATCTTCGCTGAACTTTCCGATTCGTTCATTTTAATTTCTAACAAAATATATTCCTCCCTTGAATGTCGCTCACAAGGCGGTTTTCCGCCGTTTCCGGCCTGCCGCCTTTATAGCATAAGTCATTTTTCTGAAATAATCAACTATTAGTTTCATAAAAATCTATTATTTTTTACGAAGCTTTTTCGATAAACGGATACGACGGATTCTTCGCATCGGGGCTGTAGCCGTCCAGATAAACCGTACCAGAGCGCCCCTCCAGCTTCGGAAGCATGTCCCCGAACTCCGAAACCTTTTCCGCCAGATACTGGCTGGTTCCCAGAACCGCCTCGATCCCGCCGGAGTAAAGCGTGATGGTTCCGTCAGACGCAAAATTCACCTTGTCCACGCTGATCCCCTTTCCCGAAAGCAACTGGGATAAATTCAAGATCACCCGGAATACACTGTCATCATCTACCGTCAGCTTTTCATACAGAATTACATTATGAAACTGAAGTCCGGTGATCAGCGGCACAGACAGATCCCGCTGTCCGGAGCTCTCTACAATAATCCCGTCCTTATCGAAATACAGATACGAACCCATATATTCCAGACAGCCTGCCAGGCTCTTTTCATAAACGGTGATCCTGGCCGAATGGAGTCCGGTGATCTGTACCTGGTATTTTTCCACAAAAGGAATATCCTGCTTTGTTCCGAATTTTTCATTCCAGAACGTATACAGCGTATTCCGTTCTTTGTCTGTGGGAAAAATCCGGCTGATCAGCTCCTCGTCCGTGTAACGGGTACTGCCCGTCACCTCAATATCCGTAATTCTGATTGTCAGCGCAAAAAATACCATAATGCCAAGAAGCAGAGCCAGAATCCCGGAAAGGATCCACCGGGCATGCCTGCGTTTTTTCTTTTTCCGCGGCCGGTTCTGTCCCGTCCCGCGAAAGGACCGCTCTTCCTCCCGGTATCCCTCTTCCTTCTCATACGGATCGTCCTCGATCCATTCCGTTCTTCTCCAGGTTCCCTCTTCGTCCTGTCGGATTCTCCATCTCATTCGTTCCATGGCACTCACCGTTTAAACCGAATGGCATTGGAGACACTGAGAGCAGCTCCCATCTCCATCATCAGGAACACTACCGAGGTTCCTCCGTAGCTGATAAACGGAAGCGTGATCCCGGTATTGGGAATGGTATTTGTTACCACCGCAATATTCAAAATCACCTGAAGAGCGATATGAGCCATGACACCAACCACTAGGAGGGCTCCAAACAGATCCGGTGCATTGTTTGCTATGACCACAAACCGCCAGATCATAAACAGAAACAGAAGGATCACACAGACAGCCCCAAATAATCCCAGTTCCTCACAGATGATGGAAAAGATCATATCGTTCTGCGCCTCCGGCACAAATCCCAGCTTCTGCATGCTAGCGCCCAGCCCTTTTCCGAAGATTCCGCCGGAGCCTATGGCATATAATCCCTGAAGCACCTGATGACCGCCCTCCAGCGCATAAGCGGAAGGATTTTTCCATACCAGGATTCGTTCCAGCTGATAATCATGCATAATTCCATGCTCGATCAGTACATCAACAAATACCCTCGCCAGAATGATCAGTCCGATTACGGCTGCCGCAGCCAGGAAAAACCGAAGCTTTTTCCGGCTTGCCACAAACAGCATGACAAACACAATACCTGTCAAAATAATACCGGAGCTTAAATTATTCATGGTAACCAGAAGGATCGACGGAGCCTGAACTGCAACGATCAGGATCATAGTCCTCCACAGATCGATCTTTTTGGAAAACCGGTTGATCAGGGACGATGTAGATAAAATCAGTGCTACCTTAACCGCCTCCGCCGCCTGGAACAAAGAGGTGCTTCCGAATCCAAACCACCGTTTTTTTCCGTTATAGGCAATTCCGAGAGGGGTAAAATTTACTGCGATCATCAGAACAATCGCCAGAGCATATGCTAACACCGCCAGCTTCCCAAACCGGTGATAATCGATCTTGGAAACAGCAAACATCACAAGAAATCCGATGATCAGGGCGAATCCCTGTTTCTTTAAATAAAACAGGGAATCGCCTGTTTTTAACTGCGCCGCATAGGAGCTGGAGCTGTATACCATGATGAGTCCGAAGCAGCACAAGAAAATGATCACCGCCAGAAGACTGTAATCATAATAGCGCTCCCGCTTTTCTTTTCTCTGTTTCCTGTCTGCCATAACCGTTCTCCAACTTTTTAGTTCCGTTTCCGTGCCAGCTCCTTAAAGATCCTGCCCCGTTCCTCATAATTCTTAAACATGCCCCAGCTTGCACATGCCGGAGAAAGAAGCACCGCATCACCGGGAACCGCCGCCTGCGCCGCCTGCGCCATGGCATCTTCCATGGAATCGGCAAAGCTTAAACAATCTCCGTATCCCAGGGTTCTTGCTTTCTCGGCAATCTTTTCCGCCGTCTGTCCGAGAAGGATCAGCTTCTTCATCTTTCCCCGACAGGCCTCCAGCCATTCGGTATAATCGGAGCCCTTGTCATAGCCGCCGGCGATTAAAACCGTGGGCCGCACCATAGCGCAGATTCCTTTAATGGCCGCATCAGGATTCGTTCCCTTGGAATCGTTGTAATACGCAACGCCGTCCCGCTCCACAACGAACTCGATCCGATGCTCTACCGCGGTAAACTCCCGAAGTGTCTTCCGGATCACCTCCATGGGCACGCCCATGGCATCTGCAACCGCTGCCGCTGCCATGGCATTTTCATAATTGTGAAGTCCGAGGATCTGAAGCTCTCCGGTCTTTACAACCTCCTCCGGTTCTCCGTGAAGCTCGCTGATGATCTGATCGCCATTCAGCCAGATTCCACCGGGGACGCGCTCCCTGCTGCTGAAATACACAACCCTTGGGCGAAGTGATTTCCCGAATTCCCGAAGAAGCGGATCTTCATAATTGAGTACACAGGTGTCTTCCCCGGTCTGATTCTTTGTGATCAGCTCCTTGACCCGCACATATTCCTCCATAGAGCCATGACGGTCCAGATGATCCGGTGTCAGATTCAAAATAGCACTCACCTGCGGGTGGAACGTATCGATGGTTTCCAGCTGGAAGCTGGACACCTCTGCCACCGTCACTGATTCCCCAGTGGTCTCCAGTGCTTTTGCCGTATAAGCAGTTCCGATATTTCCCACCACAAAGCTGCTCTTGTAATAGTTTCCAAAAATCTTTCCGGTCAGCGCCGTAGTCGTTGTCTTTCCGTTTGTTCCGGTGATGGCTGCCAGCCGTCCCTTTGCATGACGGAACGCAGCCTCGATCTCGCTCCAGATGGGGATTCCGGCCGCCTGGATCTTCTTCACAAACGGCGCCCGAAGCGGAATTCCGGGGCTGATAACACAAGCCTCCGTTTCCGAAAGAATCTCATCGGTCAGCTCTCCCAGTACGATTTCCGCACCTGGAAGCTGTTTTTCCAGGTTTTCTTTCGACAGCGTTTCATTTCCGTCATAAAGGATCACTCCTTTTCCGGTATCCAGAAGCATTTTTGCTGCTCCGACCCCACTGATTCCGCCGCCGGCAACCAGTATTTTCGTTCGTTCTTCGTTCATGATTTTGTCATTCCTTTCCCTTACATTGCCATATAAGCGATCAGACAAAGGATCGCCGTCACTGCTGAGAATACCGTCACGATCCTGGTCTCCGACCAGCCGCCCAGCTCGAAATGATGATGGATCGGCGTCATACGGAAGAGACGCTTTCCATGGGTTGCCTTAAAATAAGTCACCTGAAGCATGACTGATACGGTCTCCGCAAAATAAATAAATCCAAACAGCAGGATAAAAATCGGAAGCTGCAGCATAAATGCTGAAGATACGACAAAGCCTCCCAGCGCCAGGGATCCGGTATCTCCCATGAATACCTTTGCCGGATATGCATTGAACAGCAGAAATCCGAGAAGGCTTCCCACAACCGCGCCGGTAATGGGTTCAATGGCATGGCCCTCTCCCATGGATATCACTGTAAAGAACACGGCCACCAGGATTGTTACGCTGGTGCATAAGCCGTCCAGACCATCCGTTAAGTTGACCCCGTTATCGGTTCCCAGCACGATCACAAAGAATGCCGGAATGAAAAACCAGCCGAGCTCCAGCGCTTTTCCGCCGGTAAACGGAATAATCATGGCTGTCGATACCGCATCGGAGGTCATCAGATAATAACACAGGATCCCGGCGATGATCAGCTGGCAGCCCAGCTTCTGAAGCGGCTTTAAACCCTCAGACCGCTTTAATACCACCTTGATAAAATCATCCAGAAGTCCCACCAGGCCAAAGCCGACTGTTGTAAACAGAACCGGAATGATTTTCGGATAATCCTTCACAAAAAACAGACTGGTGACGGCAATACTGATCAGGATCGCCAGGCCTCCCATGGTCGGCGTTCCGTTTTTCTTGGCATGCGCCTTCGGCCCCTCCTCACGGATCGTCTGGCCGAATTTCAGACGCTTTAAAAACGGAATCAGAATGGGACATAAAACTGCACTGATGGCAAAGGATACCAGCACTGCGATGATCGCTGCATACTTCATATGAACACTCCTGTATTTTCCTGAGAGACACACCTCTCCATATTTTCCTAACTGTTACAGTATAATTCTTTTCCACGGAAGAATCAACCTCTGAAGGTTCAGACTATTTCCGGCACTTTCTATTCCTCCGGGCTTTCAGCCGCCTCGATGCCAAGATAGGGCAGGATCATATCGAACACCTCAGCCACTGCCGGAGCGGCAATGGTTCCTCCGTAATAAATCCCCTGCGGCTCATCGATGGTGATCAGTGCCATAACGCTCGGATCCTCAGCCGGAGCAAAGCCCAGAAATGAGGAAATATACTTATTCTCACTCCGCGGTAGCTTTTCGGAGGTTGCCGTTTTTCCGCCGATCCGAAAGCCTTCCAGATAAGCCCGGTGGCCGGTTCCCTCCGCTACCACCTGCTCCAGAAGATAACGCATGGTTTCACTAGTTTCTTCCGACAAAATTCTTCCCCGGCCTTCCCAGGAAAGCTTCTCCACCGCATTTCCGCCGTCCCGCCGGATCTCTCCTGCCAGATGAGGGATCACCCGGTTTCCGCCGTTCACAATGGAGGCCGCCGTGGTAATAAGCTGCAGAGGCGTGATCTGAAAGGACTGGCCGAAGGAAACCGTTGCCAGCTCCACCTCGCCCATGTTTTCCTCCCGGTGCATGATGGTAGACGCCTCCCCGGGGAGATCCACTCCTGTCCGTCCAAGGAGCCCGAACTGCTTAAAATAGCGGCACATACCTGAGCTTCCAAGCCTCAGCCCCACTTCCATAAACACCGGATTGCAGGAATTCATGGTTCCCTGAAGAAAGTTTTCTGCTCCGTGTCCGGTCACCTTATGGCAGTGGATCCGCCGGTCCTCGACAATCTTATACCCTGGACAGTAAAAGGAATCCGACAGGCTTACGACACCCTCCTCCAGCCCGGCCGCCGCCGTGATGATCTTAAAGGTTGACCCGGGCTCGTATGTATCATTGATGCAGGCATTACGCCACATGGCATTTAACTGATCCCGGTACTGTGTTTCGGAATTCGTCTGCTCTGCAGGTTCCTCCGAAGCCTCAGATTCCGTCATGCTCTGCATCTCCGGTTCTGTTTCATAAGCCGATGTCAGCGTAAAGGGATCGTTGAGATCAAACTCCGGCACATTGACCATGGCCAGGATCTCCCCGTTTCTCGGATCCATGACGATCATGGAAACCTTTTTTGCCTGTTTCTGGAGCAGCACCTTTTCAGCTGCCTGCTCGGCATATTTCTGAATATTGACATCCAGCGTCAAATATAAATCCGCGCCGTTTACCGGCTCCCTCCGGGATTCCGCCTCTGCATCCAGCTCAACACCCCTGGCGTCCGTCAGTGTCAGGATCGTCCCGTTGACACCCTTCAAGATTTCTTCATACTGAACCTCCAGGCCGATGATCCCCTGGTTGTCACCGCCGGTGAACCCCAGAACTCTGGACGCCAGCGTTCCGTAAGGATAATACCGCTTATAATCCTCGTCCACCTTTACTCCGTCCAGATCACAGGCACGGATCTCATCACCCACCTGTTTTTCCACATTGGATTTCAAGATCTCTCTGGAGCTTACCTTCTCCACCTTTTTCCGGACTTCCTCTTCCGAAAGTCCCAGCTTCTCACTGACTGCTGCCGTAACTGCATCGGCATCAGTGATCTGGCTGTGAATCACGGAAACGGTGCAGACCGTCCGGTTATCCGCGATCACCACGCCATTCCGGTCGCAGATCCGTCCACGCGCCGCCTTTATGGATCGTTCCCGCTCATGAAGTTCTTTTGCCAGAGCTGTATAATGAGCAGACCGGAATACCATCAGATAACCCAGCCTGCCCATCAGAATCCCGAACCCCGCCAGAATAAACAGAAACACGATCAGAAGTTTCAGCCGATGATACGTGCTGTTTGGTGTCATGCTCTCCTCCGGGTACTTTTAGTACAGCTTATTCCTCCTGCCCCTGGAAAATTCCATTGGCATAAGAATCCGGATTTCCATTCTCCTGTCCGGCTTCTTGCGTCGGAACAGCAGCTGCCGCTTCACTCTCCGGTGCCACCGGATTCTCGATCGGTTTCTGGAGCGGAGACTCCGCAGGAAGCGCTTCCGTCTCCTCCGCTCCGTCCGTCCGGTCCGGATAAAGATTCAGATAAGGAAGCATATCCACCCACAGATCATGGGTAAGGGTCGTGGTATGGCCGCCGGTGGACTGATCCGGCACATTGGGTTCATCAATCAGCACCATCATGAAATACTGAGGATCATCCGTCGGTACAAAGGTACAGAAGGATACAATGTACTTATTTTCACTTCGCGGCTGCTTCTGCGCTGTTCCGGTCTTGCCGCCGATCTTGTAACCGGGAACTGCCGCTGACCAGGAGGACTGGCTGTCTACCATGGCAAGCATGGCATCCCGCAGAAACTCAGAGGTACTTTCACTGATGGTCTCCCGCACCAGCGTTTTTTCATTAGTCTCCACCACCGAGCCATCGGCGCTCAACACTTCTTTTACCACTCTCGGCGTGTAATATTCCCCACCGTTGATCAGGGAACAATAGGCTGCCGCAATCTGGATCATCGTGACATTAAAGTTCTGTCCGAACGAATTGGTAGCCAGGTCGACCTCGCTCATATTTTCCGCGCTCTGTAAAATACCATATTCCTCACCTGGAAGATCGATCCCGGTCCGCTCACCGAGGCCGAAAACAGGCTGATAACTGCAGAAGGTTTCCGCTCCCATCTGCCAGCCGATCTGCATCAGGGCATCGTTGCAGGACTCCACGATAGCTCCCTTCACATCCAGTACCCCATGGCCGGCATGATTGTGGCAGTTGATCCGTCCGCCTCCATTGGGGATATCCCAGCCGCCGTCACACAGATAACTGTCCGCTGTGGACAGCTTTCCGGATTCCAGCCCCGCTGCAATGGTCAAAGGCTTTGCCGTAGAACCAGGCTCATAGGTAGTCTGAGTCACATAGTTTTTCCAGATCTCATTCAGAGTCTCCATCCGCTCATCATCGGTCATAGCATTCATCTGCTCTTCCGTAAAATACCCGCTTATCGAAAGATCAGAAGGATCGTTGAGGTCATAATACGGGTAGGACGCCATGGCAAGAACCTCGGCATTGTTGGGATTCATAACCACCACTGCCGTATTTTTCGATCCGATCTTCTCATTGAACAGCTTGATCTGATTCTCCACAATGGACTGAAGGTTCACATCAATGGTTGAAACCACCGTGTTGCCGTCCACCGCGTCCCGTGTCACCGTCTCCGCATTGGAATCCTCGTTGATGGAACCGTACTTCCGTCCGGGGATTCCGGCCAGATCATCATTATAGTACTGCTCGATCCCATAACTTCCTGAAGACCCATCCTCCGATGCAAAACCGATCAGGTCACAGGCCAGAGTCGAATACGGATAAACACGCTTATACTCTGTCTCAAACCAGACGCCATCAATCTTCTCCTTAATTTCCTTATTGTCATTGATTTCTGCCTCTTTCGCCAGAAACCGATCCCGGTCCGCCTCACTCATCCGCTTTGTATAACGGATATAGCTCCTGTTTGGATCTGCATTGACCAGATTTTCCAGTTCTGTCCGGTCATATCCAAAACATTCTGCCAGCGCATCCAGGGTCGGATTCAGAATCTTTTCGCTGGATGTGATAACCGATGGGTCCAGAATCAGGTTATAGACTGCCTCGTTGGCTGCCAGAACGGTACCATTCCGATCCGTAATCTGTCCACGCTTAAAAGGAATCGTTTCTGCCGTGTAGGTCTGGTGGGCCAGTACGATCTGGCTGTAATCCTTCCCGTTTTTGCCCACAATAACTCCCACAGCAACAGCCAGTCCAAACAAAACCAGCGCCACCAGTAAAAAGGTCAGCGCCAGCTTTTGTTTCATATATGTTTGAAATATTTTAGGAGCATTTTTCTTCGGACGCCTGTTCTCGCGCCTGTTATTTCGGGATACTTTCATTTTGCTGCACATACTCGCTTTCTGTTCTGTCGTAGTAGATCACCTGATTTTCATCGGGATATACCATACCGAGTTCTTCTGTGGCTCTCCGGTAAATCTCTTTTATATCGGAAGCCACTCCGATCCTGGAACGAGCCGCTTCGTTGGCATCTTTCAGCGCTGCCAGATCATTTTCCAGTCCCTGTACCTCATCGATCCTGGCATCAATGGATGCCCGAACCTGAATATAACCGATACTGCAACCCAGTACCGCCACTAAAAGCATCGATAAAAACAATACAAAGGACGGACTCATCTGCAGGGCCTTTTCCCTGTTCCTCCGAACCTTTCGAACCGTCTCTCCGTCCGTCCGGACCGGCGGATAAAGCTCCGGTGCTTCCTCCAGCTTTCTTACCGTATTTCCGTCAATCTGCGTGCCATAACGCTTCGCCTTGTATTCCCGCTCCGTTCTGCTGTATGAGCGTTCTGCCTGTCTGTCTCTTCCTGAAGCCATGATTCTATCCTCCCGGGGCAGCTCCCGCGGGGGAGTTATGCCCTCTCAAATACCCGAAGCTTGGCGCTTTTCGCCCGCTTGTTCTCAATCAGCTCTTCCTCCGATGGTAAAACCGGTTTTTTCGTGATTACCTTTCCCTTACTCACCTTTCCGCATACGCAGACGGGGAACCCCGGCGGGCAGGTACAGGGGTTTTCATTTCTCTTAAAGTTTACCTTCACGATCCGATCCTCCAGAGAATGGAACGTGATGATACAAAGACGGCCGCCCGGATTCAGCAGATCGATCATCTTATCCAGTGAATGCTCCAGCACATCCAGTTCCCGGTTTAATTCGATCCGGATCGCCTGAAACGTTTTTTTTGCCGGATGTCCGCCGTTCATGCGGACTCTGGCCGGGATCGCTGCCTTAATGATCTCTACCAGTTCTCCGGTTGTTTCAATGGGTGCTTTTTTTCTTGCCTCTACAATATGTTTCGCAATATTCTGGGCGAACTTGTCCTCTCCGTAATCCCGGATAATTCGGAACAGATCACCCTCGCTGTATCCGTTTACAATGTCCTTTGCCGTCATTTCCTGACGGTCATCCATACGCATATCAAGAACGGTATCTTCCTTATAGGAGAACCCGCGCTCCAGCGTATCCAGCTGGTAAGAGGAAACGCCCAGATCCAGGAGAATTCCATCCACGCCGCTGATTTCCAGTTCTTTCAGGACAAGATCCATATTTTCATAATTGTTTCTGACAATCGTTACCCGATCCTTAAAAGGGGCGAGACGCTCTGAAGCAGCTGCAATGGCCGCCCGGTCCTGATCGATCCCGATGTATCTTCCCCGTTCGGACAGCTTCTCACAGACATGGTAGGCATGTCCGCCGCCGCCCAGCGTTCCGTCCACATAAATCCCATCAGGACGGACATTCAGATATTCGATTGTTTCTTCCAGCAATACTGACTTATGTTTAAATTCCATGGTTAAATCCTCAATTCTTCCAGACTGGCTGCGAGATCCTCGATTCCTTCATCACTGCTTGCATTCTCCCATGCTTCACGGTTCCAGATCTCCACCCGGCTTCCGACTCCCACCAGAGTTACTTCTTTTTCAAGGTTTGCATAGGTTCTCAAGCTTCCCGGAATCAGGATACGTCCCTGCTTGTCCACCTCGCACTCTCCCGCACTTCCGATAAAGAACCGGGAAAAGGTTCTGGCATTTTTATCGGTCAAAGACATATGGCTGACCATTTCCACAACAGTTGACCACTTTTCTTCGGTGAACACAAAAAGACATTTATCGAGACCCTTGGTCACAATAAATGTATCGCCGCCGGCCTCCCGGAACTTTGCCGGTACGATCAGCCGTCCTTTGGCGTCCATTGTATGATTGTACTCACCCATGAACTGATTTGTCATCTGTGCCACCTGACTGGAAAATCCACCACTTTTTACCATCTGAACCCACTTTTTAACCACTTGCCTCCATTTTAAGCCATTCATACACAAAAAACAAGGGGGTTTTTGATAAAATTCACTTACTGGAAAGAATTCCCTGCACAATAACAAAAAAAGAACCGGCAAGCCGATCCCCATTCGGCTGCCGATCCCTTTGATAGAGTATCTTTATCTGTTTGAAGTTTATAATGGTTTTTTCACTGCTTCTTCAGAATACCAGATTTTTCACTCCCCCACAAGCCTCCCCGGGGGATATTTTTTCAATTGGTTCTGCCGATTTTTTTCTTCTTATTCGCCAGATACAGATTCTGAAGCTCTGCACCATAAAACCGGCCTCATTCCTCATAAGCCTGTCATAAACTCTGTTTCACGCTCCTCCCAATCCATGTACTGCTCAATCACCCCGTCCAGCTCCCTGCTCAGCTCCAGAATCGCTTCCGGCGGCTTTCCCTCTTCTATCGCACAGGAAAGCTGTCCTCTGAGCTCCTCGATTCGTTTTGTCAAGATTTTCCCCTTTCTGTAATCTCTCTCCCCTTTTCCTCGTGATTCTCTGTCATTTTATACCAGATTTCTTCGGAAAGCAAAAGCTTTTCGCCGCCGCTTTTTCCAAATTTCGACGAAAATCGAGGAATACTCCTGCCTCGTTCACCCGCACAGCTCAGAGGCAGCTTCCAGCTGCAGCCGGGTGATTTGTACAGGTGGCCTGATGATGTCAATTGCCCGGAAACCCCTTGCTTTTTCTTTTCTTTTTTGCTACACTGACACAAGTAGTTTTTATCCTGTGCAGGGCAACGCACACAGGAAACACGGCCGGTTTTCCGGTCAGGCTTATGAAAAAGTGAGGATACTATTATGGCAAATGAACTGAATTCCGGCTGCACCTCTGACTGCAGCACCTGCGGCGGCTGCGATGATGGTCAGATGACCGTAACTCTGACCCTTGACGATGATTCCTTATTGGAATGTGTGGTTCTTACCACGTTTGAGGCGGCAGATAAAAATTATATCGCACTGCTCCCCACCAATCCCCCGGAGGGAGAAGAGGGCGAGGTTTATCTCTACCGTTTCGTGACCATGCCCGACGGTTCTCCCAACCTGGAAAACATCGAATCCGATGAGGAATACGAGATCGTTTCCGACGCGTTCGAGGAGCTCCTTGATGCGGCTGAATTCGATGAACTGGTAACTGAGGAAGAGGAAGAATAACCAATTTGTTTTATTTGACACAAAAAGTGCCACAGGATCCACCGTTTACTGATCCTGCGGCACTATTTTTTCACTATTTTATTCAGGGACTTTTACCGCGCCTCCTGCGCTGCCGGTTCCAGCGTTCCATTTTCCAGAACCGTAACCAGACTTCCCTCAAGGATCTTCTGTTCCCAGAGAAAGGCGTCCTCCACCAGGAATACCTTTGTTTCTCCGGTATCGGAAAATTCCACCTCCACCTCATCTCTGGCCGGTTCTCCGTCCGGTCTGCCCTCACATCCGAAGTCCTGCTCAAAAATCGCTTTTACCACTGCGGGTCTTCTCATCCTTCCACCTTCTGCTGTTCCGTTTTCAGCCGCACCATGATCTGGCAGTTACTGTAATCCGGAAGCGTGATTGTCGCCGACCGGTCGGTACAGTCTCTGGAAAGCCGCCCGTTTACCTTATTTGCCAGCCCACGGAATGCTTTCTTTCCCTCCGGTGCCTCCATAATGACCGAATCTATGTATGCAGTAATATCATTTCGTTCTTCTCTTGGAAGTGTCCCCCGCTTTGCCTGGATTGCTTCCACTTCAAACCCATATTTCATATTTAACACCCTTTCGAACAGCCGTTTTCCCGGCTACGGGTTCTATTCTATCTGGATTCCTCCTAAAATGCAAGCCTATTCTTCTTTTAGACGATTTTTATGCCCTCGCACATAAAATCGGATACAGTTTTTCAAACTCTTCTATGTGAATACAGGAAACAATCTTTCCTTCTCTCAGTTCCCGGTAAAGCTCCGATGCATCCACCCAGCGGACCTGGGCAACCTCTTCCTTCTGAAGCACCAGTCTGGCCGGATCCACATTCTTCTTTACCAGATAGACCCAGTGGAATTCCCGGTCATTATACGTCTCTCCATGATAACTCCATACTGTTTCTGAACGCAGAGAGAACAAAAACTCCAGTTCCTTTGGCTCCAGTTTTACACCGATCTCTTCCTCTGTCTCCCGAACCGCCGTTTCCAGATAATTGCCTCCGGCAGACACATGACCGGCTGCGGACACATCCCACATGCCAGGATAACTGTCCTTTTCCGGGCTTCTCTGCTGTAACAGCACCTGGGGCTTTCTTGTTCCATCGCCGAGTTTTTTACTCCGCATGAGCCAGATCCTGGATGCCCCATGCCAGTCTCCGTCTTTATGTACCTGATGACGCTCCTTCTTAAATCCCGCCGGTTCTCCCTCCGGTGTCAGAACATCAAAATATTCCATCTTGCCTTCATTCCTTTCCGCACACAACGTTCCATTTTATGATAGCACAAATTCGGAATTTTGTATACCAGACAGAATATTCTGATTGTATGCCACAAAGAACCTGCCTTTCTAATAAGCCCGTCTCAGGATCTCCAGCACATCTGCTTTCCCTACCTGCACCGGATTTACTAGCATGGCACCATCATTTAAAGCTGCGGCTGCTACCTGCTCAAAAAGTCCCGGATCGGCGGATGTTTCCTTCAGGGAGACCGGCAGACCGCACCGGTCATGAAGCCTTGCCGCCAGGTTCCGGACCTCCTGCACCATGGCGGTTCCACGATCTTCCGGGGCGATTTCCGCATATGCTTCCGCTCCTGCAAAATGCAGAAGCAGTTCTCCGTACAGATTTCCAAGAGCCTCCATGTTATATTCCATACAATAAGGAAGCAGAACTGTCATGGCATCTGCATGAGGCACATGACAGATACCGCCCAGTGCGTGGCCGATGGCATGAACCATTCCAACCATGGAATTGGAAAACGCTGCCCCCGCCATAGTAGAGGCATTGGCCATACCGAGCCGCGCCTCTTCATCTGTACCATTTTTCACCGCCTGCTCCAGATACATTCCCACCATATGGACGGTCGCCGATGCATAGGCATCGCTGACCGGATTTTTCTGGAGACAAGTATACGCCTCAATGGCATGACAGAGGGTGTCCATACCGGTAGAGGCTGTGATCCTGGACGGAAGTGTCATCGTCATGCGGCTGTCAAGCACGGTCACATCCGGCTGAAGATAATAGGAAATAAACTCCATTTTCATGCCATTTTCCGCATTTCGGATCACCGCCACCAGCGTAGATTCGGAGCCGGTTCCGGAGGTCGTTGGAACTGCCGCAAAGGGGATATGGCGTCCTCTCGTCAAAATCTCGCATCCCAGAAGCTCCATGATATCCTCCGCCTTCTGGGACAGCAGCATACGAACCCCCTTTGCCGTATCAAGAACGGAGCCGCCGCCCACCGCCACCAGACTGTCACAGCCGTTTTCCCGGTAACATCTTGCAATCTGATTTACCACCTCAGAGGAGGAATCCGCCGGGATCTCGCAGAACACCGCGCCGATCGTGATTCCGTCCTGCTGAACCGCGTCACAAACCAGATCCGTTGTACCAATTTTCTTTAATACAGCATCCGAAAGCACCATAGGACGGCTGGCCTCCAGGGCATGGAGCTCCGCAGGGATATTTTCCAGCGCCTGCTTTCCGGAAAGTAATTTTGTGCTGTGCTGAAACTCATAATACTCCGGCATCATCAAACCATTCCTCCTATCATCGCGCCAATCACTGCCCCATACGTACGGATCAGTCCCATCCTTGTCTCCGGCACCTCTTTTAAAATCCGTTTCGTCATTATCTTCGGAAACAGGTATGCCTCCGCCAGATCTACACACCGCACCACGGACATGGCTCTGGCAATATCGCCCTTCAAAGAAAAATAATGTCTTGCGTATGCTCCTGCGATCCCGACCTGCCCTGCCATAACCGGAAAAGCCGCATCCACACTCTTGAACCGGATCAGCAGATCCAGCTTCTGCGGGTCGGTCTGTACCGGCAGACGGTTCAGACATTCTCCTGTCCATTCCATATAAAGCGCCGGAGCCTGTTCTCCCATGGAGATCCCCCAGGTAAACCCAGGCTCCCAGGACTCAACCTCTTCCTGAATCCGCTCCTCTTTTCCGGCTAACACTGCAAGCCCCTGGAACAAAAAACGGAGAATCACAGCGGAAACCAGCTTCTTTCCCGCCAGGACTCTCCTTTTCCGGGCAGATACCCGATAACATGGTTCTGCCTGTACTGCTTCCTGCCTGATAACTGCCTGACTCATCATACCCTCCTGTATCCTTGTCTCTGCACAAAAGCTGTCCCGTGCAGAGATCGATCCACTCTCTTTCTGCATCCGATGCCGGAGCTGCTCCGACAATCTGCACACGATTGGCATTATAACGCGTCCGCATTTATTTGGCAAGTATAATTATTTGATTTTAAAAATATTTCAACTTTAAGACTTTTGTTTTTCCAGCTGGAATAAGATCATCCCTCCGACAATAAGAATTCCGCCAATGACTGTCTCAACTCCGGGCACCTCTCCTTTGACAAGAAATCCGATGAGGCTGGTCAGAAGCGGCATGGCAAACATAAAATTCGACACATCGCTGGTCCGATCCGCCAGGGAAAATGCTTTCGCCCAGAATACATATCCCAATGCACCGCCCAGAATACCAAGATACAGGATCGCACCCCAGGACACCAGAGACGCTGTTTTCATTTCCGGAACCGCACCCGGCAGAAACAGCAGCAAAAACAGGGTCCCGCCGAAGATACAGTAGGCCGTCACCTGAAACGGCGTATAATCCCGGACAAACATCCGCTGGAGCAAATTGTAAATACTGAGGGCCACCGCCGCCAGAAGCATCCAGAGGATTCCCGGCTTAATGGACAGCGCACCGTTCCAGAGCGCCAGAACCAGAATGCCTGCAAAGGCCATGGCGATACAGAGCCAGCCCCGGACACTGATCTTTTCCCGTAAAAACACGCTGGAACATACGGCTGTCAGAATCGGAATAAACTGGGAAATGACACTGCATGTCGCTCCGTTGATGGTCTCCACTGATTTATTGAATGCTGTCACATAGAAGGCAAAACCGATTCCTCCCGCCAGAAGGAACTTCGGAACATCTTTCCATTTCGGTAACCCGATCCGCTTCACAACCAGAATCACCAGCATAACCGCCGAAGCTGCCAGATACCGCAAAAGTCCGATGCTCTGGCTGGAGAAACTCTCCTGTGCAAACTGGGTAAACAAAAAAGCGGCTGCCCAGATCAAAGTCGTGATTCCGGCATAAATCATATAAGATGAATTCTTTTTCTCCCTCATACCTGCTCCCTCTGTGCCATAACTGCCTCGGCAAACCGCATGCCTCCGGCCCACTTTCCACGATAATAATACCAGTTGATCCCGATATAGGTCACGATCCAGCTAAAGGGAAACGCGATATAGATCACCCGGATATCCGGAATAAAATACGATACCAGGAAAATGAATCCGACCCGCGCCGCACACATACCCGTGAGACTGACCACCATGGGAACCACCGTATGACCGGAGGACAATACTGCCCCGTTGATGATCTCATTCCAGGAAAATATGATATATAATGGAAGCTGATGCCTGAGCTGAAGTGCTCCGTAGGCAATGGCATCCGTATCCGTGGTAAAGATCCGGCAGCAAGGCTCCGCAAAAATACAGAGGACCAGACTCATGAATACCGTGATTCCCGATGCGATCCACATACTGATCTGTTTTCCCTGTTTTGCGCGCACATAGTTGCCGGCTCCCATGTTCTGGCCGCTGAAGCTGGTCAGAGCAAGACTCAGAGCTGAGATCATCGCATACAGATACCCCTCCAGTTTGAAAAATAACGTACAGCCTGCCATGGCCGCCACACCGAAAGCATTCACCTGCGACTGGACAATGACATTGGAGATATTGACCAGTACCATGCGCAGTCCCGCCGGAACTCCGACCTGCACCACATAAATCGTTTCTTTTTTATACAGACGGATCCCCCGTACAGTAAGGCGATACGATGGCTCCAGTCTGGTCAGCTTCAGAAATACCAGCACAGCCGGAAGAATCTGGGAGATAGCCGTTGCCGCCGCCGCGCCAGGTACACCCCAGCCGAGAACCCGCACAAACAGAAGATCCAGTCCCACATTGATCACACCTGCAAAGGCCAGATAGATGAGCGCACTTCTGGAATTTCCCATGGCGCGCAGGATTCCGCTTCCCATGTTATAAATCATCACAGGAATCATGCCAAGAAAATAAATTTTAATATAAGCCGTAGACATTGGAAGTACATCGGCAGGTGTTCCCATGAGCACCAGAAGCTTCGGTGCCAGGATCTGTCCGGCCGCCATGAGGATCGCCCCCGAAATCAGTCCGAGACAGATGGAGGAATGGATCGTCCGCCGCAATTCCTCCAGATCTCCCCGTCCGAACGACTGAGACACGGCAATGCTTGCGCCAGTAGACACTCCCACAAATAAATTGATCAGCAAAAAGGTCAGTTTGTCACTGGCCCCCACCGCTGCCAATGCTCCGGAGCCTACGCTCTGCCCCACAATGGCCGCATCCGCCGTACTGTAAAACTGCTGTAGCAGATTGGAACACAAAAACGGGAGTGCAAACAGCACAAGCTGCTTCCAGATCACGCCCGATGTAAAATTTGTTACTGATTTTTCTTTTCCCATAAACGGCTTCCTCCCCATGCTTTTATGGATTTCCTCTTATGATTTCCCATCCCCCCTCGGGCTGAATGATTTTATCCTAACATGAATAGGGAGCTTTTACAATCTACGAAACTGCTCTGTTTTTCCGGAAATGTTCAGTATCCTCCACTCTCCTCCCCTGCCGTGCAATCACCACGAAGCGTCTTGTTTCACAGGACACACTTTCCTATGAAATAAAAAGCAGGAACCACTGTTTCCGGCGATTCCTGCTCTGATTTTTCTGTATTCTGTTGTCTCTTAATCTTCCCGCAGCTTCCGCAGTTCATCAAATACGACATCATTCAGAACCTTGATATAAGTTCCCTTCATTCCGGAGGAACGGGATTCAATGACCCCGGCACTCTCAAACTTCCGAAGGGCATTGACGATCACCGAACGGGTAATTCCCACACGGTCTGCAATCTTGCTGGCAACCAGGATTCCCTCGGTTCCCTCCAGCTCATCAAAGATATGCTGGATGGCTTCCAGTTCGGAAAAGGACAGCGTACTGATCGCGGATTTCACAATCTGAACCTTCCGGTTCTCCTCGGCAGTCTCTTCATTGACAGAACGCATCATCTCCAGGCCGACCACGGTAGTTCCGTATTCACTGAGGATAATATCATCAATTCCATACTGATCCTGGGACTTATAGATAAACAAGGTTCCCAGCCGCTCACCGGCAATATCGATCGGAGTGATGATCGCCTGATATTTTTTTACGTTGGTTTCGGCAAATCCAAGAGTTTCCAGATTAACATTTTCTTTTGTCGAAAGGACACTGAGCAGACGTTCGTTAAACATTTTATCCACAAATCCGCCGACCTCGTCCTGGATCAGCTCTCTGATCTCTTCGACCCCGTCACAGAGCCCAACACCGAGAACCTTTCCCTTCTTACTGATAACCAGAATATTTGAATCCAGGATATCGCTCAAAACCGCGCAAATATCATTAAAGACAACCTTACTTGAGTTGTTGTTGTGAAGTAATTTATTGATTTTTCTTGTTTTATCCAATAATTGTACGCTCATTGACGACCTCCCTCTGTTATTTTAGACTTAACTACTGTTATCCTAACATAACCAAGGGGAAAGCGCAAGACTTTATTGAATTATTTTCCTAAATTTTATACTATTTAGATTATTCCGGTTTTTCCATCAGATAACCGCAGGTCTGTTCAGAACAAATCAGCTTATTTCCTTTTTCCACCATGTAGCTTCCGCACTTGGGACAGCGCTTGTCAGACGGCTTCTGCCAGGACATAAACTCACACTCCGGATTGTTGATGCAGCCGTAATACCGTCTGCCCTTTTTTGTCTTTTTGATGACAACATCGGCTCCGCAGAGCGGACAGGGCACACCGGTTTTTTCAAAGTACGGCTTCGTATTGCGGCAGTCCGGAAAACCGGGACATGCCAGGAAGCGTCCATGAGGACCATACTTGATCACCATGTTGCGGCCGCAGTTCTCACAGATCTCATCGGTAACTTCATCTTCGATGGTGACCGATTCCAGCTCTTTCTGGGCTGCATCCACAGCTTCTTTGAGATCCGGATAGAAGTTACGGACAATGGTTTTCCATTTGACAAGGCCCTCCTCCACGCCATCCAGCAGCGACTCCATGTTTGCAGTAAACGCCACATCGACCAGGGTGGGAAATGCCTCTTTCATGATTCGGTTGACCGCCTCACCAAGCTCCGTCACATACAGATTTTTATTTTCCTTTGCCACATACCGCCTTGCAATAATCGTCGTGATCGTCGGCGCATACGTACTGGGACGTCCGATTCCCGCCTCTTCCAGCGCCCTTACCAGAGAAGCCTCCGTATAGTGAGCCGGCGGCTGGGTAAAGTGCTGCTTATAATCAAACTCCTTTAAGGAAAGCTTTGTTTCCTTTGTCAGATTTTTCGTCAGCGTTGTCGCTTCTTTTTTCTCGTCCGGATCTACATAGACCGTTGTGAAGCCTTCAAACTTCACCTTGGAGGCCGATGCACTGAACCGATACTCTCCTGCATCAATTTTCACATTGGTAGTCTCATACACAGCCGCCGACATCTGGCTGGCTGCAAACCGCCTCCAGATCAGCTGATACAGACGAAACTGATCCCTGGAAAGAGATTCCTTTAATTTCACCGGAGTCAGGCTGATGTCCGTGGGACGGATGGCTTCATGAGCATCCTGAATCTTTGCTCCTGCCTGTCCCTTTCGCTCTGACTGATGAACGAATGCTTCGCCGTACTGTCCGGCAATATAGGAAGCTGCAGCCGCTTTTGCTTCATCGGAAACACGGGTGGAATCGGTACGCAGGTAGGTGATCACGCCGATAGTCCCGCTTCCTTTTACATCAACGCCTTCATAAAGCTGCTGAGCCAGGCGCATAGTCTTCTGGGTTGAAAAATTCAGTGCGTTGGCTGCCTCCTGCTGAAGCGTACTGGTTGTGAACGGAAGCGGCTGCTTCTTCACTCGCTCGCCGCGCTTGATCTCACTGATCTCAAACGGCTCATTCTTTGTTTTTTCCAGAATCCGCTCCAGTTCTTCCTTTTTTTCTATGGTCACTTTCTGATTCTTTGTACCGTAGAACTTGATCCGCATGGGCTTCTTTTCACCCTCGCAGAGAACATCGGCCTCCAGGCTCCAGTATTCCTTCGGAATAAACGCCGCGATCTCATCCTCTCGGTCACAGATGATCCGGAGCGCTGCCGACTGGACACGACCTGCGGAAAGCCCCCGTTTTACCTTCGCCCATAACAGCGGGCTGATGGAATATCCCACCATGCGGTCCAGCACACGCCGGGCCTGCTGGGCATCCACCAGATTCATATCGATCTCTCTGGGGGCCTTTAACGATGCTTTTACGGCCGTCTTTGTGATTTCATTAAACGTGATTCTCTGTACCTTTTTATCTTCCAGCTTGAGCGCTGCCATCAGATGCCAGGAGATGGCCTCTCCCTCCCGGTCAGGGTCGGTTGCAAGATAGATCTTATCCGCTTTTTTCACCTTTTTCCGCAGATTTGCCAGAATATCTCCTTTTCCGCGGATGGTGATGTATTTCGGTTCAAAGTCATTCTCAAAGTCAATTCCCATCTGACTTTTCGGAAGGTCCCGTACATGTCCGTTGGACGCTTCCACTTCATAATTTGTCCCTAAAAACTTTTTAATGGTCTTTACTTTCGCAGGGGACTCCACGATGACCAGATACTTTGCCATAGTGTTCTCCTTTATGTCTTTTGACCGCATAATAATGCGGGGACGGCTCTGCCGCCAGTCCCTCCATTACAAGATCCACCAGGCAGCGGGCTAATTCTTTCATTTCTAGCCCCGTTTCTTCGCACAGCTGACTGGCCGATTTCGGTTCGGAATCCAGACAACTATACACCCTTTCCCATTTTTTATCAAGTAATATCTTTTTTTCCTCATAAAAATTTAAGTTTTTCTGGCTGAGTGCCCAGAATCGCAGCATATCCTCCGGCTCCGTCAGAATCCCGGCTCCGTCCCGGATCAGCTCATTGGTTCCACGGCTTAACCGGTCGCCGACACGCCCCGGAACTGCCCAGATCTCCTTTCCCTGTTCCAGAGCACAGGACGCCGTGATCAACGATCCGCTTCTTGTGTCTGCCTCCACCACAGTCACTCCATCAGAAAGACCGCTGATGATCCGGTTTCTGGCCGGGAAATTGGCGGAAAAAGGCCTGAGTCCCGGCGGATATTCTGAAAGAATCCCTCCGCAGGCAGCCACCGCCTCATAGAGCTTTCGGTTCTGTGCCGGATAGACCACATCAATGCCGCAGCCGAGGACTCCGAATACCAGTCCTGTTTCCCGACAGCCCAACAATGCTCCTTCATGGGCCGCCGCATCAATTCCCTTTGCCAGCCCGCTGATCACCTGAATTCCGGCCTCCGTCAAAACCTGTCCCAGATTTCTGGCCATGGAGGCGCCGTAATAGCTGCAATTCCGTGCTCCCACGATGGCTGCCGCCGGTCCGTTTCCAGGAAGCGATCCCCGTACAAACAGTCCTGCCGGAGCATCCGGCAGATTCCGCAGACGCGCCGGATAATCCGGATCTTCCCAGGTCACAAGACGGATTCCCCGGCGCTTCATCTGTTCCAGTCCTCGTTCCGCCTCTGCCTCCCGCCCCGCTTCATACAGACAATTCCGGATCCGTTCTGCCTTTCGATCCGGCACGGCCTTCAAAAACACCTCTTTTTGTCCGGCCTCAGATAAACCAAAGAGTGCTTCCGCCCCTCCTGCTGCCTCCAACAGTGCCAGCTTGATCTCTGCCGGAATAAATACTGCTGAACAAAACCAGAACCATGCTGTTTCCCATTTTCCCATCCTGCTCCTTTCCGCCCCGATTTCTTCTATATATAAGGGACATTTCTGAATCTCAGCGGTCTTACTTTTCTTTCCGCAGATTCCGATTATTCCCGCTAAAATCCCACACGTTCAAAATCTGCCCGGAAGCTCAGCGCCTCTTTTAAATGAACGGTTTCTACTGCTTCCGTACCCTCTAAATCTGCGATGGTTCTCGCCGTTCGCAAAATCTTATAATATGCTCTTGCACTGATCTCCATTCTGGAACACACCTGCTTCCAAAACTCGTCCTCTTCTTTTCCAAACATACAGATCTTCTCCAGCTTCCCTGCCGGCAGGGCCGCATTGACTGTAAACGGTTCGTTTCGCTGTTCTGCCCGCTTCTGCTGCCTCCGTCTCGCCGCTGTCACACGGTTTCGGATCGCCTCCGAAGTCTCCGCCGGTGCCGTTCTCTGTAATGTCCACACCGGCGGCGGCTCCACAATCACGCCAAGATCAAACCGGTCCAGCAGCGGCCTGGAAAGTTTTGCCTGATACCGTTGGATCTGCCAGTCACTGCATGTACATTTCTGGCGGTTCGGATAGCAGCCACAGGGACAGGGGTTCATGGCGGCCACCAGCATAAAATCTGCCGGAAATACAAAGGTTCCACCTAACCGGGAAACTACCACATTCCGTTCCTCCAGCGGCTGGCGCAGAGCCTCCAGTGCCCCTCTGGAAAATTCCGGAAATTCATCAAAAAACAAGATCCCATGAGTTGCCAGGGAAAAGACCCCTGGCTTCGGCGGCATGCCTCCTCCTGTCAAAGCTGTCACCGGGACCGTATGATGCGGTGCCTGAAATGGACGTTCCCAGACCAGCGGCTGATCCCCGGTGGTTTTCCCGCAGACGCTGTAAATCCGGCTTACCTCCCGGCATTCTTCCCAGGTCATAGATGGAAGAATCCCGGAAAGTGCCTTTGCAATCATGGATTTTCCGGCCCCGGGCGCTCCCACCAGGATCAGGTTATGGCCGCCCGCCGCAGCAATCTCCGCCGCCCGTTTTGCGGCCTCCTGTCCACGGATATCGGAAAAATCTACCGTTTCCCGATTCTCCTCCTGCTCCCGCTCCGAATCGCCGGTTCCACGTTTTCTGCTTTTCCCTCCTGCCGCCCCATGCTTCTGCTTTGTCTTTTCCAGTTCTTCCCGGAAAAACCGCTCCGGCTGTTCCGGCTCCGGCCGGATATTTTTCATCTGATCCGGTTTTTTCAATAACTCCAGAACCTGATTCAGATGGGAAACGCCGAAAACCGGAAGCTTACCGGCAGCCTTTGCCTCCCGCTCATTCTCTTTCGGAACGACTGCCATGGCCAGTCCTTCTCTGGCGGCACATTCCAGAATCGACATGACACCGGGCACCGGACGGATTTCTCCCTCCAGTCCCAGTTCTCCCACAAAAAGACAAGTTTCCAGTGTTTTCCCCGGAAATGCATCCAGCACAGACAAGGCGGCCACCGCAATGGGGAGATCAAATCCTGTCCCGGTCTTTCGCAGACTGGCAGGCGCCAGATTGATTACGATTTTCTTCGGCGGCATGGAAAACCCCATATTTTTCAGTGCTGTCCGTACCCGCCACATGGCTTCCCGCACCTCCGTAGACAACGCCCCAACCATATCTACTCCCGGAAGCCCGTTGCTTAAATCTGCCTCCACTGTCACAAGCCTGCCGTCCAGACCGTGAAGTACGGCACTGTATACTCTGCTATACAAACACACTCCTCCTTTTCTGAAGTTTTACTTTTAAACAGGAAACAATTCTTGAAGGGAAATATCGGTAACGATATGCTGATTTTTTTGTAAAAGATAACAGATATTTCTGAGAATTGAAATTTTTTGTTTCATAGGACCACTTTCCTATGAAACAAGATCAACCCGGATGGGGCCGGAGACTATTGTCTCCGCTCCTCCAGCCATGCATAAAGATCATCAAAGATCACTTCACGATCCAGTTCATTTAAAATCTCGTGACGGTCACCAGGATACAGCTTCATGCTCACATCCCGAAAGCCCAGCTTCTGAAACTGACGGAAACAAGTCTCCACACCTTTTCCGTAATTTCCCACCGGATCTTCCTCCCCGGCCACAAACAGCACCGGAAGTTCTTTATTCATCCGTGCAAAATCCTTTTCCTTCGCCAGATCTACCAGGATTGAAAAGAAATCCCGGTAGGCCCCGGCTGTGAAAATAAACGAACAGTAAGGATCCTGGTTGTAGGCATCCACAATCGCCTCATCCTTTGTCAGCCAGTCGTTTTCTGTCCGCAGTTCCCGGATCCTCCTGTTGTTTCCGCCCAGAGTTAATTTATAAAGAAGTTTACTCCGGTAACGGTCACCTCGGGTCTTACAGATTGCTTCCGCCAAAAGCTTTGCTGTCTGCACAGCAGCTAACGGCATGAACCCGGTTCCCATGATAATCGCGCCGTCCACCTTCCGACTGTATCTGGTCAGATATTTTCTGGTAAAATAGGAACCCATACTGTGCCCCATGATAAACAGCGGGACACCCGGCCAGAGCTCACGTCCGTTACAGGTCAGCCGGTATATATCTCCGATCACATGACGGTCGCCATCTTTCTTGGCAAAATATCCCAGCTCCGCCTCCGTCTCCGCCGTCTTTCCATGCCCCAGGTGATCATGTCCCAAAACCGCATAACCGCGTTCTGCCAGATAACAGGCAAAGGGCTCGTACCGCTCCACATATTCTACCATACCATGAACGATCTGCAGAACCGCTTTTACCTTCCCTCCCGCCGGCTGCCAGGAAATACAGTGAAGCGTCTGTCCCGGATTCCCGGAGGGCACCGAAAATTCTTCTTTTTTTACCGTTTCGTTCATAACCCCCGCTCTCCTCTCGTTTTTTCTCTATTCTAATCGTTCCAGCAATTCTTCGCAACCTGCTTTTTCTTAAATTTCTATAACCAGCAGCAAAAAGACTTGCAACAATCCTCATTTCCCGATAAACTGTAGATAACGGTTCAGGACCCACGCTATCGGCTCTGGATCGTTGTCATTTCTCTGCCCCGGCAGAAATCCCCCGCCGCCGTAATACAAGACGGCGCCGGATTATTTAAGGAGGAATTATGAAAAAAACATTATCCTGCCTGCTCCTTGCAGGCTCTATGCTGCTCACTGCCTGCAGTTCTTCCGGCAAGAAAACAGAGACCACCACAGACGCCGGACTCACATCCCGGCGTGCCACCGCCGAAGCTACTGCTTCTTCCGTGTCTGCAGATAGCGATATTACCGTCCCCCTGAAAGACGGTGATCTCCGTGCCATGCTCCTTGTGGATCCGGATGGAAACCAGTATTTCGTAGACATCCATTCCGGAAGCTTTTTCACCACTGCAATTCCGGACAACCTCACTGATGAAACCGGAGCTGCGCTCTCGCAATCAGATCTGACTGCCGGTGATATTCTGGACATCACCGGAGATGGGATCATGCTGGAAAGCTATCCCGGCCAGTATCCAGGTGTCACAAAGATGGTTCGTGTCAAGGACGGAACCCCTGAAGATGCCGCTGTTTATGCAGATCTCATCGACAGTGTCTACCGGCCAGCCGATCCTTCTGAACGTCCTTTCCTCAATGCAGATTATGAGGATGATCTTGCTGCCACTACCGTCATGCTGACGGAAGGCAATTATGACTGGACCTACACAAAAGCAGATGGAACCACAGCCACCGACCGTTCCTGCGGTTCCCATATTTTAGAGTGGGATACCTTAAATGATACCGTTCTGGCCGCCGGAACGCAGGTCTATTTCCGTTCTTCCAGCCAGCCGGCGCACCTGACCGTGACCCGTTTCCCGATCTCCCTCTGGAAAGGGTATCAGAACGGAAGCGCGGAAGGCTCTTCAGCTGCGGAAGAAGCCACCATTGCTGCCAGTGAGGCTGAAATCCGCAGAGCAGCTGAACAGGATAACGGCGAAGAAGTTCCGGTTTCGGAAGATGAATCCGGTTTCTATATCAGTGCTGATCCGGACTATGTCTATCTGATCTCCGCAACATGGCCCTCGGGAACCATCGAATACGGTTTCTATACAAGAGCACAAAAGACAACAAACTGATTGACAGTAAGCCTAAAAGAGTCCGACAGCTTTCGCTTTTCTCAAAAAACTACTAGGAAAAGCTCCGCCTGCGTGGTATACTGTGTATAAGATTTCATCGTGACAATACTATAATAGAAATGAGGGGAATCATCATGAACGATAAAAGGATTGTTGTTGCCCTGGGCAGAAATGCCTTCGGCACGCTGTTCCCGGATCAGAAAAAAGCGGTTGCAAAAGCCGCCAGCGCCATCGCCGATCTGGTGGAAGAAAAGTACCAGATTGCCATCACCTTCAGCAATGGTCCTCAGGTTGGCATGATCCATACTGCAATGACCGAATTCAGCCGTCTTTCTCCGGAGTATACAGTTGCTCCCATGTCCATCTGCGGCGCACTGAGCCAGGGCTATATCGGCTACGATCTCCAGAATGCGATCCGTACCGAGCTTTTAAACCGTGGGATCTTCAAGCCGGTTTCCACCATCATTACCCAGGTTCGGGTAGATCCTTTTGATGAAGCATTCAGCGAGCCTACAAAGGTCATCGGCCGTTATATGTCTGAGGAAGAAGCTCAGGCAGAGACCGCCAAGGGCAACTATGTTGTAAAAGAAGAAAACGGCTACCGTCGGATTGTGGCAGCTCCGAAGCCCATTGATATTTATGAGATCGATGCGATCCGCGCACTGCTGGATGCCAACCAGCTTGTTATTGCCGGAGGCGGCGGCGGAATCCCCGTTCTTCAGCAGGGAACCCGCTTAAAGGGTGCCAGTGCCGTCATTGAGAAAGATCTGACTGCGGCTCGTATGGCGGATATGGTTGACGCATCGACTCTTCTTTTCCTCACCGGAACAGAACAGGTAGCTATTAACTATCAGAAACCGGATCAGTTCTTTGTGGATGAATTAACTGCAGAAGAAGCAAGATCTTATATGGAAGATGGACAGTTTGAGGCCGGTTCCATGCTGCCGAAGATTGAAGCATCCGTGGAATTTGTTTCTGCAGACAAAGACCGCCGGGCAATCATCACCGATCTTTCGCTTGCAAAAGAAGCTCTTGCCAGAAAGACAGGAACGCTGATCCATAAATAAACAGGACGTTTTGTTTCATTGGCTTCAAACCGTATTCAATGAAACTGCAAAGGAATCAAAAATCCCTGGCAGAATGCCTTTCATTAAGGCCGTTCTTCCAGGGATTTTTTTTATAAAATCTCGTTTCTGCCTGCAATCAGTCTTTATACATTAAATCTGAACAGGATCACATCGCCGTCTTTTACTACATAATCCTTTCCTTCCAGGCCAACCAGGCCCTTTTCCTTTGCTGCCGCATAGCTTCCTGCATTTAACAGATCCTGATAATTTACCACTTCGGCCCGAATGAAGCCACGCTCAAAATCACTGTGGATCTTTCCGGCTGCTCCGGGTGCCTTGGTTCCTTTGGTGATCGTCCAGGCTCTCGTCTCCTTCTCTCCCGCTGTCAGATAACTGATAAGACCAAGAAGCTTATAGCTTGCACTGATGAGCTTGTCCAGGCCGGATTCCTTCAGTCCCAGATCCTCCAGGAACATCTTCTTCTCATCCTCTTCCAGCTCGGAGATCTCTTCCTCGATCTGTGCACAAATTACAAATACCTCGCTTCCCTGCTTTGCAGCAAACTCCCGAACCTGCTGCACATAGGGATTGGATGCGCCGTCATCTGCCACATCATCCTCGCTGACATTGGCTGCAAAGATCACCGGCTTGGCAGTCAGCAGATTCAGTGTATGAATAAATGTTTCCTCGTCATCATCCGCCGCTTCATAGGTAATAGCAAGGTTCCCATCCTCAAGATGAGCCTTCAGTCCCTTTAAAATCTCCAGTTCCTTTGCAAGCGCCTTATCATTGAAGGCCGCTCTTGCGGTTTTGGAAATCCGCCGTTCCAGGATCTCCAGATCCGAAAAGATCAGCTCCAGATTGATGGTTTCGATGTCACGGATCGGATCAATGCTTCCGTCCACATGAACAATGTTGCTGTTCTCAAAGCAGCGTACCACATGAACAATGGCATCCACCTCTCGGATGTTCGCAAGGAACTGGTTTCCAAGTCCCTCTCCCTTGGATGCACCCTTTACCAGACCGGCGATATCCACAAATTCAATGACCGCAGGTGTCACCTTTTTGGACTGGTACATATCGGCCAGAAGTCCCAGCCGGAAATCCGGAACTGCAACGACACCCACGTTGGGGTCAATGGTACAGAACGGATAATTGGCAGACTCTGCACCTGCCTTAGTAAGCGAATTAAACAGCGTACTTTTTCCTACGTTGGGGAGTCCCACGATTCCTAATTTCATCTCTATATATCCTCCTATTATGTATCTGTCTGTGGTCGTGCCAACACATGGACCGATCCGATCATCGACCACGATGTGTACTCAAATCAAAAAAATCTCAACACAGCATTTTGTATTATACCATGCCAAGACTTTTTTGTGAACATTTTGCTTAAAATTCTAATATGAATTCCGTCCTGTCTCTGTGGAAGGACCATAATTCCGGATTATTTTATCATTCTTCTGCGGTCTTATCGAATAAACATCGCATCCCCAAAGCTGAAGAACCGATACCGTTCTTTCACGGCTTCCTTATAGGCGGCCAGTACATGATCCTTTCCTGCCAATGCCGATACCAGCATCACAAGGGTGGACTGGGGCAGATGGAAATTGGTGATCAGGGCATCGATACACTTAAACTGATAACCGGGATAAATAAAGATCTCTGTCCAGCCGCTTTTTGCCTCCAGATGACCGTTTTCGTCTGCCGCGGACTCCAAGGTACGGCAGCTTGTGGTTCCAACGGCAATGATCCGATGTCCGGATTCTTTGGCACGGTTGATCTTCTCGGCTTCTTCCGGCTCGATCCGGTAAAACTCCGAGTGCATATGATGCTCCTCAATATGCTCCACCTTTACCGGTCGGAAGGTTCCAAGGCCCACATGGAGGGTCACACTGGCAATCTCCACGCCCTTTTCCTTGATCTTCTCCAGAAGTTCCTTCGTAAAATGAAGGCCCGCCGTCGGTGCTGCTGCCGATCCGTCGTACTTGGCATACACGGTCTGATAACGGTTCTTATCCTTTAACGGATGAGTGATATAGGGGGGCAGAGGCATCTGTCCCAGCTTGTCCAGGATTTCCTCAAAAATTCCTTCATAAGAAAACTGGATCAGGCGGTTTCCTTCCTCCACCACATCGACCACGGTTCCTGTCAGCAGGCCGTCTCCGAAATCCAGAACAGTTCCGACCTTTGCTTTCTTTCCCGGCTTTACCAGGGTTTCCCAGATATTATTGTCACGACGTTTCAGCAGAAGTACCTCAATAGAAGCTCCCGTATCCCGTTTCACGCCAAACAGACGGGCAGGAATTACCTTGGTATTATTGATCACCAGGCAGTCACCGGGAACAAGCTCATCAATGATATGCCTGAAAATGTCATGGCGGATCTCTCCGGTCGTTTTATCCAGCACCATCAGACGCGAGGCACTCCGATCCTCCAGAGGATCCTGGGCAATCAGTTCCTCCGGCAGTTCATAATCAAATTCTTTTACATCCATCTTCTTCTCCAGACTCCAGAAAAAGGGACGCAGCGCACGCCCCTCTTCCGGTTATTGTTTCTCTTCGTTTGTATTCTGTATCATGCTCGGATCTGTTTCCATTTAAGTCCGCCTGCTTATGATTCCGGTGCGGCGGTGGTCAGATAACCAGCTCCGATATAGCAGGTCTGTCCTTCGTAAACCACACGGCTCCAGCCATCGTTATATCCGGTCCGTTTAATGGATTCACCAGGTGCAAGAGCACCTACAACCTCTGCATTTGCATCAGGACTCTTCCGGATCCGGACACTTTCCTTTGCATAAACCGTTTCATCCACTTCGGTAAAACCGTCTCCGGCACTGGGCGCCGACATAGTCAGATAGCCGGCTGCAATATAACAGGTCTCTCCGTTGTACTCCACACGGCTCCAGCCGTCGTTATAGCCGGTTCGGTGAATGGCCTGGCCGCCTGCCAGCGTTCCGGCTTCCTCGCCGTTGGCATCGGGGCTTCTCCGGACCTTGACATTCTCTTTTGCATAAACCGTTTCATCCACATCTGTAAAGGCTCCGGGATCCTGCGGTGCTGCGGTTGTCTCCGGTGCTGCAGTCGTTTCCGGCACCGTTGTCTCCGGTGCTGCGGTCGTTTCTGCCGCCGTTATCTCGTCCGAAGAATTTCCATACAGCTTTACAACCAGTGCATTCAGAGCTTCATCAGAAGCCATGGCCTCTGTCAGGCGATCATCCGTTTCCTGCATCAGCTTCTTTACATCGTCCCTGGTATTGACCTGATCCATATAAGCCGCCACCTCACTGTCTGTAGCCTGGCTGTAGATATACATACCGCCTTCCTCATTGGTGCAGACATACAGACGGATCAGACAGGGAGCCGGTGTCTCCACATTGATAAACTTCATATCATAAGACACATACACGATATATGTACCGTCAACCAGTCCGTTCAGCGTATAGCAGCTGATATTCTCATAACTCTCGATGAATTCGCGTTCGGACCTGAGCTGTTCTTCCGAGATATTCTCAGTGGAATCAACCAGCTTGGAAATAGCCTCCACATCACAGTTTTCCACTGCTTCAAAGTAAGCCTTCACCAGGTTGTTGACATCCTGATTGGTATCCTTCTCAAGTGCGCCGCCCTGGCTTTCCGCCGCCGACGTTGTCACCTCAAATACGGTCGTACCCTTATTCGATCCGCTTTTCTTCATCTTTCCCACAACCACGATCACTACGATCACCATGACCAGTGCGATCACTGCCATGATCAAGTATTTCGCGTATATCTGCAGAAATTCCACTACTGGATTTCCTTTTTTTCTTCTGCGGCGGGAACTGCTTCGTTCCGAAGCTTCTTCTGTCTCTTTTTCTTTCGAGTTCAGTTCGTCCATAAAAACGCCTCCTTTTCGTATGCTTTGTGCTCCGTTTTCAGGCTGAACCGAACGCCCTTTTTCTGGATACACTGTTTTATCATACCAAAAAATTCCCTGAATTGCAACCTGCACACTGTTTTTTCACTTTTTCAAAAGATTTTTCCACTTTTTTTATTTTTCCTCTTGCTCTTCCGGGGAAAATAAGGTAGAATAGACTGCGTTGGACAATCATGCACCTGTAGCTCAGTGGATAGAGCAGTGGCCTCCGGAGCCACGTGCGGTGGTTCGATTCCACTCAGGTGCAGTCCTTCTTTCTTTTTTTATTTCTGCCGTTCGGCAATTATTTCCCGTAAAAACAGCTAATTTTATATGGGTTTTAAGTTTTTTTGTATTTCTCTTAAAGATTTCTGTTTCTGTCAGTCTTTTTATCTGCTTTTCTATTTGTATCCATTTTTTTATTCTCAGTTTTTCACAACTGATCAGTTTCTCCATCATTTTCTTTCATTATCAGGAGGTATCTTATGAATCTTTTGCAGTCCATGAACTATGAGGAATTTTTAGACCGGGTACGCACCATGGCCGAACATCGGACCGGTGGAGAAGCCCAGGTTACGATCCGCCCGATCCTGAAAAACAATAATCTGCGGCTGGATGGGCTTCTGATCCTTTATCCGGGCGAAAACATTTCCCCGGCCTTGTATCTGAACCAGTATTATGCCCGGTATCTTGGCGGCATTCCCATGGAAATGATCCTGGATGAAATCTTCGCCACCTATGAATCCTGCCGCTGTCCGGATCGGTTTGATCTGGATCAGCTCCGTGATTTTGATGCCCTGAAAAAACACCTCTCTGTTCGTCTGATCAGCCGTTCCGCCAACGAAGCGCTGCTTCAGACCGTTCCCTACATTCCGTTTCTGGATCTGGCGGCTGTTTTTTCTCTTACCATAGACACCGGCTCTCTCGGTACCTCGACCATCCAGGTCAGAAATGAATACCTGGAATTCTGGGACGTGGACACGGAAGTCCTGTATCGGACTGCCCTGGAAAATCTCCGCAGCCAGGATGCTCCTGCGTTCTTTCCGCTTTCCTCCCTGGCCGGCTCCTTTGGCGGAGAACAGATTCTTTCCACCGTCTATGTCCTTACAAACCAGACAAAGCTCTACGGCGCCGCCTTTCTGCTCTCGAAACGAACTCTGACAGCCTTTGCAGAGCGGCATGGTGATTTTTATATTCTGCCAAGCTCCGTCCATGAAGTGATCCTGGTTCCCTGCTCCACCGGCTTCTCTCCCGCTTCTCTCCTGGGCATGCTCCGCGATGTAAACCGGACAGATCTGGAAACAGAAGATATTCTTTCCGATAATCTTTATGTCTACCGCCGGAACGAACATTCCCTCGGGCTGCTGCTTGTCCATCCCTCAGACAGTGCGAAAAAGGAAACTGCCATCTGTACTGCGGATCATTGAAAACCAGCTGAACCATCGTCCTTTTCTTCGATCAGAATCTGTTTGTGTGCGGCTCCCTCACCACATACGAAAGCCGCCCCTTTCGGAACGGCTTTCTCTCCGGCCATACAGACCGGTTTTGATTCTGTTATTTTGATTTTATTCTTTTGATTCTGTTTCTTCCGGATGCTTATTCTTCCGTCTTTTCTGCTTCCTGCGCAACATCCTTCATGCTCAGGTTGATTCTTCCCATGCGGTCGATTTCCAGTACCTTAACGGTCACTTCATCACCGATATTCACGACATCCTCAACCTTTGCAACACGCTTCTGGGACAGCTTGGAGATATGAACAAGACCATCTTTATTGGGAGCCAGCTCCACAAACGCACCGAAGTTCATGATCCGGACAACCTTTCCGGTAATAATCTCACCGGGCTGTACATCATTAACGATGCGGTTGATAATGGTGATTGCCTTGTTGATCATCTCCTTATCAGTTCCACATACAGATACGGAGCCATCATCCTCGATGTCGATCTTCACGCCGGTTTCTTCAATAATTTTATTGATAACCTTTCCCTGCTTTCCGACTACATCGCCGATCTTGCTGGGATCGATCTGGATCTGGATGATCTTGGGTGCATACTGGCCAACCTCGGCACGGGGCTCTGCGATCACAGGCTTCATAACCTCGTCCAGGATATACAGTCTTGCTTCTCTTGTACGGGCAATGGCCTCCTCGATGATCGGTCTGGTCAGGCCATGGATCTTGATATCCATCTGGATTGCTGTAATACCCTTATGCGTTCCGGCCACCTTAAAGTCCATGTCGCCGAAGAAGTCCTCAAGGCCCTGGATATCGGTCAGTACGATGTAATCGTCATCGCTGTCCCCAGTTACCAGGCCACAGGAAATACCTGCTACGGGAGCTTTGATCGGAACACCGGCTGCCATCAGAGACAGCGTCGATGCACAAACGCTTGCCTGAGATGTAGAACCGTTGGATTCCAGTGTCTCGGACACGGTACGGATTGCGTAAGGGAATTCCTCCTCGCTGGGCAGTACCGGAAGCAGTGCTCTCTCTGCCAGTGCACCATGACCGATCTCACGGCGTCCCGGTCCTCTGCTGGGCTTTGTCTCGCCAACGGAGTAGGACGGGAAGTTGTAGTGGTGCATATATCTCTTGGAGGTTTCATTTTCATCAAGGCCGTCTAACTTCTGGCGTTCAGAAAGAGGAGCCAGGGTGCAGGCATTGAGAATCTGAGTCTGTCCGCGGGTGAACATACCGGAGCCGTGAACTCTGGGCAGGATATCGATCTCTGCTGCCAGCGGACGAATCTGTGTAATGGCACGGCCATCGGGACGCTTGTGATCCTTTAAGATCATCTTTCTTACAGTCTTCTTCTGATATTTATAGAGTGCTTCACCGATCACCGGTACCCACTCCGGATGCTCCTCGGCATAGCGAGCCTCCAGCTTGTCGCTCAGATTCCGGATATTCTCCTCACGAACCTGCTTTACATCGGTAAATACCGCGTTCTCCATTTCTTCTCCGGAGATGGTCTGGGTCATATCATCCCAAAGCTCTGCGGGAACCTCGCAGCTCTCATAGCTGTGCTTCGGCTTTCCGCACTCTGCCACGATAGTATCAATGAATTTAATAATATCCTGGTTTACTGCATGTGCAGCAAAGATTGCTTCGATCATCTTATCTTCAGGTACTTCGTTTGCACCGGCCTCGATCATGATAACCTTTTCTCTGGTGGAAGCAACGGTCAGAGCCAGATCAGATACCTTTTTCTGTGCTGCAGTGGGATTGAATACAAACTCACCATCGATCAGGCCTACCTGTGTGGTGGCAGTCGGACCGTCAAACGGAATATCTGAAATCGATACGGCAATCGCGGAGCCCAGCATCGCGGTAAGCTCCGGGCTGCACTGAGGATCTACAGACATAACCAGGTTATTTAAGGTTACATCATTGCGGTAATCCTTGGGGAACAGCGGACGCATGGGACGGTCAATGACTCTGGCTGTGAGGATCGCATTCTCAGAGGCCTTTCCCTCTCTCCGGTTGAAGCCGCCGGGAATCTTTCCTACGGCATACATTTTTTCTTCAAATTCAACGCTCAGGGGGAAGAAATCAATTCCCTCTCTGGGCTTGTCAGACGCAGTTGCGGTAGACAGAACTACCGTATCTCCATAGTGCATGAACGCTGCACCGTTGGCCTGTGCTGCAACACGGCCCACATCAACTGTCAGGGTTCTTCCTGCCAGTTCCATTGAAAAACTCTTATACATGTCTTTCTCCTTTTGATTTTAGTTGGGCGGCGTCCATCGAAACTACTGAAAAAGCCAGAATTCCACTCCGATTCTGTTCTTTTCAGTGGTCTCGATTTTAAAGCGCCGCCGGTCGGCAGTTACATTTCCGGGACTTTACAGCAAAGGTCAGGGTGGACTGCTCCACCCTGACCTCTTCAAGTCTCTGATTACTTTCTGATTCCCAGACGAGCAATGAGGCTACGATATGCTTCAATATCGTTTCTCTTCAGATAATCCAGAAGACCACGTCTCTGACCAACCATCTTTAACAGACCACGTCTGGAATGATGATCTTTGGGATTTTCCTGAAGATGAGCAGTAAGCTCAACGATTCTTGCTGTCAGGATTGCTACCTGTACTTCCGGTGAACCGGTATCTCCGGGCTTTCTTCCGTACTCGTTAATAATTGCTGTTTTCTTTTCCTTGGAAATCATTGTTCTTCCTCCTTAAACAAATTGGAACGTTCCCGAACGGAACCTCCGCCGGAATCGCTTCCTTATGGTCACACCAGATACCAGGCATTGGTTGGAGTTATCCGCACGCTGAGTATCGGCGCATTGTCACACCAGAGTAGTATAGCATAAACCAGATGGCTTGTAAACCACCTTTTCATCGAAATAAAGCCTTGTTTGTTCTCCGGTTTCCAGAATGGCAGGTGCCTCTCCGTTTTCTGTGTGGAGCATCGCCCGGTATTGCCCTGGCGGCGGCAAAAGCTTTTCTCTCGGAACCGAAATCGTCAATACCCGAACGGTTCTCCCTGCATCTTTGTCTGTATTCCCGTTTTTTTCTCCGGCCACCTCCGGCCATCCGTATGGATCGGCACTCCGTGAATCCCACTGCTCTGCATCGATTTCCATCCGTTCCTCGTTCCCGATCATTCCTGTCACCGGATAAGGATATCCCAGCAGGTCCACCGCCTGAGAAACTCTTCCTGCCGCGATTTCCTCACGAACTCTGGTACTGCTGATGGCATTTCCATCTGCAGACAGTTCTTTTTTTAAAACCTCCAGCTCATAGCCGTATTTCGGTGCCAGTGCTTTAAGAAGTGCTGTGTTTCCGCGCCGCTGATACCCGAACCCGAAATCCGGTCCGGTAATAATCTTCTTTGCGTGAAGCCCATCTATCAGGATCTGTTCCACAAAGGCTTCCGGCTCCATACGGCAGACAGCCTCCGTAAACGGAAATTCAATCAGAAGCTCCACACCAAGTGCTTCCATACGCACCCGCTTCTCTTCACTGGTCAAAAGCACCTTCTTTTCGGTCTGCTCCACCACTTCCCTGGGCGGACGGGTAAACGTAAACACCGTTTTCGTAAGCCCCTCTGAGGAAAAAAGAGCAGCGATCAGCTTCTGATGGCCCCGGTGGATTCCGTCAAACTTTCCCAGTGTCACCACGGTGGGCTGTTCCCGGTTAATTCCGGTCTGTCCCGTTATGATCTCCATAACTCCTCTCCTTTCCTCTTCCTGCATTATAAAAACATCTTCACCGGCCGGTATCTTTGAATCTTAGGATCATACTGATAGATCCCGGAAAACCTTCCGTCTGCTGCATAAATCCGAACCAGCCCGTGCTCCGGCGGTTTCACCTCGGTCAGTTCCTCACATAACAGCGGATTCCCGTTTTCCAGCCGTTTTTCTGCCTCTGAGACCGCCTGAAACAACGGATACTGTGAAAACAGCCTGTCCACCGGCGTCAGGATTTCCTCCAGCTGCCCCTCGTCCCGGATTTTCTCGATCTGAGACAAGGTATACGCCTCTTCCAGCGTAAACCGCTCAACCCTTGTACGAAGCAGCTTTTCCATACAGCCGCCGCACCCGAGCTTTCGCCCGATGTCATAACACAGGGTTCGGATATACGTTCCCTTGGAGCAGGTCACTGTCATGGTAACCCGCGGAAGTGCAATTTCCTCAATCCGGATTTCATGGATCTGAACCGTTCTGGCCTTTCGCTCCACCTCTTTTCCGGCTCTGGCAAGGTCATACAGTTTTTTTCCATTTATCTTCAAAGCCGAATACATGGGAGGAATCTGGTCATAGCTTCCAGTAAAAGACTGTACTGCTTCCCGCACGTCCTCCTCAGAGGCCGTTACCGGTACCCGGGCAGTCACTGTCCCTGTGGTATCCTGGGTATCGGTTTCCATTCCCAGTAAAAGCACCGCCTGATATGTTTTGTCTTTGTCCGTCAAAAGCTCGCAGACCTTGGTTGCCTTCCCCAGGCAGACAGGAAGGACACCCTCCGCCTCCGGGTCAAGGGTGCCCGTATGTCCGATCTTTTTCTGTTTTAAAATCCCGCGGAGCTTCGCCACCACATCATGGGAGGTAAAGCCCCGTTCCTTATATACATTAATAAGTCCGTCCATAATTCCCGTTTCCTCGTCTACCGGAGTCCGGCCTTGATGAGCTGCTTTTCGATCTGCTCGGAAAGGTTATTCAGCACATCGTAAGGACTTCCCGCCATAGTACAGCCCGCTGCACGCACATGGCCGCCGCCGCCGAAATAAGCTGCAATTCTGCTTACATCAACCACACGGTTGGAACGCATGCTCACCTTGTATTCCTGAGACGCCGTCTCATATAAAAAGATGGCACATTCCACGCCCTTTGTGATCCGAAGCTGGTCGATGATCCCGTCCAGATCCCTGGTGTCCGCCTCATAATAATCCATAGTTTTCTGACGCAGCACGGAGAATATGCAGAGACCGTCCATAAACAGCACGCTTTCTTCCAGCATACGCCCCAGAATCCTGTTCTGTTTATAAGTTTTCTCATAAAATGTCCGGTCTATGATCTCAGAGAAGTTAATTCCCCGCTCGATCAGTTCCCCGGCGATCCGCATGGTTTCCCGCGTGGTGTTGGAATGTTTGAACACACCGGTGTCATGGACAATACCCATATAAAGACATTCTGCCACCGCTTTATCCACACAGGCGCCGTCCATCAGCGTATACAGGATCTCACAGGTAGCACTCCGGTCAGGACAGATCACCGATTTTCCGGCATAGCCCTGATTGGTCACATGATGATCCACACAGGCTGTTGCCTCTGCCGTATTAAAATAAGAAACAAACCGTCCAAGCCGTTCTCTGTCGCTGGCATCCAGCGCGATACACAAATCATACACGCTTCCGTCCTCCGGATCGTGGCTGATCTCTTCCGCGCCATTCAGAAATCCGAAGCAGTCGGAAAACGGCTCCAGATACACCTGCACTGCGATTTGGGGATACTTGTTTTTCAGATAGTTTTTCAGTCCCAGGCAGGAGCCAACGCAGTCCCCGTCCGGCCTTACATGGCCAAGGATTGCCACATGCTTTGCCTGTTCCAGGATCTCCTCAAAAAAATCCATACGTGCTCCTTCCTTTTCTTTTATTCTTCTTCGCTGTCTGTCTCTTCTTCCGATCCGTCCTCCGCTTCTCCGGCCTCCTCACCGACCACCTCATCAATGAGCCTTGTCATATGAACGCCGTACTCAATGGACTGATCCAGGATAAACTTGATCTCCGGTGTATTCCGAAGGTTTACCGACTTTGCCAGGGCGCGGCGGATATAGCCCTCCGCATTTTTCAGCCCTGCCAGTGTCTCCTTTGCAGCCTCCTCACTTCCGAGAACACTGATATATGCCTTGCAGCTCTTCAGATCCGGAGCCACATTGACTGCCACCACAGAGGTCATGGGGTGGATCCTGGGATCCTTGACCTCTGTGCGGATGATATTGCTCAGTTCACGCTGAACCTCGCTGTTGATTCTGATATTTTTAATGCTGTTTTTACGCATGGTTCACCAATCCCTTTCAGACAACTCTAGCGGGGAACCTCCACCATGATGTAAGCCTCCACCATATCGTCCTCTTTGATATCATTGAAGCCCTCGAATACGAAGCCGCACTCGAAGCCCTTTGCTACTTCCTTGACATCATCCTTAAACCGCTTCAGGGAAGCCAGCGGTCCCTCGAAGATCTGCTCTCCCTCGCGGGTGATTCTTACGCTGCAGCCTCTCTGGATCTTTCCGTCCAGCACATAGGAACCTGCGATGGTTCCGACACCGGAAGCCTTGAAAAGCTGACGTACCACTGCATGGCCGATGACCTGCTCCTCAAATACGGGATCCAGCATACCCTTCATCGCTGCTTCCACATCCTCGATGGCCTGATAGATAACCTTGTACAGACGGATATCCACTTTTTCCCGCTCTGCAATGGATTTTGCGGTTGCGTCCGGTCTTACGTTAAAGCCGATAATGATGGCATTGGATGCCGAAGCCAGGGACACATCGGACTCGTTGATCGCGCCGACACCGCCGTGGATCACCTTTACCACAACCTCCTCGTTGGAAAGCTTGGTCAGGCTCTGTTTTACTGCCTCCACAGAACCCTGAACGTCTGCCTTGATGATGATGCCAAGTTCTTTGACATTACCTGCCTTGATCTGATCAAACAGATCGTCAAGGGACAGCTTTGCTTTTGTATCTGCAAGGAGTTTTTCCTTGCCCTCGGAAATAAAAGTCTCCGCAAAGCTTCTTGCTTCTTTCTCGTTCTCCGGTGCCACGAAAATCTCACCGGCACTGGGAACATCGTTGAGACCAAGGATTTCTACCGGAGTAGACGGCCCTGCCTCTTTTACCCGGCGTCCCTTATCGTCCATCATGGCACGAACCTTACCGTGACAGGGGCCGGCAGCAATGGCATCTCCCACATGCAGTGTACCCTTCTGTACCAGGATGGTCGCAACGGGACCCTTGCCCTTGTCGAGCTCTGCCTCGATAACGAGTCCTCTTGCCCGGCGGTTGGGATTTGCCTTTAATTCTTTTACTTCTGCGGTTAAAAGGATCATCTCCAGCAGATTTTCAATTCCTTCTTTTGTATGAGCCGATACGGGAACAAAGATTGTTGTGCCGCCCCAGTCTTCAGGAACCAGCTCGTATTCGGAAAGCTCCTGTTTTACACGGTCCACGTTGGCACTGGGCTTATCAATCTTGTTGACTGCCACGATGATCTCAACACCGGCAGCCTTTGCATGGTTGATCGCCTCAACCGTCTGAGGCATTACGCCGTCATCTGCCGCAACGACCAGGATTGCAATATCCGTTGCCTGGGCGCCTCTCATACGCATTGCAGTGAACGCCTCATGGCCGGGGGTATCAAGGAATGTGATCTTCTGACCGTTTACCTCAACCACGGAAGCACCGATATGCTGAGTGATTCCGCCTGCCTCTCTGGCGATCACATTGGTGGATCGGATCGCATCCAGAAGCGAGGTCTTACCATGGTCAACATGACCCATAACGCAGACAACGGGCGGGCGGGCCACCAGGGTATCTTCCGGATCGTCCTCATCCTTCAGAAGCTCCTCGATCACATCAACCTTGACTTCCTTCTCGCAGAGGACATCAAACTCCATGGCGATTTCTTCCGCGGTCTCATAATCAACCTCCTGGTTGATCGTAACAACCTTGCCCTGTAAGAACAGCTTCTTTACAATGGCAGAGGGCTGAAGCTTCATCTTGTCTGCCAGCTCCTTGATGGTAAGGGTTTCGGGGATCACAATGGTCTTGATCTCCTCCACAACCGGCTCTGCCTTTACTTCAGGCGCCTTAACCGGCGGTTTCACACCCTTTCCGCCGCGCTTTCCGGGCTTCTTTCCAAAATCTTCTTCCTGCTTCTTGTCATATTTATTATTCTGACGGCTGTTCTGTTTCTGTTTTCCGGTATTCTTCTGGGTGCTGTCAAGACCGGGAGCAGGAACTGCAAAGCCGCCGCCCTTTCTGGAATCTCCGGGACGTGACGTACCTCTTCGTCCGTCACGGTTCATCTGGCCGCCCTGGCTGTTCCGGTCTCCGCCAGGTCTCCGGTTTCCGTCAAAGCTTCTCTGGCCGCCCTGGCTGTTCCGGTCTCCGCCGGGTCTTCGGTTTCCGTCAAAGCTTCTCTGGCCGCCCTGGCTGTTCCGGTCTCCGCCAGGTCTCCGGTTTCCGTCAAAGCTTCTCTGACCGCCCTGGCTGTTCCGGTCTCCGCCGGGTCTCCGGTTTGCATCAAAGCTTCTCTGGCCATTCTGACGTTCTCTGGAGCCTTGTGTATTCTGAGTACGTTCTGCTGTCTTCGGTGCTTCCTGCGTGGTGCCTGCTGCCTTCGCTTCTGTCTCTGCTCCCTCCGGTGCTGCCTTCATGACCGGACGGGGACCTGCCGGTCTTGTACCGGGCCTCTGTCCTGCACCTGCAGGACGTGTTCCCTGGGCCCGTCTTGCCGCTCCGGGAACTGCCGGACGGGGACCTTTGCTCCTGCCCGCCTGGGAGCTGTTCTGGGAACGGAACACTGCAGTGATCCTCTTCTTCGGTACTGCCTGTTCTTCTTTCTTCTCCTCTGCCGGTGCTTCTGTTTTCTCCGGCTTCGGTGCATACGCTCTCCGCACCATATCTGCCTGTGCCTCATCGATCACGCTTAACGGGCTCTGTACATTTACCCCGTTTGCCTGAAGGACATCCAGCACATCCTTGTTGTTTTTATCTATCTCTTTTGCCAGTTCATGGACTCTCATCTTTGCCATACTTACTGCCTCCTTCTGCTTACTCACTCTCTATCTGTTTAACCACAGCGTCCCGGAAGCCTGCGTCTGTCAGCGCCACGGAAGCTCGGAACTCCCTGCCAATGGCTGCACCCAGGTCTTCTTTTTTACCCCAGAAGTACAAAGGAACTTCATAGTAAGTACACATATCTGTGAACATCTTCTTTGTATTGTCCGACGCATCTGACGCAACGATCACCAGGGCTGCTTTTCCGCTTTTGACCGCTTTCTCCGTGAGAAACTCACCGCTTACCAGCCTGCCCGCTTTCGTGGCAAGCCCCAGAAGAGAGGCTGTTTTACTTGCTCTCAATGGCTTCCAGCTCCTTTCTGAGTTTTTCATAGATTTCACCGGAAACCGCCATTTTGAACGAACGCTCCAGTCCGTGTCCTTTCACAGCTTTTTCCAGGCATGCTCTGTCAAAACACAGATACGCGCCGCGTCCGTTTTTCTTTCCGGTTGCATCCAGGGTAATCTCCCCGTCGGCTGTTTTCAGAATCCGGAGCATTTCCCGCTTATCCTTCATCTCACCGCAGCCAACGCACTGTCTCTGTGGGCTTTTCTTTTTTCCGTTCATGGAATCACGCTCCGTTATCGATTACTGCTGCGGATCATCATAGTCTGCACCATCGTCCTCATAGCCCTCCTGTGCATACTCTTCGTCATACTGATAATCCTCATCATCGTTGCTGTCATACTCGCCTTCCATGCCCTCTTCATATCCGATCTCTTCAAGAAGTCCGGATTCACGGGCCTGAGTCTCGCTCTTGATATCGATCTTGAAGCCGGTCAGTCGGGCTGCCAGTCTGGCATTCTGGCCCTCCTTGCCGATCGCAAGGGAAAGCTGATAATCAGGAACGATAACCTGTGCCGTCTTTTCTTCATCATCTGCCACCACGCAGATTACCTTTGCCGGGCTTAAGGCATTTTCAATGAGAAGGGCAGAGTTATCGCTCCAGTTGATAATATCAATCTTCTCTCCGCGAAGCTCTTCAACAACCGCATTGACTCTTGCTCCGTTTAAGCCGACACAGGCGCCTACGGGATCCACATTCGGATCATTGGAATAAACAGCCATCTTCGTTCTGGAACCGGCCTCTCTGGCAATGCTCTTGATCTCCACGATTCCGTCCTTCACCTCGGCAACTTCGGATTCAAATAACCGCTTTACCAGTTCGGGATGAGTTCTGGACACCATGATCCGGGGACCCTTTGTGGTGTCCTTTACTTCTAAAATGTATACCTTGATCCGCTCGGTGGGTTTAAATACCTCCCCCTTCACCTGCTCATTCTCATTGAGCATGGCATCTGCCTTTCCAAGATTGATGCTCACGTTCCGGCCCACATACCGCTGTACAATACCGGTCACAACCTCTTTTTCCATTCCGTAATACTGATTGAAGAGCACCTTTCGCTCCTCCTCGCGGATCTTCTGCAAAATCACGTTTTTCGCATTCTGGGTCGCGATCCGTCCGAATTCTTTTGACTTGATCTCCACACGGGCGATATCGCCGATGTTCAGATGAGGATCGATCTCTCTCGCATCCTCCTCGGAGATCTGAAGTGCCGGGTCTTCCACCTGCTCCACCACTTCCCGTTCTGCAAACACGGAGAAGTTATATGTCTCGCGGTTTACGACCGCCTTCACATTGTCCGCCTTTCCGAAGTGGGTCTTGCACGCCTGGATCAGAGAGTTTTCAATCGCCTCCAGAAGAGTCTCTTTACTGATATCTTTCTCTTTTTCCAGCAGCTCAAGGGCTTCCTTTAACTCCTTGTTTTCTTTCATTTTCCGATTTCCTCCTCTTTTGCTCCCTCCGGGAGTTGTTATTTCTTTCGGTTCTATGGTTCTCAGAAGTCGAATGCCAGGCGGATCAACGCAATCGCCGCCCGTTCAAAGGACGCTTCCGTTCCATCCTCCTGCTCGATGGTCACCGATTGGTCATCGTAAGCAGTCAAGATCCCTTCAAACTCCTTTTTCCGGTCAACCGCCCGGTACAGTCGGATCTCCACCGCTTTTCCTACGCTTCGCTTAAAATCCTTTTCTTTTTTCAGGGGTCTTCCAAGTCCGGGAGAGCTTACCTCCAGGATATAGCTGTCAGCAATATAATCCTCTTTGTCCAGAAGATCACTGAGCGCACGGCTGACCGTCTCACAGTCATTAACTGCGATCCCGCCCGGCTTGTCGATATAGGCGCGCAGATACATGGTACCGCCTTCTTTTACATATTCCACATCCACAAGCTCAAACCCCTGTTCCTCCACGATGGGCAGAATCAGTTCCTCCGTCCGCTTTTCGATGTCTTCCCGTCTTGTCAGCATTTCCGTCCCCTTTCCTGAAAACTTCAAAAACAAAGAGTGGACATCTGTCCACTCTTCATCTCGTCAACTCATTATCGGATATATCATAACACAGTTTTTCTGTGATTGCAAGCACTTTCTTACATAAACAAAGAACTCCTGTGCATTCCACAGAAGTCCGTTTCGAGCGCGAGACGGGATTCGAACCCGCGACCCTCGCCTTGGCAAGGCGATACTCCACCACTGAGCCACTCGCGCACATCATATAAAATTGTTTCTCTGCTTTCTACAATTTCCAATCGAGAATCTTTCTCATTATCCCGGAAACTGTAAGAGCGCGAGACGGGATTCGAACCCGCGACCCTCGCCTTGGCAAGGCGATACTCCACCACTGAGCCACTCGCGCACACTCATTCTCTGTTCCGTTCCATCGGACATGTAATATAATACTATGCCCGTTTCGATTTGTCAACAGTTTTTTGAGTTTTATTTATTGTTTTTAAAATAGCAACAATTCAGACCAGAAGCACCGTCAGAAAATATTCATTGTTCTTTAATTCCTTTGCTGCCATTTCCTCCCGTCTGGTAAACGAAATCTCCCTCCAGGTTTCTTCCGCAGCCAGTGAAATATGCCACAGCATAATTCCCATATCAAAAAGCACCAGCCGCTTCTTTGTCGGAAAAGCAAACAGCTCTTTTCTTATAAATACATGGATCCGGTTCTGGTAAACCACGAACCGCCAGGGCTGCCCGTTCATGGCCGACGGCGCCAGCCGCGCTGCCTGAAGCATAAGCCGTGTCTCCTCGGTGGAATCCTCCCGGAACACACACAGCTCCTTAAAGGGCAGCCGTTTTGCCCGGATCATTTCCCGGTATACCGGCTCGTCCGCCGTTCCGAAGGCCAGGACCATCAGCGGTTCCATGCCCTCCGGCTCCTCAATGCCTTTCACGGAAAGCGCTCCCTGATAACAGGTTCCTACTTCCCTGGCCGTCATATACAGAACAAGCTGCTCCATCAGATACCCGGCATTGGTCATGGCTCCTGCTCCCGGAACAGAATAGAATACCAGATAATACGGGGCCTTCACCCGGAACATGCCCTTGAACTTTGCACCGCTTCCCATGGCATCTACGATCTCGATGCTGTAGGAAAGCTCCGGCTCCAGCGGCTGTAATCCCTGCTCGAATTTCCGGAGATTTTTAAAAAAAGCCTGAGGCAGGAGTTCCATTTTAAAACGTCTGACTGATTTTCTCATGCACACTGCGTCATACTGATTCATACTCTCCCACCTCATCCTTATTTTTCTTCTGGCATCATCATATCATACTTTTCCATGCCATGGACGAAAAAACAGCACTTTTTTCTTAATATTTTCGTAATTTTTTCTAGCCCAGCAGCTCTTCCAGCTCGGTAAGGGCCGACTCAAAGGCCTTCATAGCTGCCCGCACCGGTTCCGGTGTACGCATGTCCACCCCTGCTCCTGCCAGAAGGTCAATAGGATCCTTGCTGCAGCCACCCTTTAAGAAGCCCATGTAATCCTCCACTGCCTGCTTCCCGCCATTTAAAATACGCTCCGAAAGGGCAATGGCCGCCGAAAAACCGGTGGCATACTGATATACATAAAACGGCGTATAAAAATGAGGAATCCTTGCCCATTCCAGGCTGATCTCCGGATCGACCACGATCCCGTCCCCGAAATAATCCTCATTGAGTCTCTGATACATTCCACAGAGCGTATCCGCGGTCAGAACCTCTCCGGCCGCCGCCATCTCATGGGCATTTTTCTCGAACTCCGCAAACATAGTCTGGCGGAAGACGGTTCCCTTAAAGCCATCCAGGAAATGGTTCAGAATATAGGCACGCTCGTTCCGGTCCTTTGCATGATCCAGAAGATAATGATTCAGCAGATTTTCATTACAGGTAGATGCCACCTCCGCTACAAAGATCTTATACTGCGAGTTGGTATATGTCTGCGTCTCATTGGAAAACCAGGAGTGCATGGCATGTCCCATCTCATGAGCCAGCGTAAATACATTGTCCAGTGTACTCTGGTAGGACATTAACACAAAAGGATGGGTTCCGTATGGGCCGGCACAGTAGGCGCCGCTCCGCTTCCCCTCATTTTCCGTATGATCGATCCAGCGGTTTTCCAGTCCTTCCCGAAATGCTGAAAGATAAGGCTCTCCCATGGGCTTCAGTGCCTCCAGGACAATCTCCTTTGCCTCCTCGAAGGGCACACGGATATCGGTCTGCGGCACCAGCGGCGTATACAGATCATACATATGAAGCTCCGGAACACCCAGCAGCTTTTTCCGCAGTGCCACATAACGGTACATGAGCGGATTATGCTCCCGCACCGTCTCAATTAATGTATCATAAACAGAGTCCGGAATATTGGCATCTGCCAGATAATAAGCCCGCGCTGACGGATACCGTCTCGCTTTCGCGTAAAACGCCGCCTGCCTTACATTCGCCTGAAACGTAGCCGCCAGTGTATTCCGATATGCCCCAAACGCTCCGTACATAGCATGGAAGGCATCCTCACGCACCCGTCGGTCCCTGCTTTCCAGAAGGGACGTATAGCGTCCGTGGGTGAGCTGGATCTCTTCCCCGTTTTCATTCCGTATCATCGGAAATTTCAGGTCAGCATTGTTGAACATCTTAAAGATCTGGGAAGCACCGTCTGCCATCTCTCCGGCATCCGCCAGAAGCTCCTCCACCTCCGGACTTCTGGTGTGGGCCTTTTCCCGCAAGATCAGCTCCAGCGTCCGTTCAAAGCTGTGATCCGCCGCCGGATCCTGACGAAGCGTATTCAGCCGCTCCTCCGGAATCGCCGCAATCTCCGGACTGATAAAGGAAGATGCCGATGCAGCCGCCACCCAGAGACTCTGTGCTCTTCCAACCATCTGCTGGTACCGCTGATCCGCCGTGTCCACATCGGCATTGAGATGGGCATAGCTGTAAAGCCGGTCTAACTCCATGCTCACATGCTCATCAAACCGAAGACAGCCATACAGCTTTTCTGCGCCATCCGCCAGATGACCACGGTACGTCTCATACTGTCCCAATTCCTGTTTCAGTGCCTCCATGGCCTGCTCCCATTCCCCCGGCGTCTGAAAAATATCCTCTGTTGCCCAGGACGCTTCCTTCGGCACTTCGTTCCGCTTTCTGATCTCTTTCATGCTGCTCCCTTTCTTCTTATTTTATTGTTCCCGCTTTTTGACTTTAAAAACGACAGCTTTGTTTCCGCCAGAATGATTGCTGTGAACAGCAGTACACAGCCAAAAATCATCCGTGGTGTCATGTGCTCCTTCAGAAAGATCACCGAGCAGAGTACGCCAAACACCGATTCCAGCGACAGAAACAGCGATGCTGAGGTGGCTGTCGTATACTTCTGGCAGACATTCTGAAGCAGGAATGCCACCATGGTGCTCACCAGCCCCAGATAAAGCATGCCCGACATGGCGCGGGGTGTAAACACCGCCACAGGAAATGCGCCATCCATGAACGGTGAAACGATCCAGGATATCAGCGCAGCCGTCCCGATCTGAAACAGGGTCATGATGATGGGATCATGCTTCTCTGTAAACCGGTCGATAAAAAACATATGGAATGCATAACCAAATCCACAGACGATGGTCAGCACATCCCCGATGTTCATAGTCAGATCTCCCTGAAGGGAAAGCAGCCCGATCCCCACAATGGCAAGAATGGCCGCTTCCACACAGTACCGGTCCGGCCGCTTCTTCGCAATGATCCAGCTTAAAAACGGCACGATCACCACATAGATCGTCGTCAAAAACGCATTTTTCCCCGCCGTTGTATACTGGATCCCCACAGTCTGGAAAAAATAACTGATAAACAGCCAGAATCCTAAAAATGACCCGCAGGCCAGATCTGATTTCCGGATCATCGGAATCTTTTTACAGAAGACCAGCGCCAGCCCCAGAAATGCAATGGTAAAGCGGAATGCCAGCATATAAACCGGCGGCACACTGTCCACCGAATCCTTCACCACCACAAAGGCAAATCCCCAGACCAGGGCCGTAAAGATCATGCCGAAGTCTGCCAGCAGGACTGTCTTCTTCCCTCGTTTTTCGCTCATGGTATCGTTCCTCATTACTTCTCCTCCCCGCCGGACTCAGGCGGGAAGCGTTTCTCGTCGTATTTGTTTGTATTCTTTTTTCAGCCAGAACTGATTATACTCTTTTTGCCCGGAATGTTCAATGCTTGTTTAAGGCAGGCTTTCTTCCACGCACAAGGCTCCATACCCGACCTGCGGATTGGGATATGCGGCATATCCGGCCAGAGGCCTGGCGCCGCTGCGGAGGTACGCTTTCAGCTTTTCTCCGTACAGGTAAGGATCATTTCCGCGGATGATCCCCCATTCCATTAAAATCGCCGCCGCTCCTGAAACAAAGGGCGTGGCAAAGGAGGTTCCGGTCACAGGAGTATAACCGCCCCCGGCGCTGGCAGTGACAATTCCAACACCGGGAGCGGTAAGATCCGGCTTGACCTGATTGGTAACGCGGGTATAGCCACGCCCGGAGAAATCGGCATAAGCACCGTATCGGCTGTCATAGGCACCTACTGTGATGACCCGCGCCGCAGTGGCGGGAATAGTCAATGTCGTATCCGGTGCGGGACTTAAAAACCGGGTGGCACGCCCGCGGACAGCTTCTCCCGGAAGCCAGAGATCGTACCGCCCGTCCACGATCTTCTCCGGCACAAGCTGTAACAGATAGATTCCGCTTTCCAGATACGCTTCTGTCGGGATCAGATCCAGATAGATCTCCTGAGCAGTGCTGTAGGGGATCGGTTCCCCGTAATAAACATAGATTTCCGATTCCTCTGTCCGGTAACGTGTCATGGTCTGTCCCTGTCCAAGCGGACCGAACCGCTGTCCCCTTGGCGTTACCAGATAGATTCTTACCTTATCCACATAGGATTTCCAGATCTGAAGATTCAGACCGGTTTCATATAACCCTACCGCAAATCGAATGATCTCCGTTCCTTCGTTTTCTCCCGGAGAGCCGGACTGTCCGCTTCCGCCAGTCAGCCCGGGATTTGTCAACGGCCGCTCCTTCGGATTTTGTAACTGTCCTGCCGCATGGCCGAAACCAATGCCCTCGTTTCCGCTTCCCACACAGATGGTCAGCCTCCCCAGTCCGGAAACCAGATCCAGATATGTTTCCAGCAGCGAAGTTCCTTCATGGGAACCGTAGCTGTTTCCAAAGCTCAGATTGATCACCATGGGGACGCCCGTTTCCAGCATCTTCCGTACTGCATAATCAATTCCCATGAGGAGCTCCGTGGTCCGGGGAAATCCGCCGTCCCGGTTTTCCAGCCTTACAACCAGAAGAACCGACTCCGGCGCCATGCCTCGATATCGGATTCCTCCTCTTCCTCCGTTTCCAGCTGCAATGGCAGCCACCGGCGTTCCATGATTTTCCGGATCACCGGAATCGCTTCCGTCCGGTCCCAGCGGATTTCCTGTTCTTAACGCTTCGTTGATCTGTTCCGCAGAAAACTCTGTTCCGATCCCGTAGCCTGCCGGCGGATTTCCGTCTATGGTCTGATCCCAGAGCCATGCGATCCGGCTGGTTCCGTCCCGGTTCCGAAAATCCTCCAGCCGGTAATCGATGCCGGAATCAATGACCGCGATCATGATGCCTGCCCCGAATAGTCCCGCCGCTCCGGTCTGTAATCCGCTCACACAGGACTCCTGCCGTCCCTCTGCCGACGCAAAGCACAGCCCCTTCGGCTTTTCCACATAGGTGATCTCCGGCTGTCTGGAAAAGGGTTCTACCAGTACCTCTGGCAGCGTGACCACCGCATAACCGCCGAGAAGCTCTGTGATCTGAACTGCTCCTGCTGCCAGCCGCTGAATATCCCCCGTATATTTGACGATGAGATCCCACGATTTTTCTGCCGGATCATACCCTGTCTTCAGATCCAGAGAGCGCTCCCGCTCTGCTTCGGGAACACGCAGTGCAAGATTCAGCGAGTTTTCCAGCTTTTCGTCCGTCATACCTGCCTCCGTACGTTTTTCTAAATATTATGACGGACACCTGTATTTTCATTCAGCTTCCGCTGTTTTCTTTGACACGATCTTATACAGCACCTGTGCCGCCCGCTCCATCTGCTCCGGATTGACCGACGAATAATTCATCACGTATGTATTTTCATATTGTTCCGCCCTGCCGCCGGAATAATAGCCGGACATGGGCGCCAGACGGATGCCCCTGGATTTCGCCTCCGCCACAAGGACCTCCTCCTTCAAAGAGGTTTTGATGTGCATAAGGAAATGCACCCCTGCTTCCTCCTCCTGGATTGTCACATACTCCCCAAGCGGCCCCTGCTCAAAGGCCTTCAGAATTGCATCCCGCTTGTTCTGGTAATAATTGCGGAGCCGGTTGATATGCTTCTCAAAGCTGCCGTTTTCCATGAACTGGGCCAGGGTATACTGCTCAAAGTTGGAGACGGTACAGGAATAAAAGGACAGTTCCCGGTAAAACCGCTCCGCCAGCGACGGTGGCAGCACCATATAGCTGATCCGCACCGTGGAAGCCAGCGTCTTTGTAAACGTATTCATATAGATGACCTTATCGGAGATATCAATGCTCTGGAGCGTCGGAAACGGCTTTCCGCCGAGACGCAGCTCACTGTCATAATCATCTTCGATGATATAGTGATCGGGATTTTTCGATGCCCAGCCAAGAAGCTCGTAGCGGCGGCTCACCGGCATGACGATCCCCGTGGGAAAATGGTGAGACGGCGAGGTATGAATAATATCCACCTGCTTTTCCTCCAGATCCCGGATCTCCACCCCCTTGGTATCCAGACGGATATTTTCATAAGGCACCTTCATCCGCTCATAGATCCGGGCGATCTTATGATACCCAGGATTTTCCACCCCGTAAACCAGATCATTTCCCAAAAGCTGGATCAGCAGGCTATGAAGATACTCTGTCCCGGCTCCCACCAGGATCTGCTCCGGCTGCACCTGCATGCCCCGGAATGCCCGCAGATACCCGGCGATGGCCTGGCGCAGCTCCAGAATTCCGCCGCAGGGCGGATTGATCATCAGCTGGATCCTGTTATCATTTAAAACACTGCGGACCGTCTTTGACCAGATGGTAAACGGAAAAATCTCGCTGTCCGTCTGGTTACTGGAAAAATCCGCAAAATAGGAGCTTTCTCCGCCGGTAACCATGACCGGGCGCTTCTTTACCGGCCGGATCTTCGGATTGGTATTTCCGATATCCGCCACATAAAAGCCCCGTTTCGGCATGGAATATAAATAGCCTTCCGCCATGAGCTGTCCGTAGGCATTTTCCACCGTGATCACACTGATACCCAGATTTTTTGCGAATGTACGCTTGGATGGCAGCTTCTCCCCGGCCTTGATTTTTCCCTGTATAATATCCCTTTTGATACATTTATATAAATATTCATACATGGAATCTGACCCTATATTTGTGAAACTGTATGTAAGCATTTCCGTTTTCTTCTCCAATCTGACCTTACTGAATATATTTATTTTGACGCTTTTTCAATAGCCACTCTCCCAGTATAATGGGGAACAGATCAAATGTAAAGAACAATCTGATCACGCGAAAAACGCGGCTGTTTCAGCGATAAGAACAGGAAAAGCTGGCGGACAGCCATCACAGAGAGGAAGCAGGCGCATGCGCCGTTATGGCACTGGAGCGGATCCCCGCAGACATCCGTGCAGCCGGCGGCGTTTCCCGTATGAGCGATCCGAAGATGATCCGTGGAATCCAGGAGGCCGTTTCCATTCCCGTAATGGCAAAATGCCGGATCGGGCATTTTGTGGAGGCACAGGTTTTGGAAGCCATCGAGATCGACTACATTGATGAGAGCGAAGTTCTTTCCCCGGCCGATGATGTCTACCATATCAATAAGCGGAATTTCCGCGTACCCTTTGTCTGCGGTGCCAAAGATCTGTGCGAGGCACTGCGCCGGGTCAACGAGGGGGCTGCCATGATCCGTACCAAGGGCGAACCCGGAACCGGCGATATCATCCAGGCAGTCCGCCATATCCGGAAAATGAACAGTGAAATCCAGAAGCTGACCTCCATGCGGGAGGACGAGCTTTATGAAGCAGCAAAAACGCTCCAGGTACCTTATGATCTGGTTCTGTATGTCCATGAAAACGGGACGCTTCCCGTTGTAAACTTCGCCGCCGGCGGCGTTGCAACTCCTGCCGATGCAGCTCTGATGATGCAGCTTGGCGCCGAAGGGGTATTCGTAGGCTCCGGTATTTTCAAATCCGGCAATCCGGCAAAGCGCGCCGCTTCCATCGTTAAGGCTGTCACCAACTTCACCGATGCAAAGCTGCTTGGCAACTTCCACACAGAAGCACCGGTAGCCGGGCTCGGAACCGTTCCCATGACCTTCATCCGGGCGCATTACGTGGCTTCTGTTTCCGATGATGCCAGGGTTCTCGCCACCGTGGAGGAGAACATTGTGGCAGTTCGTCACGGAAACCAGCTTGCCATTTCCTTCCACCCGGAGCTGGATCCGGATCTGCGGATCCATAAAACATTTCTGGATTTGATTTAGAAAAGAACAAATAAGGTTTCCTGCGTTGTAAAGTCGCTCCCAGTAAGGCTCACGGGCATTCTAAGCCATGACCTTACGCTCCTCCATAAAAAGTCTCCTTTCGTTTACAGCATGATTGCGTCCATAATCATCTGAATGGTATTACAGGTATCATCAAAGGAAATGTCCTTTGCATACTCATACTCGCGGCTGTATTTTTCCCACAGCTTGCGGAGCGTATCGCTTTCGCGGATCTCTTTCATAATTTCAGGGTAGTCTGTCTGAATCATACCGCTGCCGCGTTTCTGCGTCGTTCGTTCCAACGCCAAGCGCAACGTCGCTTTGTCACATTCCGCACCGTGCAGCACGTACAGAATATGTACGTCGTAATAATCTCTTGGACGAGTATTCGCAATGTTGCGGGATAGCACAGTTTCCAGCTTTTCCGCCAACACCGTTTCAAGGTTGTACGCAAGAATACTGATTGTTCGATCATCGAACAACAATGAGAATGTATATTCCACCTCACGAGGCGTTATGATATCGCCCGTTGTGACATCCACTGTCAGCGGCACACTGATCGGCGGATAGTTCGCTTTCAGCGCAACACGGATACCAGGGTAATCGTCAGTTTCCCGAATATCAGAGATATCGACAACCTCAAATTGTACATCGTCGTCAATCCAGACAGCACAAATCTCCATAAAAATTTTGTGGATTATTTCATGCGTCAGGGTGAATCCTTTAATCGTTGTATCCAGATCCATGGTTGCCCGCGTGTCCAGTCCCACAATGGCGGAAATTAGAAATCCTCCTTTGAGAATGAAATTGTTCTTATAAGGCGAGCTTGAAATCCGTTCCAGCAGTCGTTCAAGCATATAGTTCTGCATAACGAGCTGTGCCGAGATATGCTTCTCGGCCGCTTTGTTCTTGATAACGGCTTTCTATTACATTGGATTTTTTGTAATCATAGCAAAACCTCCATGTATCGCAGCACCTTAGGCTTCACTCGAAGCAGGTCTGCGTACTGCATCAGTCTGTGAATGTTCTTATCTTTAGACAATGCATAGCGTTTCATGGCCTCTCCAACGATTTGTACATCGCTGCCGCTACCGCGCAGGATATCACACAATGTCCGTTCCAAATTGTAAACACGAATTGGATTGCCGGAAGGAGACTTAATTTCAATTCTGCCGAACTCATAATTTTCTGGCACAACACGCTTAACAATTATATTTTCTTGCTTCAAGGACGGGGCATTGTAGCCTTTGGGAAAGGTCATCGTATATTTCGCCGGGGTACGGTCTGAATAATCCAACAGATACAAGGCGGTATCATGTGAGTAGATTCCACGTCCATACTTACGCTGCAAAAGATAAAAATCATCCTCCCACACACTGCTTCGCACATACAGGCCGCGTCCGAAACGATATATTTCACCGTTTTTGACAAACTCCTGTAACACACCACGATACACTCCGGCTTCCATCACCTGTGCTGTAGTAATCGTGCCATCCTCCGACGCTTCCAACAATTCTTCGATTTTCTCCTTGGCGTTCATGCTTATCACCTCGCTTTGACAATTGCACATTATATTATATAAAAATAATGTGTGATTGTCAATTTATAACGACGATCATATATTAAATTACTCAAAAATACGGCATAACCGTTAAGCTATACCGTTCTTTGCTTCAATATTTTTTTAATTTAGGAACGCTAAGACCGGCCGTACTAATTATAAATTTGTTTCCGACTCGCCGTGCCAGGCTCAAAAAGCTTTGCTTTTTTCGCTGTGGGCAGTCGCCATCCACCACTTTTAGTGCTCTCCGACTCGCCGTGCAGGCTCAAAAAGCTTTGCTTTTTTCGCTGTGGGCAGTCGCCCTATAAATAATTTGACCGGTCGTTTTTCGGAAGCCAGCTTCCTTTACGACCGGTCAAATTATTTGCACTGCTCGTTGCTATTGCACATATTTCCTGGCTCCAAAAATAGCGGTTCCGACACGGACCATGGTGGCTCCTTCTTCAATGGCCACTTCAAAGTCTCCGGTCATGCCCATGGACAGTTCTTTCATTTCTACGTTTGGAATGCTGGCGGCTTTGATTTCTTCGAAAACAGCCTTCATTTCTTTAAAATAGCCTCTGGCATCTTCCGGATGCTCCACCGGCGGTGCAATGGTCATAAGGCCTTTTACCTTTACATTGGAAAGAGCTGCGATTTCCTTTACCAGACCCATGGCTTCTTCCTTCGGCACGCCGCTCTTGGTTTCCTCTCCACCGATGTTAATCTCCACCAGAACATTACAGGTCACATTATGCTTCTGCGCTTCCTTCTGGATCTCCTGGGCCAGCCGCACAGAATCCACCGAATGGATCAGATACGCCTTATCCACAATGTATTTCACCTTGTTGCGCTGAAGATGACCGATCAGATGCCAGTGCAGCGGCTCGGTGATCACTTCCATTTTACTGCACATCTCCTGCACCTTATTCTCGCCGAAATCCACTACGCCGCACTCCATGATCTCACGGATCATTTCCACCGGTTTTGTTTTGCTGACAGCGATCAGCGTCACATCCTCCCGCTTTCTTCCGGCCCGTTCACAGGCTGCTACGACCCGCGCTTCTACATCCTTCAGGTTTTCTTTTACCATAATCTTCCACCTCAATTTTTCTTGCAGACTGGCCTTATTCTAACATATTTCTTCCGTTTTGTGAACTCCCCGGACAGCCTAAGTCCATACTGGAATCCATGTCCTACATAGCTTTCACAGCCCATGCCTTCGCATTTTGTCTGCTGTTCTTTTCTCCGTTTTTCTTGCTTTTTTCTCTTTGTTCCTTATAATAGAATCTGGAACCGGGCAGGTATCCGGATGCCTGTTCGAATCACTTTCAATTATCAGATTATCAGGGAGCATTGTATGCAAAAACGTATTATCTTTACGGATGAAAAAAAGAGGGAGCTGAACAAACCGATTGACGGCCGCTTCCCCCTCCACATTGAGCATGAAAATATTCAGGACTTTCTTCGCTGCCAGGTTCCCTTTCACTGGCACCCGGAGCTGGAGATGGCCTTTGTGACAAAGGGCAGTATCATCTGCCAGGCTAACGGAGCCACCTACCGTCTGACGGAGGGCACCGGCATTTTTTTTAATACCAATGTTCTTCATGCATACATGCAGGATGATGACAACGGCTGTCTCTATAAGGCAATTCTCTGCGATATCAGCCTTCTGTTCGGTCCGCCGGGAAGCCTGATTTATGAGCGTTATATTGCTCCCTTTCTCTCTGACACAACGCGTTCCAGTATCCTCCTGGACAGCAGTTCCTCCTGGCAGCGAGAATTGATTGACACCGCCGTCTCCATGGCAGACAAGGATCTTCAGCAGGCGCCTTTTCTGGAGCTTTCGCTTCTGGAGGGGATCACAAAGATCTGGCGGCTGCTCTGTGAACATACCGGTGCCGAACGGCCCGCCTCCAGTCGTTCTGTCAGGGATATTACCCGTATGAAAGCCGCCATGGCCTACATCCAGGAGCACTGCGGCGGTTCCATCTCCCTGGCGGAGCTTGCATCGGTCTGTTCCCTGAGCCAGAGTGAATGCTGCCGCCTGTTCCGACGGATCCTTCACCAGAGTCCCAACGAATATGTGATCTCCTGCCGGATCAGCAAAAGCCTGGGGCTGTTGGCCGAGGGGCGTCTCTCCATGACCGAGATTGCCGGCCTGTGCGGCTTCCAGAGCAGCAGCTACTTTTCCGAAACCTTTAAAAAGGTCATTGGCATGAGTCCCAGGGATTATAAATATCTGGTAACTCCCGGTTCAGGCGTTTAATCTTTAAAACGTTACAGCTATGAGCGCCAGCGTCAAACGAACCGCCAGGATCACAAATCCAAAACTTCCTTTTAGCAGAACTGTACGTCTTTTGTCTCTTTTAATCATCCGTCTGTTTCATCTTGTTTTCCCCCCACAAACAGTCTTTAATATCCCAGCCCCTCTTTTACCTTTGCTCCTACAAATCTTACAGCTGCTGCCGCAAGAACCTTCGTCGGATCAATATTGGGTTTATCAAAATGATACAGATCAAATGCCACCGGCAGTTCGGTGCAGCCGAGGATCAGCGTCTCTGCGCCGTGATCCAGAAGTTCTTCCATGCCCCGCTCAAATCCGGTCGTGTCAATGGACAGATTTCCGGCCTTTACTCCTTTATAAATAATGTCCATGACCGCCTGCTGATTTTCCTGCGAAGGCGTACACATCTCAATTCCGTTGGCATCAAACACTTTTTTGTATACACCGGACTGGCATGTCCCATCGGTAGCCAGAAGCCCTACTTTTTTCAATCCTTTTGATTTGATCACCTTTGCCGTCTCCTCGATCATGTTTAAAAACGGAGTGTCCACAAACGGTGTGATCCTGTCATAAAAATAATGAGCCGTATTGCAGGGCATGATCAATACATCTGCCCCCATTCCCTGTAACCGTACCGCACTCTTTACCATTTCCGGAACCGGATCTTTTCCTCCATGAAGGATCGCTGCCGTCCGGTCAGAAATCTCCGTGTTATTGTCAATGCAGACTCGCACATGTTCCTGATCATAAGCTGCATCCGTCAATTCAATGATCTTCTTAAACAGATCACATGTCGCCAGCGGACCCATTCCGCCTACAATACCAATTGTCTTTTTCATTCTGAACCATTCCTTCCCTTTGCGTTAGTCAGATGTTTTTCCATTTCTTTGTTATTATAGCACGATTCCCCCCTTCTTTCCTTCTCTTTTTTTGCATTATTTCATCTAATTGACATCGTTCTCTCCTTTGTTTATACTTGACTTAATACGCCAAAGTAGCTCCCTTATTTTCATGAATCCGGAACAGCACTTTCGGCGCCAACATTGAAGGAGGGGTTTTATGGTTACTGTTACACTTGGAAAAACCGGCATTACCGTCAACAAAAACGGCTTCGGTGCACTTCCGATCCAGCGTATCTCTAAGGAGGACGCTGCGTATCTTCTGCGAAAAGCCTATGATCACGGAATTAATTTCTTTGATACTGCCCGTGCCTATTCCGACAGCGAGGAAAAGGTCGGCTATGCGTTCAAGGGAATCCGGGAAAAGCTTTACATCTCCACGAAAACTGCTGCGAAAAACGCAGACGATTTCTGGAAGGATCTTCATACCAGCCTTACCAATCTCCAGACTGACTATGTCGATATCCTTCAGTTCCACACACCGGCATTCTGTCCGAAGCCCGATGATGGCACCGGACTTTATGAAGCCATGCTAAAGGCCAAAGAACAGGGCAAGATCCGTCACATCGGAATCACCAACCACCGGCTCCATGTGGCAAAGGAGGCCATCGAATCCGGACTTTATGAAACGCTCCAGTTCCCGTTCTGCTATCTGGCTACCGAAAAGGATATCGAGATCGTGAACCTCTGCAAAGAGCACAATATGGGCTTCATTTCCATGAAGGGACTGTCCGGCGGACTGATCACCAATTCGGCTGCCGCCTATGCGTTCCAGGCACAGTATGATAATACGCTGCCGATCTGGGGCGTTCAGAAGGAAAAGGAGCTGGATGAATTCCTTTCCTATATCGACAATCCACCTGCCATGACGGAAGAAATGGCCGCCTACATTGAGGAAGAAAAAAAGACTCTGTCCGGCAGCTTCTGTCGCGGCTGCGGTTATTGTATGCCCACCTGTCCGGCAAAAATCAACATCGCAGACTGTGCGCGGATGTCTCTGCTGCTGCGCCGTTCTCCCTCTGCCGGCCATCTTTCTCCCGAAGGACAGGCCATGATGGCCAAAATTCAGGACTGCATCCACTGCAATACCTGCATGACCAAATGTCCCTACGGGCTGAACACGCCCGAGCTTCTGGAAGCAAACTATAAGGATTATATGGAAGTTCTTGCCGGAAAGCCGATGTAACACATGTAGCTGAATAAAAATCAAAGCCTCCGTTCAGCACCACTCCCGATCCGATTCGGTCGAAAGGTGCTGCCCGGAGGCTCGTTTTTCTTAAAAGTATCCAGTGTCAACTGCCGATTTCCTGTTACAGGCAGATATAAAATGCCATAAGTTTCTCTGTGATCTCCCGCTCTTTAAACACTACGTTTCCAAGACGGTTCAGAGGCATGATCCCCATCAGGGAATTTGTGATAAACGCCTCTTTAAAGGACAGAACATCCTCCGGGCGGATCACGGCCTCAGAAACGGTTTTATGCTCCAGAAGCAGCCGGCGTACCACGCCGGGAAGAAGGCCACAGGTTTTCGCCGGTGTTACGACCCTGCCGCTTTTCTGCACAAAAAATACATTGGAAACGGCTCCCTCACAGATCTCTCCCCGCTCATTCAGAAAAATCGGTTCGTCAATCCCCTCTCTGGCAGCCCGGCGTTTTTCTGTGATCAGATCCGCACAATTTAACGATTTCATATAAGTAAACGGCGAAGTCGAATTCCGGAGTACTGAGGAATATGCCGCACAAAATCCATGCTCATACATCTCCGGCGTATAATGATTTTCCCGCTTTTCCATCCGCACATTTTTCTCTGACACAGAGATCTTCAGTGCTCCCCGTGCCACGGGGTGACAGGACAGCCATGCCGTCACCTGCTCCTTCGTCACCTTTTGAGAAATTCCCAGAGTTTCCATGGCTTCAGCCAGCCGTTCCAGGTGTTCCTTTATAAAACGGGGGACACCGTTCTCGACTGCGATGGTTTCAAAAGCTCCCAGCCCGAAATAATATCCCTCATCAGGAACAAACTGCCCCTGTTCTTTTCTCTTTCGTTTTCTCATGTCTCCGCCTCTTTTAAATCATCTTTTCTTCTTAATTCTGCATATGTTATCCTTAAAACCACTCCTATCATACTTTATCATGAAAGCCTCCGGAGTGCAAGCGGCGGAACGCATACTGCTCCTTTCAGAATTTTCCACTCCGGCCGGACCCTCCTCCTCCAGATTCACTCTGGCTGCCTCCACTCGAAGAGCTGCGCTCGATCTTCTGCCTGGACGTTGTCTTATGAGTAAAGTAATCTGTTTTCTCCGTCAGCTGCAGTTCTTTGGAAATATATACGTTGGCAGTCGCCTTCTTCGCTACGGAATTCATTTTTTCCCACACCACAGCAACAATGACCATAGAAACAAGCAGAGAAAGACCGATCACAATAAGAATGGGAATGAACATACTTGCCCGTACAGGTTTCCCTGCCGCAGCCTTTTCCAGATAGCTGTTACATTCCTTAATATAGTCATAAAAACCGCCGTACCAGTCATTTTCCCCGAAATTATCCAGAAAAACCTTTTCCAGCTTCTCCTGTCCATAGCTGTTAAATGCGTACTCGCAGCGTTCTCCATAACAGAACATCGCCCAGTCACGGTCATCCATGCTGATCAGCAGCATGATACCATCACGATCAGGTCCTTCCCCCATGGTATAGTCATGATAGATCGTATAGGTTGCCTTATAGACGCCATCGGAATTATAATCCCGAAAATCCTCCACCGTCACGGCATAAACACCGACACCGTATTTCTTTGAAACCGTTTCCGCCATTTTCTCCAGCTGCGCATTTTCACCTTCACTGAAAAGCCCTGCGGCATCCGTCACATAATTCAGCTGTGCCCCTGTCTGCTCTGCCGCTCCTGCACTTACAACAAGCGAAAACAACGCCATAAACGTCAGCAGGAGAAAAAATATTCGTCTCTTCATGTTCTCCTCCCTCCTTACCGCGCTATAAGCATCAGTGCGGTCACGCTGAGAGCAATCAGCGATGCTGCGATAGCCGCAAATAAACCAATCACCCGCTTCGTGCTGACCGGAAGATTTCCGACCAGCTTGCCCGTCTGGCCATTCATGGCAAAGAGGAAATCCTTCCCCTCCCATTTTGTGTTCAGCATCCACACAGGAAGCAGTGCGTAATGTACCTTGCCACGCTTCAAATAAATGCTCCGGCCTGTTTCACTGCAGGAGGTATAACCCGTTACCGTGCCCTCCAGCGCGCTTACCAGCGAGCCTGCACAGCGCTTATCCGCCCGCTCACAGCTGTCTTCCACGCTGACATCATATTTATCTGCCAGAAACCCCGGCAGATATGCTGTAGAAAATGGCTTAAGCTCGGAATAATCATACGGCTCGATGGAATCCATGTAGTCATCCGGCATCTTCCGGGATGCATCCACCGGAACCTTTTCAAAGGCAATGTTACCGGCGCGCTGCACATTAAAATGACTGGTTTCGGTTATCTCATAATCCCCGGATCGGTATTTGCTCACCCTGGTGGCATGAAACTGAACGCTCCCGCTGGCCTCACCGTCATACATCCAGAAGGGAACATATATCCCCTTGATTTCCTCCAGATGATTGGCTTTGGAGAACGTCGACGGCAGCAGCGGTTTTTTCAGATAGTGCCTTTTCAGCGCTTTGATTGCATCCTCCTTACTGAGCTTGAAGGGCAGGACATAGTCCGGCTTCAAGATTCCGGAAAACTGTCCCGGCACGACCGTTGGATTGCCGCAGTATGGGCAGGATGTGGCGGCTGTCGTTTCCTCACAGATCAGCTCTGCACCGCACGAGGGACAGCTGTAGGCACGCATTCCGTGCACGTCCTCACCCCAGTCCGCATTCAGATCAGAAACGTCCCATTCCGATCCGTCCCCGCCAGCGGAGGTTTCCGCCGAATCTGAAGGTTTATCCTTTTCAGTCTCTGCCGCTTCTGCTGCTTTCTGTTCCTTTTCTTTATAGAGTGCTTCGATCTCAGCCACATCGAAGCTCGATCCGCAGTACTCACACTCCAGTCTGCCGGATTCCCCCACAAAATGGAGCGGTCCCGTACATGCGGGGCATTGATAATTTGTTATCTGAGTTGCCATCTGAATTCCTCATTTCCTACGCTTATGTTTCCGCTGTCAGTAAAAAGCAGAAGCATAAGCCGCTTATCTTTCCTGATTTTTCACTGTAGCAAGAGTATAGAATGCATCGATCAGCGAAGCACCCGCATCGATCGGAGCATCGATCGAACTGCCGTCTTCAAACTCAAAGGATATCTGATACGTCGTTTCGTCAAGGATCATGATATCGTCATCCAGCGGTTCTTCATATCCCTTCACTGCTGTAACGAGCTGCTCCTCCTTTACGATCCGGAGTATCTCTTCGGCATCCTTCTCTTCGATCTGCTGCTTTTCCACTTCCGTATGTATATTGCTGCTGTCAATCACTGCATCATAGGAAAAGAACCAGTCATTGCCTTCTTTTTCAATGGTAAACAAATAGGAAGAGGACTGATCCATACAACATCTCTGGACAGAAACTGCCCTGATTCCTTCATAGTTCTCCGCCGTCTCATAATATTTGCCGGCAAGTGCATAGAGATACCTGAGCGCCTTATCACCAAACGCGATTCCTCTGTCTACTCTGCTTCCGTCGGAAAAGACGATTTCGGAGCTGCATGCCGGTGCATCCGGTGTTTGAAAAAGACGGATCGGCTCATGATATTTTCTGAACCGTTTTATCTCTCCTTCCTCACGAATAATCTCAAGGAATCCTTCCGCCTCTTCACATGGGATCTGGAGCGAACTGAACGAGACATAATACGCATTCTGATCTTCCACATAGCAGCTGGCGGAGAAGAACCAGTCCTCCTTCTCTTTTTGCAGGGCAAAGGAATAAACAGGCTCACGCGTCATTCCATAATACGTGGTATTGATCAGAGCAATATCATCCACCTTGTATTCTCTGCTGTTTCCGCATCCGAAAAGTCCGGAAACCAACAACACCAACACGGTAATTCCTATTTCACATATCATTTTCTTTTTCATGGCTTTGTATGATCTTCTTCATCTGCCGTCCTTGTCTGCCGCGAACTGCATTACTGGAACTTCATATTCGTAAGAATGATGTCCGTCATTGTTCCGGGAACACAGTCCATATCACGCAGTCCGACAGAAAGTGCACGATTATCATCGATCTGGGCGACATATTCAATCCATTCATAGCCGATATTCTTAAATGGGAGTCATCGTCTCCGGAGATCCATTTGTAGTAGCGATAGTTCGCCTTCATATGGTCACTGTATAATACCATCTCCTCCGGCTGCATTTTCACCGGAATTCGACTCCGAAACGCCTGCTTCGATGCTGTCCGGCATAGGCTCACCCGCATCGATCAGAGGCAGATACCAGTCACTGTAGCGATAAGGCCAGCCGCTCTCATCCATATCATCCCAGTGGAGTCCCCACGGACGCAGATAGATTTCATAATGAAATCCATCATCACCATTTTCATAGTCTCCGTCGATACAGATCAGGTTCTCATAGTCCAGCAGGCCCGGGTCAACGATCCAGTCCGCATGCTCGATCGCCACATCCGTAAACCAGCCGTCCTCTGACATCACAGTGCCGTACTCACCGGTTCCGGCCTCATTCAGGCTGACAGATACCGCAGCCATGGGGTTTGCCTTGGTATAATCCTCGTCCCAGATCGTAAGCGTTCCCGTATAGTCCGTACCGATGTCGATCACGCCACACACATCCCACCACTGGCCTTCCATACCCTCCGTTTCATAATCACCTGTACAGCCGGTCATTTTCCACCAGCCGTACCATTCGCCGTTCCACCAGCTGAGCAGCTCGTCATCGGTATCATCCGGCGATGTGGTCTCCAAATCCGTATTGGCTGCCTTTTCCCGGCTGAGTGTGGACGGCTCAATGGTGATTGTACCGTTTTTCTTGCCAAGCATCTGCTCAAAGGTCGCCTTGACCGTACTGGTCGTATCGGCCAGAACAAAGGCTGTCTGTACCTCAAGCGTTGCTCCCGGTTCAATTTCCTTAAACTGATTATTTGTTACAACATCAAAGTTTTCATAATCGGTAATAACTGACGCAACTTCCAGTTCTACGCCGTTCTGCATAACTGTTTCGCTGACGCTCCACAGATAGGAGGCATTTTCCTTACTGTTGTTTGTGAAGTCCAGTGTCAGAACGATCGCGTCCTTTCCTGATGAATCTTCCATGATGCATGCGCCCTTGTAGCGCAGCTCATAATCTCCAAGCTTGATTACATTTGGATCTGCCGCCGTCTTATCCTTGCCGCAGGCCGTGAGACCGAATAACATCAGCACCACAAGAAGCAGGCAGAAACGTTTTGTCTTCGTCTGTTTCATAATTTCCTCCTAACATAATTCCATGATATACCAATCGGCAAACCTGCCGATGTCGTGACGGTAAACGTCAAAACCGCCAGGGAAAAGGCAGAACAGATACCTGTCATCCAATCCCAATCCCCTGGCGGTAACGCTCGCGCGACATGATCCTCAGCTTCCTCGCCGTTCAAGCTCTTTTTCACGGTATCATGCAGCCTCCGTGCAGATATTGAGCTTTTGATCAGGTAAGTGAAATGACGCGTGTTGTGCTTCTATATGATCATTTTTTTGTAAAGGTTCCGCTGATGCCGTAGCCGGAATTTTCCTCCATGGTAAGGCTGCTGCCATCTACCGAAAACGTGTATGTAGACGGCTCACTCCAGGTTTCCAGCGTTACCGTAAGCTGATCATCCTCAATGCTGTAGGTGCCTTTTTGCTTCATGTAAGCATTTTCCATGGTACATTTTCCTTTTCCGTTAAACGACCATGTAATTACACCATCAGCACCAAGCTCTGCTGACCATGTGCCAGCCAGCGCGTCCTTGCTTCCACAGGCGGCAAGCGTTAAAATCATAATCGCTGCGACCAGGAGCAGTCCTGCAAGTCTCTTCATTTTTGAATGTCCTTTCTGTTCTGAATCATTGACAAATAGCTCAGCCATTTATTGCGCCGCCGCAGTATTCGCAGCAGCCGCTGGTATCCGGGGTAGTAGTTGCTCCGCAGTAGGGGCAGGTAACCGCTGCTTTGGGGGCAGCCGCCTGCTCAATCTTCTTCCTTACATCTGTGCGGAGCTGCGTCAGTGCCTGACGGATCTCCTCGCCGAGCTTTTTATAATTACTGTACTCAACATTGGTTTCCGGGTTACATCTCGATGTCATACCCGGACGCATCGCAGGCGGCGGGACAATATCCACAGAGCTGGTGTTGATCTGAAAACGCATTTCGTCAAAATAGGAATTGTTGACGAAGATGGTGATATAAAAATCATAGGAATATTCGTAGCGCGGCGGATTATAGCTGACTTCCTTTCCATCCTTATCCTTACGTTTGATCTCGGAGGAGCGTTCATCAATATCAAGATTACAGCCCGTCACATCTGCAAAATCCAGAACATCCGGGTTGGCCTCCAGTAAATCTCTTGCCCGCGTTACCATGAATTTTCCGGCATCCTCGTCAAGAAGCACCTTCGTATTCGTTCCGAGGACTCTGGTCGTATGGAATGCCGCAACCTTTTCCCGATTCTCTTCCCGATAAGCCAGCTGCTCCCTGATTTCCTCAACTGTGCTGTTGCGTCGGTCAGAGAACCATGGAGAAAGCTTCCTGGCACAGTTTTTGCAGAGATTGCCGTCCTCCAGCTTGCGGTTTCCAAGCATACCGATCTTCTCACCGCAAATATCACAGTATTTCTTATCAAACAGTCCCATATCGGTCTCCTTTGCCGTTCGTCATTCTGCTTTATGCTGCAGGCTGAGCATCGTCTTCCTTGGAATTGAGCACCGCACCATAGATGTAAAGTCCAGGCACCACGAGACCTGTCAGAACGCTCAGGATATCAAAATCACCACCGTTGACAAGGTTGAAGATCATGCTCAGAACACAGAATACGATTACGACAATGCCCCATCCTACGAGCTTTTTACTCTGATTTCCATGCTTACTGTACTTTACTCCCAGGATCCCTGCGATCAGTTCACAGATGCCGCCTGCCAGAGTGAGGATCAAAACCAGAAAATAGTTAAACGAGAGCGCCGAGCCTATACCAATTCCGGTTGACACTACACCAATTCCGGCGACAAAAACACCGGCAATGATCGTCAGTGCAGCTGCGATAATCATAAGAATCCCTGTAACCATTAAAAATTTGTGACCTTTCATTGTTAAATCCTCCTTTTTTATCTGCTTTGCTTCATGTCTGCTTTGTTTCATGTCTGCTTTGTTTCATGTCTGCTTTGTTTCCTGTTTCCGTTTTTCTGCTATGCCCACGGATCCTCCGCCGCCGGAATGCGGATCCCGCTTAAAATACTGGAATATTCCCAGAGAAACCACTCTCCGGTCGAGCCTTTCTGCCGCAGCTTCATGGGGCGTGGGGAATCTGCACCTGCTGTCTTCAGGAATACCCGAAGATATCCCGGCTCTATATCCTGCGGTCTTGGGTCTTCCAGTACATTGAGAACATACGGCCGGCACGGCTGATAACCGTTCTGCGGTGCTGCACCTTCAAAATAGGCAAGCGGCAGATAGGGCTTGCCGCGCAGTCGGTCGCGCAGGAACTGACCATCATACGGTGTCATAGGCCTTGGCCCCCGCAGAAGGTTCATCGCAGCAGTACCTGCATCTTTATCCCGGTCGAACAATGCCAGTGCACACAGAAACAATGCACAGATATGCTCCGGTTTTCGTCCTTCTGCGGCGAGTGCTTCAAACTCCGGCAAGTTCTCCGGTATTTTCTGAATTATAACCTGCAATATAACCAGTCCTCCTTCCTAAAGCATATCGATCACACCTGCGAGATATGTCGGCGATACGGATGCATAGATAAAATTATCGATCAGCTGGTCCTTCACCGCCTGCCGCACATTGGCTGCAAGCATTTCGTCTATGCGCTCATCCACCAGCAGCAAAATCTTACAGTCCCACCCCAGCTTCTTAACTTCATTCCGGATCTTCAGCCGTTCGCTCAGCTTCCAGACACCCTGCCGCATGACCTCCATAACAAGCACATTGGCATGACAGACTCGGCATAGGTCAAGCGTTTTCTCCGGATTCGAAGAACGGTAGACAATAAAATCCAGATCACATCTCGTGAGCGACTGCTCAACAGCCTCTGCCAAAAGACCGTCATTCATATCCAGCACGATTCTTCGCATCGTTGCTCTTCCACCGCCTTTCTCTTTTTTATAAATCTTTCATTTACATTTTAACGGATAAAAGCCTCTTCCGCCCCCGCCAATTGGCTAGGTTTTATGTTTTTTCCGTTTATGAAACTTTAAACTACAGAATCCATCGATACGCCTCCCCCAAAGAGCCGGAAACGCATTGCCTTTTTATATCCATCTATGATACTATGATATGAAAGGTAGGGTGGAGGTATCATATCTATGAGTAAGACGACAAAAAGAAGTATCCTGCTTGCACTGGTCACACTGGGACTGATTGTGTTTGCCATGTGGCTTCGATATGCCAGCCGAACCATTCTTCACCACCCGTTCTATGGTTATCTGCGAAGCGGGATCTATATTTTTCTGTTCTGCATGTGGGGGATTTCTCTTCATCTCCGTATTATACAGATGCAGGTGCGGCGCTATTTAGTGACAATTTCCGTACTGATGGTGCTGTGGCTTCTCCTGCGCTCGATCAAATTTTCCATCAACAGCGCAGAGGCTGAGCGCTGGCTATGGTACTTCTACTATGGCCCCATACTGTATATTCCCATGATGTCGCTCTTTGTTTCCCTGTCACTGGGCAAAGCAGAGAACTTCCGCCTGCCGCGATGGACAAAGCTTCTGTATATACCGGCGTTTCTGCTGCTTTTACTTGTTCTGACAAACGATCTGCACCAGTGGGTATTCTCCTTTCCATCCGGTATTTTATCCGATCAGGACTACCGATATGAGGCCGGCTACTTCTTCGTACTGGGCTGGGAGCTTCTGTGTGCGGTATCCGCGCTCGTTTTGATGGTAAAAAGCTGCCGTATCCCGCACACCAGAAAATTTCGCTGGCTGCCGCTGATTCCGTTTTCACTTTCGCTGGCCTATGTTTATGCGTATATCAGACAGGTCTACTGGGTCTGGGTGCTTGCCGGCGATATAACGGTGTCACAGTGCCTGATCTTTGCAAGTATCTTTGAATGCTGTATCCAATGCGGACTGATCCCGTCCAACCTCGGATACCGGGAACTGTTTGAGGCAACCAGTCTGCCGGTTCAGATCACAGATAATGCGTTTTGCACCACATATGTATCCGCCGCCATGCATGGAGCATTGCCGCAAACCGAACTGTGTCACATACAGACGGATACCGTCCCGCTGGACGACAATACGCTTCTGAAGCGGCATAAGCTGCGCCGCGGATGGGTATTCTGGAAAGAGGACATTTCAGAACTGAATCAGATTCAAAAAGAACTGGAGCAGACACGCGATGAGCTTCGTGATACCGGAGACGTCCTTGCGGCGGAAAACGCACAGCACGCAAGGCTGTTAAAGCTGGCAGAGGAAAACCGCCTGTACAATATCATGGAGTCACAGACGGCAAACCAGATCACGACACTGCAGGCGCTTCTGGCAGATTTACGACAGACAGAAGACCTGAAGCAGGCGGAACATCTGCTGGGTCAGGTCATCATTCTCGGGACCTACATCAAACGCAGAAACAACCTGATTTTTGTCGGTGTTCAGCGCGGTTCGATCTCCGTACAGGAGCTCAGACTGTGTCTCAATGAATCGATTGAAAACCTCAACCTGTATGGGGCAGACTGCAAAGCGCTTGTCACAGGCAGCGGACAGCTAACCGTCGAACAGGCGGCGCAGGCCTATGATCTGTTTGAAGCGGTCGTGGAGGCGAGTCTGGAATCACTGCAGTCCCTGCTGATCTCCATAGAGGTCAGAGAACAGGTACAGGTAAATCTCTGCGTTTCAGGCGCACAGACTCTTTGCGGGCTGAGCACACAATTCCCCGGCTTAGAATGGGAACAGGATGAGGATGGGCTTCAGTATATTATGCTGAAGCCGGAAAAATCGGTGGGGGTATAACGCATATGGACAAAATCAAGGACAGCTTCGACAGTCTTCCCATTGCAGTCTGTTTCTTCGACCGTAATAACATGATAAGGCTCATTAACCACCGGATGCTTGCCATAATGGGGCTTTTGCGGTGCGATGGCATCCAGACGCTTACAGAAATGCGGTCCGCCCTGCAATCGCCTCCCGCAGATGTGCACTGTTTGAACCCACAGCTCCAGATCTACCGGTTTTCGGATGGCAGGGCGCTGCGGTTTGCCGAGGAGCAGATCCGGATAAAGGCCGGCGGCCGATATACGCAGATTACCGCTGCAGATGTTACGGAGCTGATGCAGACGCAGCACCAGTTAGAAATAGAAAATGCAAAGCTTACAAATGCCAACTCCCACCTTCGTAATCTTTTCGAGCAGATGCCGGAGATTATCCGGGAAGAAGAGACGCTGGCAATGAAGCTGCGCGTACATGACGACATCGGGCACAGTATACTGGCCACACGGCGGGTTCTGCTCCGACAGACAGACCTAAAGGAAATTCGAGCCAACGCAGCGCTCTGGGAACAGGCAATTTCGGTGCTTTACCGTTCCAACCAGATGACGGTGCGGTTCGAGCCTCTGGACGAGGTCAAAAAACGAACGGAAGAAATGGGCGTCAGAGTTCTGTTTGCCGGTGATGAACCGCAGACGCAGAGCCTGCGCACACTGAGTGCACTGGCGATCCACGAATGTGCAACAAACTGTATCCGGCACGCAGGAGGCACCGAATTGTATGTGTGCTTCCGGCAGGAACCGGGGCATATGGAAATATCCTTGACCAACAACGGTGCTGCACCGGCGAAAACCGTCACAGAGGGCGGCGGTCTTTCCATGCTGCGCCAACGCGTGGAGGAGGTGGACGGCAAAATGGAAATTCAGAGTATTCCTTACTTTAAGCTCACGCTGGAATTACCGGAAGGAGGGAACGATACATGAGAGTGATGATTGTTGAAGACCAGACCATGATCCGGAGTCTTCTGGAGAACTATTTCCGTGCCGAGGACGGATACCGGATCGTAGCGTCCATTCCCGGTGCAAAGCAGGCCGTTGAGGTATGCCGGACAAGTTCTGTTGATCTGATTTTGATGGATGTACAGACGGCAAACCGGGAAAACGGTCTGACCGCTGTTCGTCAGATCAAAGCCATATGTCCGAAAAGCAGGATCATTGTTGTAACCTCACTGATCGATGGTGCGGTTCTGGATAAGGCAAAAGCAGCCGGTGCTGACAGCCTCTGGTATAAGGATTCTGACAAGACCCGGCTCATGGAGGTTGTCCGACAGACAATGGCAGGGGAACACATCTTTCCGGACTCGCCTCCGACCGTCGAGATCGGTATGGCAAAAAGCACCGAATTTACAAAGACAGAACTGAAGGTGCTGCGTCATCTGTTACGTGGGCTTTCTTATACGCGCATTGCGGCAGAGATGGGCTGCGAAATGTCGACAGTCAAATTCCATGTGGCAAATATGCTGCAGAAAACCGGACTGGAAAACAAACTTCAGCTTGCACTGGCGGTCAGCAACGTCAAACTGATCTCCGATCTGGCTGACGAATAACGGCTTTACTGCACTTTGAGCGCTTCCAGCAGTGCCACTGCTTTCTGCCAGGTTTCTTCAAACTCAAACTCCGGCTCGGATTCGCAGGTGATACCCCCTCCGACACCAAGATGATACGCTCCGTCTTTGTGGACCAGAGTACGGATCACAATATTCAGATCACAGCAGCCATCCAGGGTGATATAGCCCATGGAACCGGTGTAAAGTCCTCTCTTTCCCCGTTCCAGCTCGTCAATGATCTCCATGGCACGGATTTTGGGCGCCCCGGTGATAGAGCCGCCCGGGAAGGCTGCCTCCACCAGATCCATAACCGTTCTCCCCTGCTCCAGCTTTCCTGTCACAGTAGAAACCAGATGGAATACGGTCGCATAAGCCTCCACCTCAAACAGTTCCGGCACCTGAACCGAATACGGTTCGCAGACACGGCTCAGATCGTTGCGTTCCAGATCCACGATCATCAGAAGTTCGCTGCGGTCTTTTTCGGAATTCTCCAACTCCTTCCGCAGTGCTGCGTCCTCCTCCGGGTCATGGCCTCTCCGCCTGGTTCCTTTTATCGGACGTGTCTCAATCTCTCCCTGTTCCATTTTTAAAAACCGCTCCGGTGATGCCGACACGATTTGAAAATCTCCATACTGGAAATAGCCGCCAAACGGCGAGGGATTGATTCTGCGCAGCGTTTCAAAAACCTCATACGGATCTTTTTTACTTTCCATCACAAGCTGTCTGGTGAGATTTGCAATATAAATATCTCCCTCCACAATATAATCGCACATTTTTTTTACCGTTTCCAGATACTCTGCTTCTGTGGAATCTTCCCGGACAACTACGTTTGATCTCTCTACCTCCGTTTTCTCCGAGACCCTCCCTCTCTCACGGTAGTGCTTCCGGATTTGTTCCTCCAGCTCTCGGATTCCTGTCTCCGCCGGCTCTGTTTTTCCTCCGGCGATCAGATAAATGACCCGTTCTTTATGATCCTCTACAAGATACTGGTCATAAAAATTCCAGACCGCCTCCGGAATCAGATCTGTCTCCTGCTCCTCAAACCGACTGTCCACCCCGGCTCTTCTCCGGCCATAATCATAAGTAAAATAGCCGATGGCACCGGAAATCATCGGGAGATGGGTCGGATTTTCTTCCTGATGCTCCTCCAGATAAGTCTTCAGGACGGTTTCAAAGGCCTGATCAGACCGCTCGCCATTGATAAAAAGCTGCCCGGCTTCCTTTCGAAGCGTCAAATACGGCCTTCTTCCGATAATGGAATACCTTCCCAGTTTATTTTCCAGTGATGAGTCCAGAAAAACAGCCTGATCCTCCTCCCGAAACAGAACAAAAATCTCAGCCAGCGGCATATATATATCCATCCGTCTGATTCTCGTTGTTTCAGCCCTCAGCCATTCTCCGTCTCTTAATTCTGTTTTTTTACGCTCCATGGTATCCCCCTTTCCCTGTCTGCGCAGACGGTCCATTCCAGCAGTCACAGATTTCTGTAAAATTTCTTAACAGTTCATGACCATACTGCGTCAGCACTGCCTCCGGATGAAACTGGACTCCATAAACCGGCCACGTTTTATGCGACATTCCCATGATCACGCCATCCTCACTTCTGGCATCAACCTGCAATTCCTCCGGAAATGCTTCTTCCCTCACTACAAGTGAATGATATCGCGTTACCTCATACGTATCCGGCAGACCGGAAAAAACGCCTCCGCCGTTATGGGTAATTTCTGTCACCTTTCCATGCATAGGGCGGACCCCTTTTTCTACTCTGGCACCAAATACATGACCAATGATCTGGTGTCCCAGGCAGACACCGAGAATTGGAATTTTTCCAGCCATCTGTCTGATCACCTCGGCAGAGATCCCCCCGTCCTCCGGTCGGCCTGGACCAGGGGATATTAGGATTCCCTGTGGATTCATGACATGGATCTCAGAAAGCGTGATCCTGTCATTCCGGACCACCATCACCTCATTGCCCAGCTCCCGCAGATAGGCATAAAGGTTATACACAAACGAATCATAATTATCAATCATTAAATACATAAGGGTCTCCTGTTCTTACATGTATCTCGTAATAAGCCATGCACGCTCCAGACCTTCGGTCTGTCGCTCGCGGGCTGGCGCCCTATCGTAAACAAAATTTTTCACCAATTGCGTACAAGTACGCATGGTTCAAATTTTGCTTACGGCATGGCTTGTAACCATCGCGAAAAAAGACTGCCGAAATCCAACCGGGCATGGCAATTCATACCCGATCGGTTTCCGGCAGTCTTCTCTCTCCGTCAGACTCTCGTCCGCTTTATGGAAAAAGGCACACCTTTTATAATACTTTTGATAAAAATTCTCTTAATCTCGGATCATTGGGATGATCGAAGAAAGCCTTCGGTTCATTCTGCTCCAATATTTTTCCTTCGTCCATAAACAGGACTCTGGAAGCAACCTCTCTGGCAAAGCCCATCTCATGGGTCACGACCACCATGGTCATACCTTCATCGGCAAGCTGCTTCATGAACTCAAGAACCTCCCGTACCATCTCGGGATCCAGCGCAGATGTGGGCTCATCGAAGAGCATCACATCCGGATTCATGGCAAGGGAACGGACGATCGCGATTCTCTGCTTCTGTCCGCCGGAAAGCTGTGCCGGATACTGATCTGCCTTTTCCGGAAGACCAACCCTCTCCAGCAGCTCCATCGCCTTTTTATCTGCCTCTGCCTGGGTCATCAGTCCAAGCTTTACCGGCGCCATGGTAATATTTTTCTTGATGGTCAGGTGAGGAAACAGGTTAAAATGCTGGAATACCATTCCCATCTTCCGGCGGATCTGATTTAATTCCTTGCCGGATGCATGGGTAATATCCTGTCCTTCCACCGTAATTGTGCCCTCGGTCGGCGTTTCCAGCAGGTTCATACAGCGTAAAAACGTGGATTTTCCGGATCCGGAGGGACCGATAATTACAACCTTTTCCCCTTTTTCAATATGTTCGTCGATTCCGCAGAGCACAACCTTGTCTCCGAACGACTTGTGAAGACCCTTAACGTCTATCACTCTTCCTCAGCCTCCTTTCAAACATACCAAGAAGCTTCGTCAAAATAATGACGACGATCAGGTACATCACTGCCGTGATCAGGAGCGGCATTAAATAGTTATAGGTACTGTTCCCGATATTCTGTGCTGCCTTGGTCACATCAAGAACCGTAATATTTCCGATAACAGCAGTCTCCTTGATCAGAACGATAAACTCATTGCCCAGAGCGGGAAGAATATTCTTGATCGCCTGAGGCATGATGATGGATTTCATGGTCTGCATTTCTGAAAGACCGAGAGAACGGCCTGCCTCTGCCTGTCCGGCATCAACCGCTTCGATTCCGGCACGGATGATCTCCGCCACATAGGCACTGGAATTCAGACCGAAGCAGATCACACCGGAAAGGATCGCCGGTGAATTTCTACCCGTAAAGATCATGAAATAGATGATCAGCATCTGCACATAAACGGGGGTTCCGCGGATCACAGTAATATAGACATTGGCGATCCAGCCCGGCAATCGGAATTTTTTATGACGCACCGCCATGTATTTCACAATGGCTAACAAAGCGCCCACCGCAACACCCAGAAGCACCGCAAAGAACGATACCTCCAGGGTTACGCCAAATCCTTTCAAATAGGATAGATATCTGCCTTTTTCCAGAAATACCTTGGAAAAATCAGCCCAAACATTGGCAAGCCAGTTCATAGGATTTCCTCACTTCATTTATTTCGTAGTATGGTTGATGATAAACTCATCTACTTTTCCGTCGTCAACCAGCTTCTGAAGCACTTCGTTGATCTGGTCTAACATTTCTTTGTTGCCCTTCTGTACTGCAATGGCATACTTATCGGTGAATACTTCGCCGTCCAGGATCTCCAGGTCATCGTTCTCAGCTACCATCTGCTCAGCAGGAAGAGAGTCCATGATGATGCAGTCGATCTTGTCATTCTTTAAATCCATGGCTGCTTCCATGAACTTGCTGTACTGCTTGAGATCCTTTGTTCCAAGATCATCCTGGCAGTAGGAATCTGCTACGGTTCCGCCCTGTACGCCGACAACTGTATCTGCATTCAGTGCGTCAACAGAAGCAACACGGCCTGCATCCTTCTTTACGACAACAACCTGCTTGGAGGTGGTGTACTCGATGGAGAAGTCCATCTGCTCTTCTCTTTCGGGAGTTACGGAGATTCCGGCTGCTGCGAAATCAACCTTGCCCTGCTGTACAGCCAGCAGTGCGCTGTCGAAGTTCATGTTCTGGATTACCAGCTCTTTGCCCATGGCCTTTGCGATCTCGTTTGCAATGTCCACATCAACGCCGATTACAGTAGATCCGTCCTCGGTGTACTCATAAGGAGCAAAACCGGCCTCGGTTGCCATGATCAGCTTTCCGTCGTCCTCTCTTGCTTCTGCCGCGGAGGTCTCCTCTGCCTTATCGGTCTCTTCTGCCTTTGTCTCACCGGCCTTGGTGGTCTCTGCGGCCTTGGTGGTTTCCGTTGTCTTTGTGCTTCCGCAGGCTGCCATGGAAAGAACCATCACGCCGGCAAGAAGTGCTGCTGCTAATTTTTTCATAACGTTTCTCCTCTCATTTCATCTATCAGAAAGGCGGGTAATTCCGCCATTTCTTACATACCAGGTACTTCCAGGATACCTGCGGATTGCGGGCCCCAGGGCCTCACATCCACTCATGAACAGGCTCATGTGGATTCAGACCTTTTGACCCTGGTATCCTAAAACGTGAACTTATCAGCAAAGTAAGCATCCAGCTCTGCGATCGGCACACGAACCTGCTCCATGGTATCACGGTCACGAACGGTTACCGCACCATCGGTCTCGGAATCAAAATCATACGTTACACAGAACGGTGTACCGATCTCGTCCTGTCTGCGGTAACGCTTTCCGATATTTCCTCTGTCATCAAATTCACAATTGTATTTCTTTACAAGCTGCTCATATACCTTGAGCGCACCATCGTTAAGCTTCTTGGAGAGCGGAAGGATTCCGATCTTCACCGGTGCAATCGCCGGATGGAAATGAAGCACGGTACGGACATCGCCGCCCTCCAGTGTTTCCTCATCGTAAGCGCTGCATAAGAATGCCAGAGTCACACGGTCTGCACCGAGTGACGGCTCGATCACATACGGAATATATTTTTCCTTCTTCTCATCATCAAAGTAGCTCATATCCTCGCCGGAGGTATTCTGATGCTGGGTCAGATCATAATCGGTACGGTCTGCAATGCCCCACAGCTCACCCCAGCCGAAGGGGAATAAGAATTCCAGGTCTGTGGTTGCCTTAGAATAGAAGCAAAGCTCTTCCGGAGAATGATCTCTTGCCCGCATCTCATCTTCCCGGATGCCCAGATCTCTTAACCAGTTGATGCAGTAGGTCTTCCAATAGGAGAACCACTCCAGATCCGTTCCGGGCGCACAGAAGAACTCCAGCTCCATCTGCTCAAACTCTCTGGTACGGAAGGTAAAGTTTCCGGGTGTGATCTCATTTCGGAAGGATTTTCCAATCTGACCGATACCAAAAGGAATCTTCTTTCTGGAGGTACGCTGTACATTCTTGAAGTTTACAAAAATACCCTGTGCCGTCTCCGGTCTTAAATAAACGGTATTCTTCGCATCCTCGGTTACACCCTGAAAGGTCTTGAACATCAGGTTGAACTGACGGATATCGGTAAAATCATGCTTGCCGCAGCTCGGGCAGGGGATCTGATGCTCATCGATATAAGCCTTCATCTGCTCCTGGCTCCAGCCGTCTACGCTGCCTTCCAGCTCAATGCCGTTTTCCTCTGCATAATCCTCGATCAGCTTATCGGCACGGAACCGCTCCTTGCAGCTCTTGCAGTCCATTAACGGATCGCTGAAGCCGCCGAGATGGCCGGAAGCCACCCAGGTCTGGCTGTTCATCAGGATCGCGCAGTCTACACCTACATTATAAGGATTCTCCTGGACAAACTTCTGCCACCATGCACGCTTCACGTTGTTTTTCAGCTCTACGCCCAGATTTCCGTAATCCCAGGTGTTGGCAAGGCCGCCGTAAATCTCAGATCCGGGATATACAAATCCACGTGATTTGGCAAGTGCTACAATCTTATCCATTGTCTTTTCCATGTCTGCTTCCTCTCTTTTATAGAAAATCAGTAACGCTTTAGAGCCCTGCTCATTCCTGCCGGGCTCCGGTCTGTTACAAACACCCTTATTTAAATACAATATAGCTTACATCGGCTTCCGGTGTTGTCACCGTATTCTTGGAGTCAATGGTCACACCTGCACTCACAAAGGCTACCTTTCCTTCGATCTGCATGGTCACCGGTCCCTCGATCCGTACCACATGATACTTGCTGTTCTTTGTGACACTGTCCAGTGTCACGTTCTCATTCTTGGCATTCTTGAAATTTCCGCTTAAACTCATCTCGGCAACCGTTGCTTTTTCCAGGGCCGAGATACCGTCCTCCATGCCGCCGGTTCCGGTAAATTCCAGATAATCCGCACAGGTTGCATAGCTTAAATACAGAGATGCTGTATTGTCCTTAACCGTCAGGGAATCCACTGCCACCGGAAGGCTGGTATTTTTATCGGCATACGCCTCGGAAGCTGCACCTTTTTCAGAGTTATAGCTCTTCACCGCATTCTCCACATAGGCCTTCAGCTCATCCTCGCTGTAATTGCTTCCTGAGAAATCTTCAATATCAGCACTGATAACCGTTCCGTCTTTCTTCACATAGATACTGCTCCCGGTCGGCTCAAACTTCGCCGATCCGCATCCGGAAAGAACGGTCATGATCACTGTCAGCGCTGCAAGAAGTAACGTCCATGATTTCTTCATTCTTTTCCTCCTCATAACAGACTTCCCTCATTGTACCTTGTTTCCCTGAGATTTTCAATATGTTTCTGCCCTTAAAAAGAAGAAATCCCGTTTAAGATTTCTTCTGATTTAAAGGTTTTTGTCAGATACCGCTTTTTATTCTCCGCCTGAGCCGCCAGAAGCTCCTTCAATACCGACTCGGAAACTGCAAACGTAAACAGCTTTTCCACCGGCGTTTCGATCACGAACCCCACCGTATACCGGGCCGTATCGCCAAGACGCTTAAAGCAGGAAAAATCCAGGTCTCCGTTCATCGCCATCATGCGAAGCTCATAAACAAACCGCACCAGACGGTTATCCAGGCTCTTTTTCGGCAGGGCGCGGAGCGCCTGATAGAGAAGCTTTAAGGTGGAACACTCATCTGCATTCTCTCTGGAATAATAGTCGGCAAACTCCAGGAAATAATACCCCAGGTACACACAGTCCAGATCCGAGGTGACCTCCTCAAAATAATTGGTGATGGACAGATGCTTGACGGTGTAGGAGCTCCGCCCTTCATATAAGGTAAAGGTTCCGAAGCAGAACGGGCGTATCCCGGAGATCAGAGGACTGTTCTGCCGTCTGGCTCCCTTGGCAAACGCATGGAGCTTTCCATGCTCGCGGGTCAGGAGCACAACCCGCTTGTCATAATCACCCACCGGAGTCGCCGAAAGGACGATTCCCATGACATTGATCAGATTGTCATCGGACGGATAAGACATGAGAACCTCCTTCCTTAGTACTGGGTACGGATTCTCACCTTGTGTCCGTTCTCCCTCCACCGAAAGTCGGTCGAACCGGACACAAGGATGAGAATCCTGTTCCATTCCTTTTGCCACCCCCACTGCCGGAGCGTAAAGCACGCGCACCCCGACTCAAGGATGTGAATCCTGTTCCATTCCTCCTGCCACCCCACTGCCGGAGCATAAAGCACGCGCACTCCTGTCAGACTTTTCGGGACTGGTGCTACATATCCTTGCTGTATCCGTAGCTCTTCAGATACATGTCGTTATCGCGCCATTCTTTCCGTACCTTTACCCAGATTTTCAGATTGACGCGGGCATCCATCATGGCTTCGATGTCATGGCGGGCACTGCTGCCGATTTTTTTTAGCATGGCGCCGCCTTTTCCGATGACGATTCCTTTATGGGATTCTTTTTCGCAGATGATCTCGGCCTCGATGTCGAACAGGCCGTCGGGGCGCTCTTTCATTTTCTCGACGGTCACGGCGATCCCGTGGGGAATCTCGTCCTGGAGACAGCGCAGCGCTTTCTCACGGATGATCTCTGCTGCGATCTGGCGCATAGGCTGGTCGGTCACGGTGTCCTCATCGTAGTACATAGGCCCGCAGGGCAGATACTTCATGATCACTTCCAGAACGGTGTCCAGGTTGTCGCTCTTTAAGGCCGACACAGGAATGATCTCGGAGAAGGGGAATATCCTTTCATAAGCTCCTATGTACTTTAAAATATCTTTTTTATCCACCGTGTCGATCTTGTTGATCACCAGGATCACCGGTGCCTTCACCTGCTTCAGGATTTCCAGGATATGCTGCTCTCCGGCGCCGATATAGGTGGTAGGCTCTACCAGCCACAGTACCACATCGCTGTCCTTGATGGTACGCTCCGCTGCGCCCACCATGTACTCGTCCAGCTTGTGCTTTGCCCGGTGGATTCCGGGGGTATCAAGGAAAATGATCTGCCCCCGGTCATCGGTGTAGACTGTCTGAATCCGGTTTCTGGTGGTCTGAGGACGCGCCGAGGTGATGGCGATCTTCTGTCCGATCAGATGGTTCATCAACGTGGACTTTCCGACATTCGGACGGCCGATCAATGCAACAAACCCTGACTTCTTCTGCTTTTCCAACTGAATTCCTCCTTAGAGACGAAGCGTTTCTTTAAACAGCTCTTTTTCCGCTTCGATTTTTCCGGCTCCGCCGATGGCACAGATATCGCCTGAATCCAGGATCGCCTGCGCAATGTCCGCCAATGCCCGGATATCGTTCTCAGATGCTCCAAGAACCTCATCCCGCTCCTTCTGGAGCATCTCTGCTGTCACACCGGACAGATACATGCTGAGATTCCGGATTCCTCTGATATACGGTGTCAGAGGCGTATCCATGCTGCTGATCGTGCCGATGATGTATTTCGTCATATCCCGCTCATCCGCAGTGAAGTTTCTTAAATATCCGGGGACTCCCTCAAAAACCTCATTGGTCTTTCCAAGATTGGGATCCCGGTAGGAAACAAAGTAGCTGTCTCCGGTCTTCCCGAAGCCGCTCATGACTCCGTAGGCACCGCCCTTCACACGCACCTGGATCCAGAGATAATCATAGCTTAAGATCACCTGGAGGATCCTCAGTGCTCCGGTGTAGGAATAGCCCTTGTCCCGGTAGTTTCCGCACCGCGCCACGTACTGGACCTGGGAAGAGGTTTCAAAGCCTTCATTCCTCTGTTCCGTCCGGATCTCCTCACGGCGGATTATGTTCAGCGGAATTTCTTTCGTTCCCGCTGCCGTTCCCGGAAGCTTTTCCGCAAACGCCTTTAATGCCGCTTTAAACTCTTCATAGCCGGCCTCGTCTGCCGTCACGCAGGCAAACAGGTTTTCCTTCCGGAAAATCGTCTTTGCCAGTACGGAAAACTTTCCAAATAAGGCTTCCTTTTCTCCGTCAAAATTCTTTTCCAGACGTTTTAACAGCTCATAACATGCGATTCCGCCGATAGAATCTCCGAATACGGCAGAAGCCGAATGATAGGTGCCTGCCCGCAGCATGGCAGTAGCATGGCCGGACTGAATGAGATTCTGCTCTGCTCTGGATCGTGATCTTGCGGCCAGCTCCCTGATCCGTTTTTCCTCCATAAGATCCGACTCTGCCAGGATCTCATAAATTAACTCCATGGCCCGGCCGATCTTTCCGTAAAAGGCCTTTGCCGAAAACTCCAGTGCTGCCCGGAAATCCCCTGAGGAAGGCAGAACCGCATAATTAGGCAACGCTGCCGCAATACCCCCGGTTTCGATGTTGATCTCATTGGCCAGTTCCTGATAAGAATGCTCCTTTGTGCTCACCAGCCCCAGGATCGATTTAAACACCGCCAGATACGGCCAGTCCTCCTGAGGCACACCGCTCACATCAAAGCTGAGCCGCATATAACCGATCCCGTTGGTAAACACATCGGTGTGCAGTACCGGAATTCCGTCAACCTCTTTTAAGATGCCGCCCGGCTGTTTTGCCTGCTTTTCAATATCCTCTCTGGAAAGCATGGGGATCTTTTCCAGATCTTCCTTCGGTGACGGCTCCTGCTGGTAGGCCTTCAGCTCTGCTGTTGCTTTTATAAGCGCCTGTCTCGCCGCCTGATCCATGCCGTCAAGCTTCTTTTCCAGCTTCTCTGCCAGTGCATTCTCCCGTTTTGCATCCAGTCCCTTTTCCGGGGAAAGAATGATCACCGCCTGATGAAGATTATTTAATAAATAATCCGTGATCAGACTCTCAAAATAGCCGTCCTTCTGATGCGTCCGTAAGAACCGGAAGCTTTCCTCAAATTCCAGATGCATGAACGGATTGGTTTCCTCATACAGCCAGCTGTCAAAGCACTGAAGCCCGTACATCAGTCCCTTGGGATACGCTCCGAATTCCGCCTCCCGGTATTTGAACTCCAGCGCATTTAATCCCGCCTCCAGAAGGCGTTCGTCAATTCCGTTCTCAGCCATCCCCTCCAGCGTTTCCCGGACGATCTTTAAGAATTCTTCCAGCCGTTCCCTGTCGGTGTTTTTTGCTACCACAGAGAACACCGGCTGCAGGATCCCGCTGTCATACCCGCCGTAAATATCGGTTCCGATCCCGGCATTTACCAGCGCCTCCTTTAAGGGCGCCCCCGGTGCGGATAAAAGCACATATTCCAGGATCTGGAATGCAATATACAGATGGGGATCCAGATCGGTTCCCACCACCGTGTTGACCGAAAGGAAGGTTTTTCCGCGCTCCTCCTCGTCCTCTCCGATGGGATAAAAAATCTCCACCGGCTTTTCTGCCATGCAGGGCTTCTGGAACGGAATCGCGGAATCCGGCTCCATGGCATCGTAATCGGAAAGATATTCCCTGTCCAGGAATTCCAGCTTTTCCTCCATATCCATATCACCGTAGAGATAAATATAGCTGTTGGATGGATGATAATAGGTCCTGTGGAAATCCAGAAACTGCTCATAGGTAAGCTCCGGGATCACCTCCGGATCACCGCCGGACTCTGCATGATACGGGGTATCGGGAAACAGCACCGTTCTGGTATAACGGTCCAGTACGCTCTCCGGAGAGGAGAACACACCCTTCATTTCATTATAGACCACACCGTTGATGGTCAGCGGCCCGGCCTCATCCTCCAGTTCATAATGCCAGCCCTCCTGGCGAAAGATCTTCTCGTTGGTATAAATATTCGGGTGGAACACGGCATCCAGATATACGTCCATCAGGTTCTGAAAATCCTGGTCGTTGACGCTGGCCACGGGATAGACCGTCTTATCGGAATAGGTCATGGCATTCAAAAACGTATTCAGGGATCCCTTTACCAGCTCCACAAAAGGATCCTTCACCGGAAACTTCCGGGATCCGCAGAGCACCGAATGCTCCATGATATGAGGCACGCCGGTACTGTTCGATACCGGAGTCCGAAATCCGATGGTAAACACCTTATTGCTGTCGTCGTTGGAAAGCAGGAACAGCCTGGCCCCGCTTTTTTTATGACGCAGGATCCAGGCCTTTGAATTTAATTCCTTTACTTCTTTTTCAATGATCACTTCATAAGCATTATGCTGCATCTGCCTGTTAACTCCTTTCCGGTCAGATATTTCCCATAAACCAGTCCTTCAGGACTGCGAAACATTCTCTCATCATCATATTCGGAAGATAGATCAGATCGGTCTTCGCCGGAACACCCTGAACCTGCTCCATGCCAGCCTTCTTTCCGATGGCGACCGCCCGAAATACATGAAAATCGCTGGTCACGATCCCGATACGCGCCTCCCGGTCGCTGATGAGAGACAGACTGTATTCCAGGTTCTGAGCCGTATTCACCGCATACCGCTCCATATAGATCCGTTTCCGGCTGATGCCCTTCTGGGCCAGATAATCCCGCATGGCAGCTGCCTCGGAAATTTCCTCTCCCTCGCCCCTTCCGCCGGTGACGACCGCTTTTGTTTCCGGATGCTCATCCAGATACTCCGCAGCGGTATCCAGCCGGTACTTTAAGGACTTGGACAGCTCCCGTCCGTTGACCTTGGCCCCCAGAACTACCAGATAATCAAACCTGGCATCGGAATCCGGGATCATGGAAATTCCAATCATGGAACCGACAATCAGAAAAACCAGAAGAGCCAGCATCACCGTTGTGCGGACCGGCACCCTTACCCATAGGGGCAGTCTCTTTAAAAACAGCCGGGAGCTCTGGATCCCCCACACCATAGACAGAAGACCGCAGACCACCGCCAGAAGCAGCCAGAACAGAGAAAACGAGGTCCCCATTCCGGCGTAGGCCACCAGCAGAATATAATAGATCAGGGACAGACTCCCCAGTACTCCAAATAGTATGTTCATTGAACCGTCCTCTTATGCGGATTCACCCTTCTTCCGTAAAATATCATATCGCTCCGGTGTCTCGGAAAGCTTCACGAAAAGCGCCTGTCTTGCATGGGGCGCGCTTTCCTGGACCATTCCCTCGGTGTCGGTAATGCCCTCCACCAGTACTTCATGATTTTCACCTGAGGGCTTCATGATCTCAATGGTCTCGCCCACGGAAAATTTATTTTTCTGCTCCAGCGAAAACCAGCCGTCTGGACGGGCTTCTCCGGCAATACCAAGATAAATATACTCCTGCTTATAGGTGTTGCTGTCATAGATCTGGGCATCCGATCCGGGCTTTCCATAGAAAAAGCCAGTGGTAAAGGGTCTTGTGGTGCACTTTCCGATCTCCGCCCTGTACCATTCCATGTTTGCTTCATACTGTTCTCTGGAAGCAAACCAGTCATCAATGGCCCTTCGATAGGTTCTTGCCACCGTTGCCACATAAAGAGCAGTCTTCATGCGCCCTTCGATCTTTAAGCTGTCGATCCCGGAGGTCAGAATGTCGTCCATATGCTCAATCATGCACAGATCCTTGGAATTGAAAATAAAGGTTCCCCTTTCATTTTCATAAACCGGCAGATACTCGCCCGGCCTGGTCTCCTCCATGACTGCATATTTCCAACGGCAGGGGTGCGTGCAGGCACCCCGGTTGGCATCCCGTCCGGCCAGATAATTGCTTAACAGGCATCGTCCCGAATAGGAAATACACATAGCGCCGTGGATAAAGGTCTCGATCTCCAGATCATCCGGAATATTGGCCCGGATCTCCCGAAGTTCCTTTAAGGAAAGCTCTCTGGCGGACACCACCCGCTTTGCGCCCAGCTCATGCCAGAAGCGATAGGTTCCGTAATTGGTGTTGTTGGCCTGGGTACTCACATGACGCTCGATCTCCGGTGCAACCTCTTTGGCGATCATAAAAACGCCGGGGTCGGAAATGATCAGTGCATCCGGACCGATGGACTTCAGCTCCTCAAAATACCTCCGGACACCATCCAGATCCTCATTATGGGCGAGGATATTGGCGGTCACATAAACCTTCACCCCCCTCTCATGGGCAAAGGCAATCCCCGCCTTCATGTCTTCCATGGAAAAATTCTTCGCCTTGGCACGAAGTCCGAAGGCTTCTCCGCCGATGTAAACAGCATCCGCGCCATAGATCACGGCCGTTTTTAACACTTCCAGGCTGCTGGCCGGAATCAGAAGCTCCGGCTTTGTTCTCTCCTTCATCGCTGTAACTGCTCCTTTATTTTCACACTGATGGTCACGCCGTCCCCGATGGGGATCACCGCCGTCTCCAGTTCCTCCATGTGCTTGATGGTATAGAGATACTCCCGCATACGCGCATGGATCGTTCGGTTTCTTCTCGTCACCGCAAACCGCGACTCAATAAGATCTCCGTCCTGAAGCACATTGTCTGACACCAGAACGCCTCCAACCGGCATGAGCCGCAGCACCTCCGGAAGAAAATGGATATACTGCCCCTTTGCCGCATCCATGAAGATAAAATCATACGGTCCCGAAAGACTCTTTAAGATCTCTGCCGCATCGCCGGGGAGGAGGGTAATAACATCTTCCTTCCCGCCCCGTCTGAAGTTCTCCCGTGCAATGGGAATCCGTTTTTCATATTTTTCGATGGTAGTAATGGTACTGCCCTCGGGCATATGCTCACTCATTAAAAGTGCCGAATACCCCGTTGCCGTTCCCACCTCCAGAATCCTCCTCGGCCGCTTCATCTCCACCAGCGTTTTTAAGAGGCTTCCGGTCTCTTTCCGGATAATAGGAACAAAAGAGGCAGCCGCCTCCTTTGCGATCATCCGCAGGAATTCGCTGTCTCCCTGTTCCAAAGAATTAATATACGTGATAGTCCGTTCATCTACGATCATGATGCTTCCTCTGTATCCACAGCCGCACCGGAAAGTACATCCAGGATCATCTTTCCGGTCATGTTGCTGTTTAACCGGTAGCTGCCTGCCTTCAGGCTACTTCCGTAAAAATATTTCTGTGCAATCAGTACCAGAGAGCTGTCGATCAGCCCTTCTTTCTTCAGCTTCTCCGCCACCTGGCGGATATTCTCCCCGGAATCCACTGTAACCGTCACGGTGTATGGATGATCCGAGACACCCTCCCGTTCATCAAACACGTCCTTTCCGAACTGATAGCCCTTCACCGACAGTAAAAGGATCACGGACAGTGCCGCAGCCAGAACGGTAACGCGCAGCAGGACACTGAATATCCGTTTTTTCATATCCGTCTCCTTTCTGAAAGCCGGACCGGAACAGGCCGGAGCTTAAACCTCCATAATGATCGGCATGATCAGGGGATTCCGCTTCATCTTCTTCCAGATATAATCACTTAAGCTGTCGCGGATCACATTCTTGATCTTGCCCCAGTCACTGATCCTCCGGTCAAGGCAGTGCATAACCGCATCCTTTACCACAGCATGTGCCTCTTCCATAAGGTTTTCCGATTCTCTCACATAGACAAAGCCTCTGGAAACAATATCGGGGCCCGCAAGAAGCTCATTGCCTCTCCGGTCAAGAGTCAGAACCACGATGATGATTCCGTTCTGTGCCAGATTCTGACGGTCACGAAGTACGATATTGCCGACATCACCGACGCCAAGGCCGTCAACCAGTACCGGACCTGCCGTTACACTTCCGGTAACCTCCGCCGAATCCGGTGTCAGTTCCATGACATTTCCGGAATGCATAATATGAATATTCTCCTCCGGAACCCCCATTTCCTTTGCGATCTCGGCCTGTGCCATCAGATGACGGTACTCGCCGTGGACCGGAAGTGCAAACTTCGGCTTCACCAGAGAATAGATCAGCTTCAGATCCTCCTTGCAGGCATGGCCGGATACATGGGTATCCTGGAAGATAACCTTTGCTCCCTTGGCAGACAGCTCATTGATGACCTGTGCCACCGCCTTCTCGTTCCCGGGGATCGGATTGGAGCTGAAAATAACTGTATCTCCGGAATTGATCGATACCTTTTTATGGAGATCCGCCGCCATACGGGAAAGAGCCGCCATGGACTCACCCTGGCTTCCGGTGGTAATAAGCACCGTCTTTTCCGGCGGATAATTATTTAACTGGGAAATATCCATCAGCGTACCGTCCGGGATCTTGATATATCCAAGCTCGTTGGCAATGCCGATGATGTTGACCATGCTCCGCCCCTCCACGACAACCTTTCTGCCGTACTGATACGCAGAGTTGATGATCTGCTGGACACGATCCACATTGGAGGCAAATGTTGCCACAATGATCCGGCGATCCTTGTTTTCTTCAAAAAGCCGGTCGAAGGTCCGTCCCACCGTGCGCTCAGACATGGTAAAGCCCTCGCGTGCAGCGTTTGTACTGTCTGCCATCAGGGCCAGAACTCCCTTCTTTCCGAGCTCGGCAAACCTGGTTAAGTCCACCGGATCACCGTAGATGGGCGTATAATCGATTTTAAAGTCTCCGGTATGAACAATGGTTCCCACCGGCGTAAAGATGGCAAACGCGGCCGCATCGGCAATGCTGTGGTTTGTCCGGATAAATTCCACCCGAAAGCAGCCCAGGTTCACGGACTGTCCGTATTTCATGACCTTCCGCTTGGTGGACCGGGTCATGCCGCGCTCCTTTAACTTATGCTCAATGATCCCCATGGTCAGCTTTGTCGCATAAACCGGCACATTGATCTCCTGCAGCACATAAGGCAGGGCGCCGATATGATCCTCATGTCCGTGGGTGATCACAAAGCCCTTGACCTTTTCAATGTTATCCTTCAAATAGGTGATGTCCGGAATCACCAGATCGATTCCCAGCATATCATCGCTGGGAAACGCCAGTCCGCAGTCCACCACAATGATACTGTCCTCATATTCAAGGACCGTCATATTCATTCCAATCTGTTCCAGTCCGCCTAAGGGAATGATCTTCAGCTTGGATGTTCCCGTTGCTTTTTCTGTTTTTCTCAAATAAATTACCTCTTACTTTCTATAAATCCGTTCACTGGATATCCACATCCTCCAGAAGCTCATTGAAGATCCTCGCCAGGTACTGCTGTTCCTTTTCGTCCTCCACGATCTCATAAATGGCCTCTGCTTCCTCTGCCGCAGAAACATCTTTTAAAATATAACAATCTCCGTCCTCATCCTCCGAGTCGGTCACAAGCACATAATTACAGCCGGCCACCCTGGTCTCCTCCAGGACATAGCAGGCGATCGTTTCTCCGTCTTCCGCGGTCAGAATGATCTTCTCGTCCATATTATCTCCAATCTTTTTCTTCCGGAAACTTCTGTTCCGGATTCCTTCGTTTTTCCCTTCACCGGAAATCCTTTCCGTCAAAGCAAAAATCAAATGGCAACACAAATCACAGGGAATCAAGATATCCCTGTAAAATCAACACCGCAGCAATTTTATCCACGTAGTCCTTCCGGTGTTCCCGCCGGACTCCCGCTTCTTTCATGATCTCATCCGCTTCCACCGTCGTCAGCCGCTCGTCCCAGTAGATCACCGGAAGCCCGGTTCTGGCGGAAAGCTTTGTTCCGAATTCCTCCGATTTTTTCGCCCGTTCTCCGAAATCACCGTTCATATGGAGCGGACAGCCGACAACCAGCTTCTCCACCTCATATTCCTTAATCAGCTCTTCCAGCCGTGCCAAGGTACGGCGAAGCTTGTTTTCCTCCTGTCGTCTTACAATCTCAACGCCCTGTGCTGTAATTCCAAGAGGATCACTCACCGCAACTCCCACGGTCTTGGAGCCGAAATCCAGTCCCATAATCCGCATAAGCTATTTAACCCTTCAGCTTGCTTTCAATATAGACCTGCACCAGCTCTTCCAGGATCTCGTCCCGCTCCAGCTTTGTGATCAGACTTCTTGCACTGCCGTAGCTGGTAATATACGTCGGATCTCCGGACATGATATAACCGACGATCTGATTGATCGGATTATATCCCTTTTCGCGGAGTGCCTCATAAACCCGCGCCAGAATCTCTCCGGCCTCCGGTCTGCCCTCCTGCGATGCACTGAAAAATTGTGTTCTGTGTATATCTCCCATTTTATTCACGTCCTTACATGCTTGTATTTCTATTTTATACCAAATCGAGGTACCTATCAAGAGGTTTTTTCTGCCCGCAGGATTCCGTCCGCCAGAACACCGCCAAGCTTTACCGAAAGTAACATTCCCGGCTTCAGCATTTCCTCTGTTTTTTCCTCTATGGGAACCGCCGCCTTTACATACTCCCTTGTAAAGCCAACCATATAAGGCTTCCCCTCGATCTCATGGATTTCTTCCAGTAAGATCTCTGTTTCTTTTCCATCATAAAAGCTCCGGAATTCCTCCGACAGCCGTTTTTCCAGGGCAAGTGCCAGATGGCTCCGCTTTGTCTTGATCTCTTCCCTTACCTGACCGGACATGCCGGCCGCCTTGGTACCCTTTCGTACCGAGTATTTAAAAATATGCATTTCATAAAATCCGATCTTTTCCAGAAAGGAAAGGGTTTTCTGAAATTCCTCCTCCGTCTCTGCCGGAAAGCCCACGATCACATCGGTGGTGATGGCCGGGTGCTTAAAATACTTCCGAAGGAGTGTACAGGCTTCTTCATACTCTGCCGTGGTATAATGGCGGTTCATGCGCTTTAAAGTCAGATCGCAGCCGCTCTGGAGAGACAGATGAAAATGCGGACAGAATTCCGGGATCTCCGAGATCGCAGCCGCAAACTCCTCTGTAATGATCCGTGGCTCCAGAGAGCCAAGCCGGACCCGCGCGATTCCCGGAATCGCAGCCACCGACCGGATCACCTCCAGCAGTGCCGTTCCATCCAGTCCTGCCGGCGGATGCTCCAGAAAATCCTTTCCGTAGGACGATAAATGAATTCCCGTCAGGACTACCTCTTTATAGCCCTGAGCTGCGAGATTCTCCACCTCTGATAAAATATCCGAAAGTGCCCGGCTCCGGATCCGTCCCCGCATATAGGGAATGATGCAGTAGGAGCAAAACTGATTGCAGCCGTCCTGGATCTTGATAAAGGCTCTCGTATGCTCCGCCGTCCGCTTTAAGGTCATCCGCTCATATTTGCTGGCATGAGACAGATCCACTACTGCCTGCTCCGGCTCCGGATCCTCAAAAAATGTCTTCAGAAGCTCCGGGAGTCTTGCCTTCTGGTTATTGCCGATGACCAGATCGGCATCCCCCCGCTCCAGGATCTCCTTTGCCGATCCCTGAACATAACAGCCTGCTGCCACGATCACAGCATCGGGATTCTGCTTCTTTGCCCGATGGAGCATCTGTCTGGATTTCCGGTCTGCCATGTTGGTCACACTGCAGGTATTGATCAGATAGACATCTGCCTTTTCCTCAAAGGGTACCAGTTCATAGCCATGCTCCTCCAGAAGCTGCCCCATCGCCTCAGTCTCATAGGCATTGACCTTGCAGCCCAGATTATGAAGCGCTGCCTTTCGTTTTTTCTGTTCCATGGGAATCTCCTTTATAGTTTGAAGCAAATTTACACATGCATTTTATCCAATACTTCCGTTCGCTCTCTTGACTTTTCTTCGGTTTCTGTCTAGTATTATAGTAAGCCGAAATGATCCCTTACAGATTCATTTTCTGATCACCGGGATCTTTCTGATATAGAGGAAGGGAGAATGTATTTCAATGAAAACTGTTCAGATTTCTTTAAACTCCATCGATAAGGTAAAGTCTTTTGTCAACGACCTTACAAAGTACGATTATGATTTCGACCTGGTATCCGGCCGTTACGTGATCGACGCAAAATCCATTATGGGAATTTTCAGCCTGGATCTTTCCAAGCCCATCGATCTGAATATTCATGCCGATGACAACATGGACGCTATTCTGGAAACCTTAAAGCCTTATCTGATCAAGGAATAAGCCTTTAAACGTTTTAAGCTGTTGTCTGAAAAGCCGCGCCGGTCCGGTGCGGCTTTTTATATTACAGCATCTACTGAATCTTAATAATTTCCCGTCCTTCGATGGCAGTCTTCAGCATCTCATCGATCTTCTCCTGAAGCTTTTCTTCAGAACGGCGGATAATCTTCAAATTGGGTTTTGTTACGGGATGCTTTGCAACAAAGATCGTACAGCAGTCCTCAAAGGGCTGGATCGAGGTCTCGAAGGTATCGATCTTCTGGGCAATCTCCACGATGTCCTGCTTGTCAAAGCCGATAACCGGACGGAATACCGGCATCGTACATACTTCGTTGGTACAGGCAAGACTGGGAAGCGTCTGGCTGGCCACCTGGCCGATGCTCTCTCCCGTGATCAGGCCAAGGCAGCCGTTCTCCTCGGCAATCGCCTCTGCAATCCGCATCATATAACGGCGCATGATGATCGTCAGCTCCTCATGAGGGCACTGATCGTAAATATAAAGCTGGATATCCGTGAAGTTGATCACATGAAGATCCATGGGACCGGCATAGCGGGAAACCAGCCTGGCCAGATCCACCACCTTCTGCTTTGCACGCTCGCTGGTATAGGGCGGCGCATGGAAATAAACTGCATCGATCTTTACGCCGCGCTTTGCCACCATCCAGCCCGCCACCGGACTGTCAATACCGCCGGATAACAGAAGCATGGCCTTACCGGCTGTTCCCACCGGCATGCCTCCGGGGCCGGGAATGATCCTGGAATACAGATTGATCCGGTCACGAAGCTCCACATAGAAAAACACATCAGGCTCATGGACATCCACGGAAAGGGTCGGGAATGCGTCCAGAATCGCCTCGCCCAGATCAGCATTGACCTCATTGGACTCCATAGGAAACTTCTTGTTGGCCCGCTTGGTCTGTACCTTAAAGGTAAAGTTTCCTTCCGGATGGACCTTTTTGATATAATCAATGACACGTTCTCTGATATCCTCAAAGCCGTTGTCATCAAACTGCACCATAGGGCAGATCCCGGCGATTCCGAATACATGCTGAAGCTTTTCCACCACCTCATCAAAATCAAAGGCAGCGCCTGCTTCCACATAAACACGGCCATTTTCCTTTCTTACGGTAAAATCACCTTCGGTATCCCGCAGGGCAAAGCGGATCTGCTTTAACAGTGCATCCTCGAACAGATACCGGTTCTTTCCCTTAATCCCGATCTCCGCATATTTAATCAAGAACGCATGAAACAAATTGTCATGTGCAAACATGCTATTTCCTCCTGTATCGTCTCAGTACCGGCAGAAGCTCGGAAAGCATCTGCGCACAGTACCGGATCTCTTCCTCTGTGGTAAATATGCTGAAGCTGAATCGCAGCGTAGAATCCAGAAGCTCCCGTTCCACACCGATTCCGCGGAGGGTTCCGCTTACCGCCGGGTGGTTGGAGGAGCAGGCCGAACCGGAGGACACATAAATCCCCCGCTCCTCCAGGGCGTGGAGAAGCACCTCGCTTCTCACTCCCGCAAAGCTCACACTCACCACATGGGGCGCGCTCTGCTCATCGGTCAGTCCATTGATCTTCGTCTCCGGAAGCTCCTGCACAAGTTTTACAAATTCTTTTTTAATCTCATACATCCGGGCGATCTTCGCCTCATGATCCTCATAGATCTTCTCCGCTGCCACACCAAGCCCGGCAATTCCCGGAACATTATGCGTTCCGGAGCGCATGCCCTTCTGCTGGCCGCCGCCGTAGACAACCGGAACAATCTTCGTTCCGTCCTTGATATATAAAAAGCCGACGCCCTTGGGGCCGTGGATCTTGTGACTGCTCACCGAAAGCAGATCGATATGCTCCTTTTTCGGATTGATCCGGTATTTTCCGTATGCCTGGATCGCATCTACATGAAAAATCGTTTTCGGATTTTTCCGTTTGATCAGCGCACCGATCTCCTCGATGGGATTCACCGATCCGACCTCGTTGTTGACGTACATCACCGAAACCAGCGTGGTCTCCTCATCGATGGCTGCCTCCAGCTCCTTTTCTTTCAGATGACCGTTTTCATCCACAGGGATATAGCTTACACGATATCCCTCTTCCTCCAGATAGCCAAATACATTGTAAACCGAGGCATGTTCGATGGTTGATGTAATAATATGCTTTCCTGCCCGCCGGTTTGCTCTGGCCGCACCGATGATGGCCATGTTGTTGGACTCGGTCCCGCCGGAGGTAAACACGATCTCCGAAGGCTTCGCCTTCAGGGTCCTTGCAATTCTCTCCGCCGCCGCCTTTACATACTGCTCGGCTTCCATGCCTTTTTTATGAAGAGAGGACGGATTTCCATAGTCCTCCATCATGGTCTTTACCACAATATCCCTTACCTCAGGGAGCGCCACTGTCGTGGCCGAATTATCCAGATATGCTTCCATAGCTTCCTCTACTTTTCCAGCTGCAGCATCAGCGCCGCCAAAAGCGCCATGCCTGCCGTTTCCGTCCGCAGGATCCGCCGTCCCAGCGTAATGGGACAGAAGCCCCGCTCCTTTGCATATGCCACTTCCTCGTCCTCAAAGCCGCCTTCCGGCCCGATGAACACGGCCGTTCTGGTCCCCGGCTTCACGCCTGCGAGAACCTGCTTTGTATAAGCCATTCCTTCGGCATTCTCATAGGGGAACAGCTTACAGTCAAAATCTGCCGCTGCATCCACTGCTTCCTTAAAGGTCATCACCGGAGCCACCTCCGGGATCACCGTCCGCTTGGACTGCTTGGCCGCACTTTCCGAAATGGCATTCCATCGGCGTACCTTGGCCTCCGCCTTTTTCGCATCCAGCTTCACTACGCAGCGCTTCGATGCCACCGGAATGATCCGGCTGATTCCAAGCTCCACATTTTTCTGCACTACCAGCTCCATCTTGTCACCCTTGGGCAGGCACTGGAACAGCACGATCTGAGCCGGAAGCTCCGTTCCGTCCTCGTCCTTTTCCAGCAGCTCCACATGGACACCGTCCTCGGAAAACGCCTCGATGCGGCAGTTATAGCAGAGAGACGCACCGTCACTGATCCGGAGCTTATCCCCCTGCTTTAACCGCAGTACATTTTTAATATGATTCACATCAGAACCGGTGATCCGTGCTTCCTTCTCTCCGATCTGATCGTGATCCACAAAAAACAGATACATGGCTAACCTCTCTTTTTTGCTGTAACGGATACCCAGTCATTCTGATGCGTGATCTCCAGAATCTCCCAGTCACTGTTGGCCGCAAAAGCGTCCTTTACATCCTCCTCCTTGGTATTGATGATTCCGGAGGTGATAAAGATTCCGCCCGGCTTCAGATGCCGTGCCGCCTCGCCCTGAAGCATGATGATGACCGGCGCCAGAATATTCGCCACCACGATATCATAACAGCCAAGCCCTGCTGCCTTCTGGATCTCCTCATCATCAATGATATTGCCCTGAACCAGACCAAAGTCTGCTTCGCTGATTCCGTTCACCTCAGCATTTTCTCTGGCCGCGGTAATGGCATTCTCGTCCAGATCTGTTCCGAATGCACTGCCTGCCCCCAGCTTCAGTGCCGCAATGGCAAGGATCCCGCTTCCGGTTCCAACATCCAGTACCCTGTCTCCATGCTTCAGATACTTCTGGATCTGGCGGATGCACAGCTGCGTTGTCTCATGGGAGCCTGTTCCGAATGCGGTTCCGGGATCGATTTCGATCATCAGCTTATCCTTATGCTCCTCCGGTACTTCCTCCCAGGTGGGCTTGATCAGAATCTGATCGACCGTAAAGGGGTGGAAATACTGCTTCCAGTTGTTGACCCAGTCCTTGTCCTCAGTTTCTTCACAGGTAATGGTTCCCTCACCCACATTGGTGAACAGGCGAAGCTCCGAAAGTCCTTCCTGAACTCCGGCCAGAATTGCCGCCTCGTCCGCATCCATTTCCAGATAAAAGGACACCGACGCGGTTCCGTCATCGGGCGGGAGCTCCGGAAGAATGTCAATAAACATTCCCTTGGTATCCTCATCGGTCAGCGGCACATTGTCCTGAATCTCGATGCCCTCCACGCCCTGCTCCTCCAGCATACTGCTGATCAGATCGATGGCTTCTGTTGTTGTCTCAATGGTATATTTTTTCCATTTCATTGTAAACCTTCCTCCTGTTACATGGAGATCCATCCGAATGCGTTTGCCACAGAGCTTAATAAAATGATTGCCGCAAAGATCGGACAGAGATATTTGATCATGAAATTAAAAATCCTCTTCCGCTTAAAAGCTCCGCCCTCCAGGGTCACCTCTTCTTCGATTTTCTTTACTCCCATCACACGGGATACCAGCAGGCAGGTGGCAATAGCCGCAATGGGCATCATCACGGAGTTCGTCAGAAAATCAAAGAAATCCAGAAACTGCATGCCGATGATCTTCACCATGGCAAGGGGGCCATAGCCCAGGGACGACAGCGTCCCCAGTGCCAGCATGATCACGCCGACAATTACGGTTGCCTTCTTTCTTCCCCAGTGAAGCTCGTCCTGAAATGTGGAAACTGCACTTTCCGTCAGGGCAATGGAGCTGGTGAGCGCCGCGCAGAGCACCAGTACAAAGAACATAATTCCGACCACGGTTCCCAGTCCCATGCTGGCAAACACCTTGGGAATCGTAATAAACATCAGAGACGGTCCGGCCTGAAGGGTATCGGGATCTCCGCTGGAAAATGCAAACACCGCCGGAATGATCATGAGTCCGGCCATGACAGCGATCGCCGTATCAAACACCTCCACCTGCTTTGTAGAGGTTTCGATCGATATTTCCTTCTTCATATAAGAGCCAAAGGTCACCAGGATCCCCATGGCGATGGATAGAGAATAAAACATCTGTCCCATGGCCGCCACAACGGTCATCCAGGAGAAATTCTTTACATTGGGCACCAGAAAATACTTCACACCCTCCAGGGCCCCCGGTCTTGTAATGGAATAAACGGCAATGATCACCGATAACACCACCAGCACCGGCATCATAAACTTGGAGACCCGCTCCACGCCGTTTCGCACACCGGCATAAATAATTCCCACAGTCAGAAGTGCAAAGATCACAAAACAGATCTCTGTAGATACACCATTGGAAATAAACGCGCCGAAATAGCCGTCTGCGGCCAGCGCTGCGCCGTTTCCACGGACATACTCCGCCAGATACTTGATCACCCAGCCGCCGATCACGGAATAGTAGGGTACGATCAGGATCGGAATGATGGCATTGATCCAGCCGCCAAAGGACAGAAACCCATTCTTTCCGAATCTGGCAAACGCCCCTACCGGGCTTTTTCTCGTCATACGTCCCAGTGCCGTCTCCGCTACAATCATGGTATATCCGAAGGTCAGTGCCAGAATGATATATACCAGTAAAAAGATCCCTCCTCCGTACTTGGCCGCAAGATACGGGAATCTCCAGATATTTCCCAGCCCTACTGAGGCTCCTGCCGCCGACAGCACAAATCCCAGTTTGCCGGAAAAGGTACTTCTGTGATGATGATGCTTTTCCATAATAAATCTGTTCCTCTCACATTTTTTCTTCATTATTTTATGATACACAAGGAACAGTTTAACATAGGAACGGATGGAATGCAAGGAGGTGAACCGTTCCAATGCTGTTTTTCACACCGAATCGGTATATCGCTGCTTAGGGCGACTTACCTTTCGCGGCTCCACTTCTTATATGATTTCTTTACAGCCTCCGCCAATTCTTAACGCTTCCTTGGCATCTGTTTCGCCCCAGGCGTTGTATAATATAGACAGGAAGAAGGTGATTTTATGTTATGCATAATTCTTGTGGGGCTTGTGGCGGTTCTTGTAACTGCAAAGATAGGAATTCCGCTGTTGCTCTGCCTGAAAGAGCTTAATAAAGAAACCGATTGATTTTCAATGGAAGCTCCGCCGGAACCGCCACCTCAAAGGCGGTTCCGGTTTCTTTTTCGCTTCGAACAGAGATCCTTCCCTTATGGACGGAAACGATTTCTTTTGCAATGGCAAGACCCAGACCGTAGCCGCCGGCTTCCCGGCTTCTTGACGCATCGCCGCGGTAGAACCGTTCAAATAAATGCACCTGCATTTCCTTTTCGATATAGCTTCCCGTATTGTGAACCGTAAGCTTCACCTGATTTTTCACCGGCTCCAGAGCCACGGTAATAGTACCGCCCGGCTCGGAATATTTGCAGGCGTTGTCGATGAGGATCACCAGAAGCTGCTTTAACTTTTCCGGATCTCCGTTTACAAACAGATCCGGTGTGATCTTCGTATCCAGCATTTTCTTCTGCTCAAAAACCACTGACTCAAAGCCGAGAGCTGCGCTCCATGCAAGATCGCTGATGTTCAGCCGCTCCATATGAAGCTTTCCGGTCCCGGCATCCGCCCGTGCCAGCTCCAGCATATCCTCCACCAGCCGCTTCATGCGGACTGCCTCTTCTTTTGTATTCTCCACCCATTTTTCCTGCTGCTCGATGGTGTCCTCTTTATGACGCTGTAAGATCCCGATATTGGCAAGGATCACCGTCAGAGGAGTTTTTAATTCATGGGAGGCGTCTGCCACAAACTGCCGTTCCCGCTCCCAGGAGCGCTGTACCGGCCCCACGACCCACCTGGCCAGCCAGAGACTGATGAAGAAAAAGACCAGAAGGCTTCCCATTCCCACCAGAAGCAGGATCACCGCCAGACGGCGTATGGTCGTCAGCTCATCACTGCGGTCCATGAACACCAGCCTGATTCCCCGTTCGTCAGTCCGTTTCATGTAGCGCAGTCCCATGGAGGACAGGATTCCGCTGTCCTTTCCTGTTTCCATGCAGGTTTCTGCCAGTTCTTTGGCTTCCTCTTCTTCAATCTCAAGACTGTCCGCCCCGATGATCTCTTCCACATCGCCATTCGCATCGAGCCGGATCAGAAAAACGCTGCTCTCGCGGGGATCCTCCAGATTAAAGGGGCGGCCGCCCGGCGGTGCATTATCTCCGGTCTGCTCCGTTTTTCCGTCCGCTGGCCGTTCCCCCGGCTGAGGCTCCAGCTTCTGCTCCATCAAAATCTCGCTTTCCTTTGCAAGCTGCCGGCTGTTGATCACCATGACCGAGGAAAAGGTCACCAGAAGGGCGATACTCACCAGAAGCATATTGACCAGGATAAATTTTCGCTTCAGTTTCCGGATCATACGCCCTCCGTTTCAATCTTCTATCCAATCTTCCGTACCGTACCGATGGTTGTTTTTGCACCGAGATAGGCCAGCTTCTTCCGCAGGAACGAAATGTAAACCTCCACATTGTTATCCTCCGCATCGGATTCGCTGCCCCAGATTTTTAACAGGATCGTTTCTTTCGGAAGCACCGCTTTCGGATTGGACAAAAGAAGCCGCATGATCTCAAATTCCTTTTTTCCCAGATGAATGCTTTTTTCTCCCCGCTCCAGCATATAGGTTTCCAGATTCAGGTTGATGTCACCGCAGGAAAGTCCCTCCACCGCCACCTCGCCGGTTCTGCGGGAAACCGCCCGCAGTCTTGCCAAAAGCTCCTCCGTCTCAAAGGGCTTCGTCAGGTAATCGTCGGCTCCGCAGTCCAGTCCGTGAACCTTGTCTCCGGTCTCAAACCGCGCCGTCAGCATCAGCACCGGCGTCCGGATTTTTTCCTTTCGCAAAGTCCGAACCACCTGGAAGCCATCCATGCCCGGCAGCATCACATCTAAAATGATCACATCATAGATCCCGCTCCGTGCCAGATCCAGGCCATAGATTCCATCATGAGCCTGATCCACCGTATGTTTCCGCTCCGTCAAAATCTGTGCCAGTGCCTCCGCCAGCCGCACCTCGTCCTCAACAACTAAAATCCGCATACCATGCGCCTCATTTCTTCACCAGTAGATTTTCTTCAGATATTTATCAAACAGCTTGCTTACGCGCTCCCGCAATCCTTAATGGCATTCACAGTTCCGTCCTGTCGACTTTCCGCTCATCTGAGTTTTATATAACTATAATAACATAACCTTAAATCTGTCTGAAAGTTATTTTCATCGTTTCCAGACATACTGATGTTCTTAAAATGCTTTCTTTATCGTAATGCTCGCATCATTCTTTCCGCCGCGCCCTTTATCACTCGGTGTGCTGGCATAAATGATGGTATATCGGTCATCACCGTAATACTTTACTTTCTGATGATCCGATTTATCAAAAATAAAACCAATCTCTTCCAGTCCCTTCTTCACCTTCGGTGTCATGCCGCTGTAATTACTAAGTAAACGCTTTACCTCGTCTGCTCTTCGTTCTCCCTCCGCTTTATATCCATTGACTTCTAACAGATCCTTCAATATATCATGACGCCTGGTTCTCGCCTCTGTCGCCGATAATTCCTTTTTTAATACAGACAATACAAAATCTTTTGCTTCCCCCGGATAGAAGTCATCCTCATCACCGGCAATTAAAACAGGGACATCTGTCATCGAATCCAATTTTGCTTTTAACCAGCTTATTTCATATTCTTTCTTTTGGAGTTCCGAGGATAATTTTTCAATTTCAGCCTCTTTCTTCTGCATGTCACCCTCAAAACCATCCAGGATCTTGTCCGCTTCTGCTTTTGCCGCTTCCAGCGCCTGTTTCCGCATACTCTCCTTCGTCTGATCCAGATTTGATTTGAGCATAAGCAGTTCATAAAGAGCTGTTCTTCTTCCGGCTTCCGCTTCCGCATTTTCTTCCCGTTTAGTTGCCAGCCGATCCCGCAAGATCGCATTATTTACCCCGAACCATGTATACAGTGATCCCACCAATTGTGAATTACTGTACTGCATCACAGTTCTTGTTACTCTGTCCGAAAGAATGCGGTCGATCCCAACCGACATCCGGTACAAATATCTCCTGTGCCCGATTGCAGGATTCGGATGATAGATTCCAATGGCGCCGTAATATTCGTTGCTGCCGTTACATAATTCTTTCAATTTACGATTCGTACAATTTGTCTTCTGCACGAAAACATGAGCAACTCCTTTCAATTCCTTTGCCAGTTTATTCACATCTACCGGATCCTCGTCATAATACGTTTTCGTAATAATCACAACCGGTAATTTGTATCTTGCCGTTCCGTTGATAACATGAACCATCAATTCGAGATTGTCCTCATCGATCAGTAACGGCGTGCGCCGTACTTCAAGATTCCCATCTTTCCGAATATATCCACGATCGATCAGCATGGAAATAAAAAACGGTGTAAAGAATTTCGTATCCACATTTAATGCGTCCTCGCTATAACTGCGATCTAACCTTACTGCCATTTTCATTTCCGGGAAATTCATAATATAATCGGTATCCCATACCGCTCCGTCCGGCTCTCTCTTTTCAAATCGAACTGCAATGATATTTTTGTTGCGGTATTCCTGAATCTCCAGACATTTATTTTCATCCTCAAAGCGAACATTCCGCTCTCCGTTCCACTCGATTCCCGGTATCACGCTTTCCGGATGTCCCTTCTGATTCCACTCGATCACCAGCTTTATAAAGTCATCTTTTTTCATTTTTTTATCAATTTCAAGGATTGTTGAAAACAGTAACATTCTTATTCCCCTTTATCTTAAAAGCAAACATTTACAGGTACGATACCGGGCTGCTGTCACAGCCACCAGCATTTCAAATCTCCCGTTCTTTTTATTTCCTCTATGTTAATATATTATGACGTTGAAGTCAAAGGATAGTTTGTTCCTCCTGTTCTGTCGGTTTGTGACAGCCTCGAGGTTTTCCGGTGGGCAGGCCTGCAGAGGCAACTCTAATATGTGCCTCCTGCAGGACTGCCCCCGGAAACCGAGTCCGTCGCAAATCCACTTTCTGTTTCAGAGCAATTTAAGGTTTCTGCTGTATACTGCCCTCATAGCAAAGGAGGAACTGCTTATGAGCATTCAAACGTTCAAGCATCTGGAAAAGAAATATCAGCTCCAGACCGGCCAGTATGAGGCGCTTCTGCCACTTCTGGAGCAATACATGGAGCATGACCCGTTCTGCCCGGGCGGTGCGTTTTATGAAATCTATAACATCTATTATGATACCGATGATTACCGGCTGATCCGTGCTTCTCTGCAAAAGCCTTATTATAAAGAAAAGCTCCGTCTACGGAGCTATCAGCCCATGTCGGCTGCGAATATTCCTGTATTTTTGGAGCTTAAAAAGAAGGTAGGCGGGATCGTTTCCAAGCGGCGGGCCTCCCTTTCCTGGCAGGAAGCAGATCGGTTCATGGAGGCGCATAAGCTTCCGAACACGGAACAGTTTCTGAACCGTCAGGTGCTGGAAGAGATCTCCTGGATCCAAACCTGTCAGAAACTAACTCCGGCGGCTTCCATTTCCTACCGGAGGACGGCCTGGTTCGGATGTTCTTAACCAACCTAAATTACACACTTAGAATCCGGCGGATGGCACACATATTTCCCCGTACATTTGCCGATTTGCTTCCTCTTTGATATGATCATATCACGATATTTTAAGGATGCTAATTTTTATGGAAAAGTACAAATACGATGAAGGCAACGGTCTTTGGTACGAACTGCAAGGCGACTATTACATTCCCTGCCTGAAATTGTCGGATGAGAATCAGGTTACTATCGGTATATGGGGGCAGCGGCACTTGAATTATCTGCGAGAAAACAAGCGGGTTCTTCTCTCCGGCTTGCAGCTCAGTGGCAAATTGAATAGTTACCTTGCTGATATTGACAAACAGGCAGAAGAAATGTGTTCCCGGCTGGTTAAGCAGATGGCAGATCGTGAAGATATAACAGAACAGCTCAAGGCAGAGAATCAAATGGAATGGGTTCGCCAAATGAATAACATACGAATCAGAGCAAACGAAATCGTATTACGTGAGCTTATATATAATGCATAGATGAACTTGGGGATGGTTTGATTGCCGTCCCCATTGTTATTGCTTATTCTGCGTATATCAATGCAGAAACAATCTATAAATAAAATGCAGTTTCGAGTCCATGTGCTTGCTTTTACTCGTATTTTCGGTTATGTCGGTTTAAAAGGTATCTGAATAGGATTTTTGTCGTTTGGCATCTCTAAAACTATCTTCAAATAACTTACCCCAAAAACGAGAAAAACCCCGATGAAATCGGAGTTTTTCGGAGGGCATCTTTTTGTTCATAGCGGATTTGATTAAAAAGTATTGAAATACCGGCACGAACGCACATATTTTCTCATATATCCAAACAATAAATATTCCGTACTCATATATGTTGCAAAATTCTTTAAAGGTTTATTTCGGGAAACAGGCTAATTCTCGACAAGCTCGGCATATACCAAATACCTCTGGTAATTGTACGGATACGGATGACAGGTCGAAAGGGTTACTAGAGATCTGCCCGTCTGAATATAAATATTCTGACTGTCTTTAGGGTCTATAACCTTTGTTTCCACCACTTTATATACAAGCGTCTCCCACAAATTAGTGATATAAATTTCATCCCCCGATTTAAGCTCGGTAATTCTTTTAAACATATGGATTCCCTTATACCGCGTGTGGGCGGCAATTACGCAATTGGTGTTGCTTCCGCCGACAGGAAGTGAAGTGTTTGCAAGATAGGTCGCTCCCTTAGCCATGTTTTCCTCGCTTGCGCCGTTGTAAATAGGGAGCTTAACATCAATGGCAGGAATCGTAATATAGCCGAGTATATCGCTGTTAATCCCGTAATCGGAAAGCAGAAAATCCGGCTTTTCATAGGATAGCTGGTCAATCAACCCGCTTTGACCGCTTAAATACAGCTTCTCATTATAATCAAACATGGCCTTGCGCAGTTCGGCATACGGAAAGCCACCGTCATTTGGAGCGTTATTATCCGTTTGCAGTTCATCTGTTTTAAGCTGTTCAAATTGATCAATCGCTTGATTAGCCTGCATATTAAAGACAACCCTCAGGGCAATAGGATAAGCAAAAAAGCCAATGCCGACAATCAACAAGATAACAGCTATTATTCTAATCAGCTTTCTCATGCTTCTTCCTCCGTATCAAACCTTTAACCGCACTTCCAAGCAGCAACAGAACAAACACCGCCGTAATACCGATAGCCGCAAGCTTTGTATAGTCCTCCCATGTCATTTTCTTTTCGATTTTCGGTTCCTCGATCAAAGCTTCATCCTTTTCCTCAATTCGTCTGCCGTGTACCAGCAAACGATGGGTGTTCTTGCCATAGGGAGTGCAGGTGATCAGAGTCACACGATCCTCGCCCTCCTGTATAAAAAGAGAGGAACTGTCGTCAGGATCAACTGTCTCGATTTCGTAAACCTGATAGGTTAACGTCTCGTCCAGAACGTGAATACGAAAAATGTTGCCCTCTCTAAGCAAATTAAGATCGGTAAAAAGTCGTGCAGACGGCAAACCGCAGTGGGCAGAGAGAACGGCATGGGTGCTTTCACCGCCGGCGGGAAGAGAGGTGTTTTCCAAATGCCCTACACCAATCAACAATGTTTCTTCCTCTGTTCCGTGATAAATTGGCAGATACACATTAATCGCGGGAATCTCAATATAGGCCATTACATCATCAAAAGCCAAAAGCTCCGTATACTCGCCGTCGGTTATGGGATAAGCGTCCGGGTCAAACGGGTCTGTCAGCACCACGGCGTTTTCAAAAAGACTTTTGTTATAGCGCCTTACTGCCTCTTTCTCCTCCGCAATAACCTCAGGACTTAATTGGGAGAGGTTTTCCGAATGTTCGGTAATCGCACGGGTGCTGTTTTTCTGGTATAGGTAATTTGAAACCGTCGGATAGAGGAAAACAGCGATTCCGGCAATAAATACAAGTACGATCAATACGGTCGGCAATACTTTTTTCACACTGTTTTCCTCCTTTTGTAACGATTAAAAAGGGGCGGCAACTGCTCGCCGCCCCTTAAAGAAATCTGGGATTACTTGCTCTCTTTAGCTTTTGTTTTTTTGCGGGAAGCCACAAAGAGGACAACCGCACCAACCATGAGCGCAATACCGATTACGGTAAAGATTACAGTACCGGTACCACCCGTGATGGGAAGTTGGATGCCGCTGCTGTTGGGTACCTTAACGGTATAAACACCGGCGGTCGCCGCAACATCCGTATCGGCAAAGTTCACCTTTACGGCATTATCGAGAAGGTTATAACCCGAGGGAGCCTGCGTTTCTACGAGGTAGTAGTCATAATTTGTACCGTTTGCCTCGTATTTTGCAAAGGTTGCGGCGCCGTCGGCATCGGTGATCAGACCGCTTTCAAGCTTTATACCGTTGACACTGGTGTGGGGAATGGTTACGGCTGTTCCGGCGTCAATCTCAGCCTGTGTAGCGGTTCTGTACAGATCGAATTTTGCACCGGCAAGCTTAGTGCTTTCGTTACCGTCAACGTACTTATCAATCTTAATGGCAAAGGTCGTAACATCAACCGTATCCGTCTTCTGTGCATGGGAGTTTTCAACATAAGGATAGTTGGAATAGTCAAAGGTAACCGTGTTGGTTTCTTTGGTGTTAACTGCTGTTGTATCGTTATCGTTAAGGGTTGCGGTGTATGTAATCACAAGCTGTTTTCCGCCGTTTTCAGACCAGCTTGCGGCATACTGATCTTTAGAAACGCTTAATTTGAAGGTATAATCGTTGGTTGCGGTTGTATCAAGCGTATATTGGGTTCCCGCAGCGCTAGTAATATCCGTTCCGTTTCTCTTAACTTTAATCGAATCGGTATCAATAGCCAGTCCGTCAGGAAGCAGGTCGGAAACATAGAAAGACTTGTCTACCGCCCCTGTCGCATAGGTGGGAATATCAACCTTAATTGTATAGGTTACCTTTTCCTTCTTGGTTACGCTGGTTTTATTGGCGGCTTTATCAACAGACACTTCTTCGTGCTTTGCGCTAAAGGTTAGATCGTCGATAACATATTTACCTCCGGAAACGGTCGGTTCAAGCTTTTGGAGCATTAACTGATAAACCGAGGTTGTAGAGGTCGGGCGGATAAAGTACTCGCCCATTGCAAGGTTTGCAAAGGTGGCAGTTTTGTCTGCGGCAACAGTCTGAGTGCTGCCGACAGGAGCAATGTTTTTTTCAGAAATATACTTCGGAAGCCCTGCAAGCAGTGTTTTCAGATCATCGGAATCATCCTTAAGCGCATCAAACTGTTCAACTGTATATAGAGTTTTATTATAAGGGGTTTTGCCGTCAAAATAATCGGCAAAATCACTGTTCCACTTATAAGTCAACGTGTTCGTTTCCGCAACATAAGTAATATCGACCACCTTATATGCCGCGAGTACATCGTTTTCTACTGCGCTATTGATTGTGATAGAAGCGGTTGAGCTTGCGGTGACCTCTCCCTGTTCCGCGAAAACGCTCATCGGCAGAATGGACAACATAAGCAGTGCTGTCAGGATAAGGGTTGCTAATTTTTTGCCTTTCATTTTCATTTTCCTTCCGTTATTGATTTTTACTTCTAATTCGGCTTATTTTAAACCCAAACAAACCGATTGCCGCTGCAGCCAGCAGCATGAGTCCGCCCGCTGCATACCAACCGCCGGTAATATTTAAACCGGAAATAGGCATATGCAGCGTCAAATAGTTTGCAAGTTCAATATTAACCTCCTTTTCCGTAATTTCCTTTGATATTCCATCGATCAGGGCGGTGTTGCCCGAACCGTCAATGGTGATTTTTTTCGCCTCGCTTAACAAGCGATAGCCTGCAGGCGCCCTTTTCTCAATCAGGAAGTAGTCGGTATTCGGTATCAGCATACCGTCGAAAACCGCGGTTGCGGTTTTACCGTCCTTGCTTAAAACCGTAACACAGGAGGCAATCTCAGTGCATTTAATACTTTCTTCCTTATATACGACGGTTTTATCGCCGCCGTCATCATTCCTTTGGTATAGGGTGAATTCTGCACCGGCGAGGGGCACCTTGTTTTCCAACGTTGATTGGTCGCCGTCGATTTTAGAGACATTAAGAGTGAACTTTTTTTCAAAACGCGCGTAATAGGTTGCGTCGCCTACAGTTGTGTAACCGATTTCTGTTCCGCTGTTTGTAAGCATTTCGTCCGGGACTTTATTACCCTCAGAGTCATACCAGCCCACAAAAATATATCTATCTCCCACTGTTGCGGCAGAGCTTACCGATACTCCCGCTTCGTCGGTATGTGTATATATGCTGAGTCTTGCCACGTCATCGTCGTTTGTATTTTCCCACAGGTCTCCGTTTTGTACCTGACGAATAAATTTCTGCGTAACCGTGGGCACAAATCTTGCGTAATAGGTTGCGTCAACGGCGGTTGTATAGCTTATTGTTACTCCGCCGTTTATAAGCATACCCTCCGGGACCTTATTACCCTCAGAGTCATACCAGCCCACAAATTTATATTTTGATCCTGCAGTGGCGGTAGAGCTGATCGGAGATCCGACTGCGTCGGTATAGGTGTATCTGCCGAGCGTTCCTATTTTATCATCGTCGGTGTTCGTCCAACTGTCGCCGCTCTTTATCTGACGGATATAGGTCTGTGTAACGGTGTTGGAAAACCGTGCATAATAGGTTTTTACGCTTTCCTTTGCTTCAATGTAGGTGTATTCGGCGTTGGTTGTAACAAGATTTCCGTTTTCGTCATACCAACCCTCAAAGGTGTAGCCGCTGTTGGCCACCGCATTGACGGTTATCCTTTCGTCAATGGCCGCGTGGTAGGACTTGCCGCCGTCCGCATTATATGCGTCATTGTAATTCGTATCCGATGGATCGGTTACGCTTGTAATCTCGACCGTTCCGCCCAAATTGGAAGCTATGTATGTGTCGTCGGCGGCGTTATGCGCCTGTGGAATAAACGCCTGCAACCAGCGCCATTGAGCAATCATGGTAATACCCTTGTGGACATTGGCATAGGTTTTTGTTTCGCCGTTATCGCCCCAGGTTACACCTGTAACCTCTTCAGAGTTACTAACATTATCATGGTCTATCGTCTTGGTCAAGCTAACATTGCCGTTATAAATCTTAAAATACTGCGCCTTCGAGTCATCATTTACTCCACCAAAGGTGTAATCGCAGGCTATGGTATGCTCGGCGGGAAGTATCAGAGTTCCTAATTGTTCTGCATTTACCTGCTTATCTTCCGGAACATTTTCTACAACGTCGCCTGTAAGCTTCCAACCCATAAATTTCCAACCGTCGTTTTGTCCCTCCGCCGCATGCGAAATATACGGGTCTATAAAGATCGTCGCTGTTTCGGCCTGCGCCTCGTTATGACCCAACACAGGCTGGAAGCTGTATACATTCGCCGCTTCGTCTGTGTTATATTCCCGTTCAACCACATAAGCCTTACCGCCGTTGGGGTCGTAGGTTACGGTAGGGCTCTTGATAAATACAAAGTGCAGGTCGGTTGCCGAAGTAATATTACCAAGGTAATAGGTATAAATAATATCGCCGTCTGCATTCGTGGTTTTTAGCCATTTACCCGCTTTCTCCTCTTCGGTCAAGCTTCCCGTGTCTTCAATTACATTTCCCGCCAATTTCAAAAATTCAGTTTTGGAATTTCCGTTTTCATCAAGATTTGTGTGATACACACCTACAAATTCACAACCGTCCGAAGCATCGTCCTTCTTCACAACGGCCTGAATTTTAAGCGGCTCTCCGTCGGTAATAAAGGTTGAAAGCTTATTGTCAATCGTTACCTCATGGCCCGCCGTAGCGCCCGTACCACCGCTTGTTCCGTCACTTCCGCCGACAACCGCACTACCGTGGGTAGAGGTGCTTCCTGACAGAGGGTGGAAAATCTCAAAGTTAATGTTATCAAGAAAGTTGCCGTAGGTCTTTTCCTTGCCCACAGGTGCAGTAGAATCAATATATCCGACCGAGACAAAGCCAAACAGGGTATCGGTCTGCCCCGCCGGAACGGTATAGAAATAGTACTTGCTTAAATCCACCCCTGTATTGCCCGAGCCGTTGCCTGAACCTGCTGTACCCGTGGCGTTAGAGCCGTAGGAATTCCAAGGATTGGTACCGGTTGTAGCCCTTGAGGACGCCATAATCCATATATGCCATTCTTCGGTATAGATTGAACTGGGCGTTAGGCTGAACGCGTTGTTTCCCACGTTGTCTTCAAAAGTGCCGCTTTCGGCGAATTTTTTACTGTAAACGGTGTACTGTGTAGGCTCTGCTCCCGATGTAATCGTGCTGACATCTATATTGAGCCAGTCAACCATCTGCATAAACTGGTCGCGCCCGTCCTTGTTGGGCTTTGACGGGTCCTTGCTCTGCTTAGGTCCTATAACCAGAGCCATTATATCCGTTCCGTTTCGGCCGCCGTGATCCAGTCCCCATTCATATACACTTGACGGAGTTGTTTTTACATTCTGGTAAAGGGTGCTTTCCTCGTCCGCATTAAGTTCTGCGGCATAAGTTCCGTCTTTAGGTTCTAATGTTACACCATTTATATAAGTGCCTGTATTTTTTCTAAATAACTCAATTTTACCCTGAAAAGCCGTTGTATTCCATGAGGGAACAGCGCTCTGATTAGGCTGTGAATAGTTGCCTGTAAAAGTCTGCCCTTCCTCAAAGCTGCCGTTAAGCAACTTTCTGTTATCATCTTCCGTGGCTGCATATACGATTTCCACACAGGCTATCGCTATAATGCAGATCATTGCAATAACCGTACGCAGACTTTCAGTTGCTCTTGTTATCTGCTTTTTATTAGCATACCGCATACGCAACCACTCCTTTCTGATCCTCCGATTTCAGCGATAGATAATCCCTCATTAAATGGATTGTCCGCACGCCAACCGGAAGCCGATATTTTAACATTTTTCATAAGAAAGACTGCAAAATTCACACCTTTCTGTGTGCAAACTTGCAGCCGGTCGGTCATGCGAAAAATCGTTTAGATATCATGGCTTTGCGTTTCAGCCTTACTCATTTTTTTATCGACAAGCAACTTCCAAAGCTTGTTGTAACTGACCGTTAAAGACATTTTTCAGCACCTCGCAAGTAATATTTACTCTGTTATACTACATTCACATCGCAAATGCAAGAGAGTTTATCTGCATTTTTTTATTGTTTCGCAAAATATTACAATTTTCTGTCATACCATAAACAAAACACAAACAGCCCTGATGAGCTTCAAATTTTTGTCTGTCTCATCGGGGCTGTTTCATTTTATGCGGTTACAAAGATACAACCATATATCTCGGTATGTGCTTTCTACCGGTATTGTGCATAATCCATTCGCCAGAGTAAGCGAAGAAGAAATCGCCCTTTCTGTCGGCATAGATATATCGAACAACATCGTAATCGTCTTCGCCGAAGGTATAGTGGATTTTGCCCCAGTCATTGTTATGATCGGCACAGTATTCATAGGTGACTGAGTTATTGTCAGCGGATGTCAACCGCAGCTCTACAATATGGATGTACTCATCAATCGCAAGCTCAATCAGCATTTTCTCATATGCGCCGTTTACAATTTGAAAAGCGGTATCGGGTGAAGACAACATATGCTCGGCGGCAAGGTCTATGTAGGCTTTGCCCTTGCGGAGCAGCTTGACCGAATTACCGTTTTCATCTTTGCCCAGCTCATGAATACCGTAACATTCCGGGCAAAAGCCAAGATGATCGGCAACCATCATGCGTTCTCGGTAATCAAGTGCTTCGTAAGCGGTAAAGAGCGCTTCTGCCTGCAACTGTTTGAAAAATAACCTTTCAGGATTGGAGGTAGTGTCGGTTGTCACATCCTCAGCAGTGTTCTCTCCGTCCTCATCGGCGTATTTGCGGTAAAAATCGGTGTAGTGCGTGCTGTCAATTCCGGCACGGATGATCTCTTTGGTGTCTTTGACGCTTTTCCCGATTTCGGCGGCGATTATGGTTATCGTTTCATCGTCAAACTTATACTCATACTTTGCATACAGCGCCATTGCCTTTTTGAGCGTGCGGTATTCGTCCACACTTTGGACGGAATAACCTTGTCGCATGGTACTGATGTACTTGTCAATCTCGTTTTTGACATAATGCTCTTTGAAAATGAGAAACGGCACTCCGGTGGAAATATCGTATTTCTGCAGCGCCTTGTATATGCCGAAAACATACGACTGTTTCAAATCGGCGAAGTGCCCTTGCATTGCGGTTTCTTGCACCGTCTCCATAATAATTGTGTTCAGCCTTGGCTCATAGTAGTGGAAGAACCAACCGAGGTATTTTTCGTCCTTTTCAGCAAAGTAAAGAGCAATATACTCCTGAAAATCATCCCTTTTCAGCGGTGCCGGTTTCATACGGTATAAATACAAATCTTCTGTCCACTTTTCGTTTTTCACCGGCACACACCTTCTTTCACTTTAAAATCCTGTCCACTTCGGTGTATAACGCCTCTCGGCTCATGTCTTTTCTATACTGCGTTTTTGCATATTGATCGTCCGCCAACGCTCTCAGCTTATGTTCCTTTGCAAGATGTTTCGCCGCTTCACCAAAAGCTTTTGATATTGTACATCTGCCAACCTCTGTACGAATGGCTCCACAGCGGCGGTTATACAGCGATACGATAGGATCGTTTTCTGCTTTTTCTTTTCTGTTCAGCACGGCGGCATATTTTCGACAAGTTATCTTTTTACCCCGATACAGCTCCGGCGCAATACCGTAGGGGCAATATTTCTGCCGTCTTGCGCTTTGCATAAGAAAATACTTTCCGCAAATTTCACACTTGCGGGGATAGTGTCCGTAGTGTAGCCCCTCAAAAAAGTCTGTCAGGATCAAGCTGTAATAGCTGTCGAAATTCAGTCTTTTTGCAACGATTCCGGTTACGCTTTTTGCATTCTTTTTCACCGAAATATATATGCCGCTTTGCGTAAAGTGATAGTCTACGAATATTTCTAACGCCAATGGTAATAAATGCGCCTCGTCAAGTCGTTCAACCTCGTCAATGCGCCTGCAGAATTTTAATAGGCTCCCGTGTGCAAGTATCAAGTCATCTGCAAGAGAATCAAAAAATAACAGTATCGATTTTATCTCTGTAATGTTACTTTCAATTACAGAAAAATCCGTTACGTTTTTCATCCTGTCCGCCGTGCCGGCGGCAATATCATCTTGTGTCAATAAACTGAGCTTTGCCTTGTCGGCAAAGTATTCGCATATCTTCTGCCCGTTTTCTTCTGTGAAAAGCGTTGTTACTGTATTTTGGATTTCTTCAATATTCAGCCCGTCAAACGGTCGTAGTTTTGGCAATGCTTTTAAGGCTTCAAGAGTATTTGCACCCGTTTTCACAAATTCCGTGATGCTCAAGTATCCGTTGCTAAGCTGTGTGAGAATATGATAATTCAAATCATCCCGAAATACTGCAATCCGCGCGGCAGTATCTTTTATGTAAAACTGATTGAGTAGGTGCGTGGCAAACACTCCGGCGGGATAGCTTTTGCCTCCGAATATTACTCTCCCGTCACGGTAATCGGCAGTAAAAAACGCAGAAATCATTTTTTTGCTCCTTTGCTTCTATTCTATCACAAGCACTGTACCAAAAACTGTACTTGATGCTGTATAGAATCAAAAAGTTCTGTTCGCATAAGTATTATATATTTTATTATACCGTAAACAGCGCTGATTTTCAAGGGTTACCGCTTGTTGCGTTTTTAAAGTTTTAGTTGTTGCGCTGTTTCGTAAAAAATCTCTGTTTTCCGTTATTATATATACAGAAGGCAGGAAATGAGCCGTCGAGGTTGTACTCGGCGGCTTTTTTTTGCCCGAAAAACGGAAAGGAGGCGAAAGCAATGGTATTGAAAATCACACCGAAGCAACGGACGAAAATCAAATTCATTTACAAATTTCGCAGCAGATTTTTTTAGGCAAATTTGTTGAGCCAAAACGCCGATATTTGGCTCAAAACTGTTATTTTGACGTAAAAGTAGAGCCATTTTGGCTCAATAACGAGGCATGCCCCAATGGGAAAAGAAGCGTTTTCGGTATCGTGCAACGGAGAAATTCGCTGAAATTACGGCATTTGAGAGTCGCTTATTATTATGCCCTGTGGGATTTGTCTTACGGTATAACAAGCAGGGATTTTGTGTGCCACAAAAGTCCCCCTCACAGCCGAAATCGGCTGACTCTTTGAGGGCTGACCGCCCCCAATCCCCCGAAAAAAAGAATGAAAGAAGGAATAATGTATATGAAAGATATACGAATCGCCATGCGTGTCACGGCAAAAGAAAAAGAGAAAATACAATCAAAAGCCCGAAAGTGCGGGCTGAGTACAACTGAATATGTAAAGCAAAGAGCGTTAGGGTACGAGCCGAGAGGTATTCCGCCTGACGCTCTTTTTCTTTGCCTTGAAAAGCTCGATGAGCTTGCAGATAAAGCCAATTCACCGGAATTGGATGTGGAAATTAGCACGGTACTAAAAGAGATTACGGCGGCATTTTTGTTGCCGGGAAAAGGGTGATGCGACGTGGCTGTAACAGGCTTTTGGCCTATTTACAAGAATTTGAAAGCAACGCTTGACTATGCCGACAATCCAGACAAAACCACCGACCGAAGATATTTGGATGACGATTTATATGCGGCGCTTTCTTATGCCGAAAATGACAGCAAGACCGACCGTAAAATGTATGTCAGCGGTATTAACTGCTCCAAGCAAAATGCCTATGCCGAAATGGTTGCCGTACAGCGGCGGTTCGGGATGCGTGGCAAGGTTGTCGGCTATCACGGAATACAGAGCTTTGCGGCAGGCGAAGTCACACCGGAGCAGGCATTTGAAATCGGCAAAGTCACTGCCCGAAAGATGTGGGGCGATAGGTATCAGGTGCTTGTGACCGTGCATTTGAATACAGATAATGTGCATTGCCATTTCGTTGTAAATCCCGTGTCCTACAAGGACGGTGTTAAGTTCAAGAACAAAATCGGCGACCACAAGGAACTTCGCCGTGTGTCGGATGAGATATGCCGAGAGCACGGTTTGTCTGTTCTTGAAAACAGTAACTTCTACGGCGGACACAAAAAGGATTATTGGCGGCATAAGTCCGGCAAGAAAACACATCGGGACTATCTTCGTGAGGATGTGGAATATTGCTTGTCTTTTGCAACCTCTCCAAGAGAGTTTGAAAATCAACTTTATGCGCTCGGATATACCCTTGATCCCGTGCGTTTTTCCGTGAAGGCAAAGCATTGGGAGCGTTCTGTTCGTCTTGCAAATATCGGTTTTACAAAAGAGATTGTGCAGGCGCAGTTAGACAGAAACGCCGAGAACAGATATCACCTATTCACCTTGGAGTACCGTCCGCCGTACAGACCTAAAAAGTTTCCGCTGGAAGATGAACTGCGAAAGCTTGAATTTTCTATTGACCACTGCTATGATGCGGCGACGGTTTTTGTGGATACGATTTTCTATATCATCATAACGGTTATCCAAATTGCCGCCGAGCTTGCCGATGTAATGCTGCTGTCACCGGATTTAAGGGCGGCGGAAAAGGATTTGAAAGAGCTGATTTCAGATTATCATTTCCTTAAAGAAAATGACATTCACACCGTAGCCGATTTGCAAGCCAACATCGACGAAAGCAAAGCGCAGTTATCCGATTTGGAGCGTGAGCGTAAAACGCTTAGCAACCGTATCCGCCGTCCAAAATCGCTGGAGGATGAAAGCCAAAACAAAGAGAGCCGAAAAGCGATCAGCAAACAAATGAAGCCTGTTCGAGAAAAGCTTCGCCGTGCGGAGAAGATTTTGGAGAAGTCTCCGCATTTGTATGAATTATTAAAACAAGAATGCGAGCTTGAGAGAAAAGCCCGTGCAAGATATTTAGATAGGAGTAGATGAAAATGAAAAATACTATGAAAAAACCAGTTAATATTCCGGTAGAAAAACTTCGCCCGTTTGCGGGACATCCGTTCAAGGTAAAGGACGATGAGGAAATGAATACCTTGATCGAAAGCGTACAGACGCAAGGAATTCTTTCGCCGCTGATTGTCCGACCGATTGAAAACACAGATGAATATGAGGTGATAAGTGGACACCGCCGCTTACACGCCGCAGTTAAGGCAGGGATCACGGAAGTCCCTGCCTTAATTTATGCTCTTGACCGTGACTCTGCTGCTATTGCGGTAGTGGACAGCAACCTACACAGAGAGCATATCCTACCCAGCGAAAAGGCGTTTGCCTACAAGCTAAAAATGGAGGCGCTATCACATCAGGGCAAACGGACGGATTTAACTTCGACACAACCTGTGGCGAAGTTACGCACGGGAGATATTATTGGGGAAACATTAAACGAAAGCCGTGAAACAGTACGCCGTTTCATTCGCCTGACCCACCTTATTCCTGAACTACTTGATCTGATGGACGAGGGCAAAATTGCGCTTATGGTCGGCGAGGCTTTGTCTTATCTCGGCGACGAAGAACAATACGCCGTGTTAGAGGAATGTGAAATGAACGATTGCACACCGTCTTATGCGCAAGCCGTTGAAATGAAAAAGCGGTTTCAGGATAGACAACTCTCGGCTTACGACATCGGCGAAATCCTGTCCCGTGAAAAAGCAAATCAAAAGGAAACAATCAAAATTCCCTCAGCACGGTTAGCGGGTAAAATTCCAAGCGGCTACACGCTACAGCAGAAAGAAGATTTTATTGTTAAAGCTGTAGATTACTACAACAAATATCGCGCTCGTCAGCATGACCGGGATTCAAGATAAGGGGGAGTTCATAATGAATAAAAGAACAAACTGGATCGTTGGCATTTCCGACGGCAAAACTCACAAATATAAAATCGGCAATGTGACCTTTACGGTGTTTTCTGAATTTGAACCGATGAAATCGGAAAACACGATTAAGAGTCGTTTCGAGAAAAGTATCACAAGCGATTTCACAGATTTGACCGGTGAAATATTTGAAGATACAATGGCAGAGAAATATGTGTGTTCGGCTGCCGGGAAGGAGGACTAAATGCAGTCGAGAAAGAAAATTGAACAAACAGGGATCACGGCGCTTTACTGCCGCCTGTCTCGTGACGATGGAGGAGACGGCGACAGCAATTCCATTGTCAACCAGCGCAAAATGCTCACAAAGTACGCTAAAGAAAACGGATTTTCAAACACCCGGTTTTATGTGGACGACGGTATCACCGGAACACGGTTTGACCGTCCCGGTTTTCAGTCAATGCTTGACGATATAGAGATGGGCTATGTGTCAACTGTAATCGTCAAAGATTTGTCTCGTCTTGGGCGTGACTATGTCACCGTCGGGCAGTATACGGATATTTATTTTCCCGACCATAATGTTCGTTTCATTGCTATCAACGACTTAGTGGACAGCGACGAGGGTGAAAACGAAATAGCACCGTTTAAGAATGTTATGAACGAGATGTACGCCCGTGATATCAGCCGAAAGGTGCGTTCTGCTCATCGTATCCGAGGGACTTCAGGCGAACCGCTATCTCAGCCGCCGTATGGGTATATGAAATCTCCTGAAAACAAAAAGAAATGGATTATTGACTCGGAGGCAGCAGCCGTTGTAAAGGATATTTTTAAAATGACCTTAGAGGGCAAGGGTGCCGAAACGATCGCCCGAATCCTACAGGAACGCAAGGTGCTTGTGCCTATGGCGTATTGGCAGAGCAAGGGACTTCCGAGGGGCGGTAAGAAAACACAGCCGAATCCGTACAAGTGGTGCAAAACTACGGTTTCAAAAATCCTCGCTCAGCAGGAATACTGCGGGGATATTATCAACTTCAAAACCTGCTCTAAATCCTTCAAGAACAAAACACGGTATGCTAATCCCGAGGATAAATGGGCGATTTTCAAAAATGTTCACGAGCCGATTATTGACCGTGAAACCTTTGAACAGGTACAGAAGTTTATAGGCAAAACCCGCCGCCGCAATCCCAAACCGGAAAACTGGGAGCGCAATATGTTCTGCGATTTGCTCTACTGCGCCGATTGCGGGAAAAAGCTGTGGTTTAATATTAAGCACGACAAAGAGGATATTCCGTTCTTTATGTGCGGCAATTATCACGGCAACCGCGGAACCTGTTCCTCAACGCATTATCTGAGAGCAGACGCTATTGAACAAGTGGTAACCTTAGAGCTTCGCAGGCTGTCTAAATGTCTTTGCGATGATGAGGAAAGTTTTGCCGCTCTGCTTGCAAGCAAGACCAATGCGGATATTCTTAAAGAGAAAAAACACATTGAGGGAGAGCTGCAAAAGTGTATTGTTCGCAGTGAGCAGGTGTCTGAGCTGTGTATAAAGTGCTACGAGGATAATGTTTCGGGCAAACTGAGCGATGAGATGTTTATGCGGTTTTCAAACAAATACGAGACGGAACGGTTGGACCTAAAAGAAAAGATCAGCGCATACCGCAAACGCCTGTCGGAAGTGGATGAAATGCAGCTTGGAAAGGAAAAGTTTATGGCCGCTGTTCGGAAATTTATGCAGATGGATAAACTCACAGCCCCTCTGTTGCAGGAACTCATCGACCGCATTGATGTATACGAAGTAACGGGCACCGGCAAAAACCGCAAACAACAGATAAAGATTCACTACAAGTTTGTGGGGTATCTGGAACTGCCGAGTCTTGCAAGACAGCACAATTACCGCGAAGAAACCCGCAAGGGTGTTGCCGTAGAGTATGTTCCGAATGCGTTACCGGCATAACAAAAAGAGCAGGTTAATCCCTGCTCATACATACAAGAAGATGCAAAATGTAGGCAAAAAGAAATCGAGTGTCCTCATCCAACTCTCAGGTTGGTTATGAACACTCGATATGGTTCGGGAAAGAGGATCCGGACTTTCGGATCACCTTTGATTCCGAAATCCTTGCCGGTGATTTAAGAAGCTGCCAACCGACCGGTTTCATACAGGCAGACACAGAATCCATCTCCAGCGAGACTGTAATGAATTTTGTGTAAACTCATAATAGAGTATATATCCTCTCGGATTGATGTTAAAATAAATATTAATCCAGGAGGATATTTTTATGGCGAGACAAAGGAAAA